>NZ_JBLWIT010000154.1:139212-199021 GCF_048381435.1 Rhodococcus mengyinensis | reverse complement strand
TCGACGGCCTTGGAGCGGTCGAGGGTGCCTTCGCCGGCGAGGGCGGACAGCACGGCGACGACGATGGATTCGGCGTCGACGTTGAAGTACCGGCGGGCGGCGGGGCGGGTGTCGGAGAAGCCGAACCCGTCGGTGCCGAGGGTGGTGTACGAGCCGGGCACCCACTGGCGGATCTGGTCGGCGACGGCGCGCATCCAGTCCGAGGCCGCCACGAACGGGCCGGCGGCGTCGGACAGGGCCTGCGTGACGTAGGGCAGCGGGGCGTCGGTGCCGGGGTCGCGCAGGGCCTGCTTCTCCCGTTCGATGCCGTCGCGGCGCAGTTCACCCCAGGAGGTGACCGACCACACGTCGGCGGCCACACCCCACTCGTCGGCGAGCAGTTCCTGGGCCCGCAGGCCCTCCGGCATGGTGACACCGGAGACCAGGATCTGCGCCTTCGGGCCCGATGCCTCGGACTTCTTGAACAGGTACATGCCCTTGAGCAGTCCGTCGACGTTGAGGTCGGCGGGTTCGGCGGGCTGGGAGTAGGGCTCGTTGTAGAGGGTGATGTAGTAGAAGATGTCCTCGCCACCGAACCCGTCCACGCCGTCGGTGCCGCCGTACATCCGGCGCAGCCCGTCCTTGACGATGTGCGCGATCTCGTAGGAGAACGCCGGGTCGTAGGCGACGGCGGCCGGGTTGGTCGAGGCCAGCAGCAGCGAGTGCCCGTCGGCGTGCTGCAGTCCTTCGCCGGTGAGGGTGGTGCGGCCGGCGGTGGCGCCGAGGACGAACCCGCGGGCCATCTGATCGGCCGCCGCCCACAGGCCGTCGCCGGTGCGCTGGAACCCGAACATCGAGTAGAAGATGTACAGCGGGATCATCGGCTCACCGTGGGTGGCATACGAGGTGCCGACCGCGGTGAACGAGGCGGTCGAGCCGGCCTCGTTGATGCCCTCGTGCAGGATCTGCCCGATCTCCGATTCCTTGTAGGCGAGCATCAGCTCCGCATCCACCGCGGTGTACAGCTGCCCGTTGCGGTTGTAGATCTTCAAGGACGGGAACCAGGAGTCCATCCCGAAGGTGCGGGCCTCGTCCGGGATGATCGGCACGATCCGCTTGCCGATCTCCTTGTCCCGCAACAGCTCCTTCATGATCCGCACCAACGCCATGGTGGTCGCGACCTGCTGCTTCCCGGAGCCCTTGCGGACCACGTCGTAGGTCGAGTCCGCCGGCTGCGGCAACGGCGCCGGGCTGGTGCGCCGCTCGGGCAGGAACCCACCCAACGCCTTACGCCGGTCGAGCATGTACTGGATTTCCGGGGCATCGGGGCCGGGGTGGTAGTACGGCGGCATCTTCGGGTCCTTCTCCAACTCTTCGTCGGAGATCGGGATCCGCTGCAGGTCCCGGAAATTCTTCAGATCATCGAGGGTCAGCTTCTTCATCTGGTGGGTGGCGTTGCGGCCCTCGAAGTGCTTGCCCAGGGTGTAGCCCTTGATGGTGTGCGCCAGGATCACCGTCGGCTGCCCCTTGTGCGCCATCGCCGCCGCGTACGCGGCGTAGATCTTGCGGTAATCGTGGCCGCCGCGCTTGAGGTTCCAGATGTCGCGATCCGAGAGGTTCTTCACCAGTTCCTTCGTCCGCGGATCCCGCCCGAAGAAGTGCTCCCGCACGTACCCGCCGTCGTTGGCCTTGTACGTCTGGTAGTCACCGTCGGGGGTGACGTTCATCAGGTTGACCAGGGCACCGTCCCGGTCCGCGTGCAACAGTGCGTCCCACTCGCGGCCCCAGACCACCTTGATCACGTTCCAGCCGGCGCCGCGGAAGAACGACTCCAACTCCTGGATGATCTTGCCGTTGCCGCGGACCGGGCCGTCGAGGCGCTGCAGGTTGCAGTTCACCACAAACGTCAGGTTGTCCAAACCTTCGGTGGCCGCCACGTGCGCCAGGCCGCGGGATTCGGGTTCGTCCATCTCCCCGTCACCCAAAAACGCCCACACGTGCTGATCGGAGGTGTCCTTGATGCCGCGGTCGTGCAGGTAGTGGTTGAACCGGGCCTGGTAGATCGCGTTCATCGGGCCCAACCCCATCGACACGGTCGGGAACTCCCAGAAATCCGGGAGCAGGCGCGGGTGCGGGTACGACGGCAACCCGCCGCCCTGATCGGCGTGCGAGTGTTCCTGCCGGAACCCGTCCATCCGCTCCGCCGGGATCCGCCCCTCCAAAAACGCGCGGGCGTAGATGCCCGGCGAGGCGTGGCCCTGGATGAAGATCTGATCCCCACCCCCGGGATGGTCCTTGCCGCGGAAGAAGTGGTTGAACCCCACCTCGTACAGCGCCGCCGACGACGCATACGTCGAAATGTGACCACCGACCCCGACGCCCGGGCGCTGCGCGCGGGTCACCATCACCGCCGCGTTCCACCGGATGAACGCCCGATACCGGCGCTCGGTCTCCTCGTCACCGGGGAACCACGGCTCGTTCTCCGTCGGGATGGTGTTCACATAATCGGTCGACGTCAACGCCGGCAACGCGACGTGCTTCTCCCCGGCCCGCTCGAGCATCCGCAACATCAGATACCGGGCACGGGTCGGTCCGGACCGGTCCAACAGTCCGTCGAACGATTCCAACCACTCCGTGGTCTCGTCCGGGTCGATATCCGGCAGATAAGACGCAACACCCTCACGGATGACGCGAACGCGGCCGTCGGAACCCGGGGTCGCACTGGGGTTGGAAGGTTGGGCCGCTCCGGCGCCGGGTGTGGCGGAATCCGGTTGAGACGCGGGTCCCTGGATCAGGTCTGACAACGTTGCTCCTCATTGTGGTGGGACGCGCGGTGTGGCGTCCTCTCCATGCGATCGCGGCCTTGTTAGGCCCGACCCATCTCCTTTATGAATATGGCGCGACCCTCATCTTTCACCATCGCGGCCCAGTCGGCACACTGTGCTCGGGTTACTCTTCGGTAGCGTTTGCGCAGTTCCGGGGCCGAATGTTGAACTTATCGATGCCGTCGAAAACATGGGGGAGACGAATGCGCACGTCGACGCGCCGCTGGGGGCCCGCGAGCGCTGCCGTCGCGGCGATCGTCGGTGTGGGCGTCATCGCCGGATGCGGCGGCGAGATCGAGGGGACCGCGCAGCAAAACGATTCTCAGGCCGCCGAGTACGCCGCAGAGGCGACGTCCTCGTCGGTGGCCGCGTCGTCCTCGCAGAAAGCCGCGGCCGAGCGGGAGGCGCTCGTGGAGCAGTGCACGATGTTCGTGAACCGCGCCGGCGACACCATCGACAGCTACAACGCCTTCATCGACGCCGCCAACGCCGACGCCGCGGACACCGGTGCGAAGGCGAGCGCCGCGGCGGCAGCCCTCCGGGCGGCGGCCGACGGGGCCAGTGCCGCCACGCCCGCGCTTCCCGCGGAGCTGACCGGACTGCTCACCGATTACGCGAACAATTATCGGGAACTTGCGATCGCCGTCGACGGCGGGCAACGCGGTGACATTCTGAACACACTCGCCAGCCGTGGAGACGAGCTCAGCGACTCGATTCGGGCAGCCTGCCCCACATCGTGACTCCCGCACCGTAGGCTCGGTCGATGACCACGCATCACTACATTCTGAGAAAAATTCGCGTGGTCGGCTTGCGCGAAAGCGCTCGAGCATGTTCGCTTTCACCTAATTGATCTTCATCCGGCAGGTGTTCGGGTATCCGAGCACCGTCAACAAAAGGAGGACCCCACCGTGGTCGCCGCGGCGGACGCCCAAAACTACGCTCAGAAACTCGGGATCACTGCCGACATGGCGGTACAGGAACTGGGCTGGGACGAGGACACCGACGACGACCTGCGTGCCGCGGTCGAGGACACCATCGGTGGAGAACTGCTTGACGAGGATTCCGACGAGGTGATCGACGTCGTGCTGCTGTGGTGGCGCGACGAAGACGGAGACCTCGTCGACGCCCTCATGGATGCCATCGGCCCCCTGGCCGACGAGGGATTCGTGTGGGTCCTCACCCCCAAGACCGGTCAGCCCGGTCACGTCGAGCCCAGCGAGATCGCCGAGTCCGCACCTACAGCCGGTCTCACCCAGACGTCGGCGGCAAACCTCGGGGACTGGTCGGGAAGCCGTCTGGTTCAGCCGAAGTCGCGTCCCGCGAACAAGCGCTGAACAGTCTCACCTTTTCGTTCACTCACCGAAGGATCACGTCATGCCGCTCGAGGTGGGCACCACCGCCCCCGATTTCACCCTCAAGGACCAGAACAATCAGGAAGTGACGCTTTCCGATTACCGCGGAAAGAAGAACGTCCTGCTCGTGTTCTACCCCCTCGCGTTCACCGGAACGTGTCAGGGTGAACTCTGCAAGGTTCGCGACGAACTGCCGAAGTTCGAGAACGACGAGACTGCGATTCTCGCGCTCTCCGTCGGTGCGTCGCCGACACACAAGATCTGGTCCGCCGAGCAGGGATACACCTTCCCGCTGCTCGCCGACTTCTGGCCGCACGGTGCGGTCGCGCAGCAGTACGGCGTCTTCAACGAGAAGCTGGGCTTCGCGAACCGCGGCACCTTCGTCATCGACAAGGAAGGCGTCATCCGGTTCGCCGAGATGAACGGGCCCGGAGAGGCCCGTGACCAGGGAGCTTGGGAGAAAGCGCTCGCCACGCTAGAGTCCTGATGCGCATCCGGCGAGGTTCTCGCCGGATGTTCGGGCGTGTAGCTCAGTGGTAGAGCTCTGGTTTTACACACCAGCGGTCGGGGGTTCGAAACCCTCCGCGCCCACAGTCAGGCAAAGCCCCGATCTGCGTTTCCGCGCGGGTCGGGGCTTTCTCCGTGTCGGTGTTGACCGTGGTCCGCGTTCGACTGCCGCTCACCTCGTTTCACTCCTCGGTGAGCTCCATGAGCTGCTCGGCGGCGGTGATGTTGCCGTTGTCGGCGAGGCGGCGAAGTTCGTTCATGTCGCCCAGTTCCGTGGCGAGTTCGATGAGCTGGTCGGCCGCGTCGGAGCTGCCGTTGTCCGCGAGCCGGCGGAGTTCGTCCATGTCACCCCGCTCGCCGGCGAGCTCGATCAGGATGTCGAGCGCGGTCGAATCACCGTTGGCCGCCTGCTCGCGCAGGGCGGACAGGTCGAATTCAGTCATGGTGGACATCCTCTTCTCGATCGAGTTTCCTCGTGTGCCGAGCCCGGAGCTCGTCGCGATGCGTGTGCCACTCGTCCAGCAGCGCCGGAAGTCGCTCGCTGAGGAAGTCGGCCAGCGCGACCATCTCCTCGAGCGGGGCGCGACGTTCGGGTGGAGCGTCGACCAGCAACGCCAAGCCCTCCCGGAACAGCGCCGCGTGCTCCCGGTGCAGGGCGGAATCGAAGTTCTGCGGTTGCTGACTGGCCGGGTCCAGGCTCACCCGGTCCACCCGCTCGCCGGCCACTCGGGTTCGCCGCGCCATCCGATAGCCCTCGAGCAGCTTGACCGCCCCGGTGATGGCGCTCCGGCTCGCCAGCAACGCCTCGCCCAGTTCGTCGATCGTCTGCTGCGGCGGATCGCAGACGAACAGGTACCCCAGCAGCCGTCCCGCCATCGGCGGGAATCCGTATCGGCGTGCGTAGAAACGGCCGACGTGGTCGGCGAATATCAGCTGTGTGTCGGACGGCACAGTATCGAAAATAGCAGTTCTGACTGACATGACACAGATTTGTGTTATTTCAGTTCCACTGCGGTCCTGTGACAGGTTTCGTGGAGTTATCCTGTTCATCGCCCGCGGCTTCGCCTGCAGTGGCATATTCCTGACATGCCCAGGTACAAGGTGACGCTGCGCAACGGCACGTCGAGCGACAAGACCTTCGAATCAGACTTCCAGGCCGTCAACGAGACGCACCGGCCCACCGAAACCGGGGCGGGCATCGTGAAGATCGACCGCTACGAGGAGAGCGGGGAAGTGACCGGCGTCTGGTCCGCTCCCACCACGAGTCGCACGTCCCGCACGTAGCGCGTCAGGTCGCGTCGCGCGAGGTCGCGGAGCCGCGGCGATCGAGTTCGGCCTCGTACGCTGTGATCCGGCTGGTGACTCCGCGGACCGTTTCGCAACCGTAGTCGTTCGCGATCGACTCGCCGAGCAGTGCTCGGTGCTCATCCAGCTGGGCGAGCAGTTCGTCGTCGCCGAGCTTCGTCAGGTCGCTGCACACCTCTCGATCGTCCCAGGCGCAGTCGGCGAAACCAATGCCTCACATGAATGTCCACCGGACGCGCAGAACCCCGCCGGGCCACGTGGGTGTGTTGAGTCAGCACCGAAGATGTGAGCAGGGCGGGGCCGTGCGCCGCCCCTGAATGGGGGGAACGAGGCGGCATTTACCATGGTAGGCGCAATAAAGGGCGCTTGGCGAGATACTCGGCAGAGTTTCAGGAATCAGACATGCCGACCGGAACGGGTGCGTCGTTCGCAGCCGCCGACGGATTGGTGAGACGCACACGCTGTTGCGCGGGATTCCGGCGAATCGGCGCGCAATTGTGCCCTCGGCTAGCGCGCGCGAGTGCCCGGACCCACCGTGTCGTAGGCCTCGGCGAGGAGCGCCGCCAGGGTGTCGTCGAGTTGATCGTCGGAGGTGATCGTCAAACGGTGGGTGATCACCGTCTTCGTCGTGGGAAACGCCTCGCGGAGCTGCGGGTGATGGACGCGGCGACGCAGGTCGAGGGCGATCTCGAGCCGCGACGAGTAGATGAACGCGGCAGCGAAGACACGGGCACGAGCCCACGCGATCTCGGTCCGGTGGACCCGTTCGTCCACCTCGCCGCACGCGAGAACGAGGTCACGGAACTGCAGCAGGCGCTCGGTGGCGTCCGGGTTCTTGCCTGCCAGGTACTCGTCGATCGCGGCATTCATGGGACGCTCCTTTACATCGACTGCAACGTTAGTTGATACAAATATCGGCGTGCATCGAACCTCCCGTCCCGCCACCGCGCGTGCTGCAGGCCTGCTCCTCGGCTTCGCCGCCGACCGCGTGTTCGCCGATCCGGCCCGGTGGCATCCCGTGGCCGGATTCGGACGCACCGCAATGGCATTGGAGAAGGCGACGTACCGTGACTCCCGGTCGGCCGGGATCCTGCACGTGGCCGTCCTCGTCGGCGGAGCGGCGGGGCTGGGGGTCGCCGCGACGCGGATCGCGCGGCGCGGGGGATGGCCAGGCGAGGTAGCCGGAACGGCCGTCGCGACATGGGCCGTGCTCGGCGGGACGTCGCTGGGACGGACCGGATCGAGCATGGCCGCACACCTGGAGGCGGACGATCTTGCCGCCGCCCGCGCCCTGCTGCCGTCGCTGTGCGGTCGCGACCCCAGCGTGCTCGGCGTCGACGGGCTCACGCGGGCGACGCTGGAGTCGGTCGCCGAGAACACGTCCGACTCGGCGGTCGGGGCATTCGTGTGGGGCGCCGTGGCCGGAATTCCCGGACTGTTCGTCTACCGGGCGTCCAACACCCTGGACGCGATGGTCGGGTACCGCTCGCCGAAGTACCGCAACTTCGGATGGGCGGCGGCGCGGTGGGACGACGGCCTCAACCTGCTGCCCGCCCGCCTGACGGGTGCGCTGTCGGTCGTAGCCGCGCCGGCGGTCGGCGGGTCGCCGAACGAGGCGTGGGTGGCGTGGCGGCGCGACGCCTCCCAGCACCCCAGCCCCAACGCGGGCGTCGCGGAGGCCAGCGCGGCGGGCGCACTCGGGATCTCGCTGGGCGGGCGCACCGAATACGCGCACGGCGTCGAGATGCGACCCGTCCTGGGCTCCGGGCCGTCGCCCCTGCCTGTCGACCTCGACCGTGCGGTGCGGCTGTCCGCCGCGGTGCAGGGCGGTGCGGCGCTGGTGTCAGCGGCCCTTGCCGTAGCGGTCGGCCAGCTTCGCTTCCGCCGCCGTCCGCGGCGCTGACTCCACCGGCTTGCTTCGGGTGAACGGCTTCTTCCGGGCCACCGGTGCGTGAGCCGCAGCGGAGTCGTCGGAGGTCTTCGCGGACTTCTCCTTGCGGCGCTCGCGCCACTCCGCGCGGATGAAGTAGGCCAGGCCGAGCGGGGCCATGATGCCGAACGCCAGCCACTGCAAGCCGTACGACAGGTACGGGCCCGCGTCGAGCTGCGGGAGCGGGATGGTCCCGAGGCCGCCGGGCTGATCGGGTTCGAGTTGCACGTACGCGTCGACGAGATCGGTGCCGATGAAACCGCTGATCTGACCCGCGTCGATGTAATACACCTGCCGGAGCCCGTTCTCGTCGATCGGATCCTTGCCGGCGATGGTGCCCTCCGACTTGCGGACGCGACCGTCGAGCGTCACCTGCCCGGCCGGCGGCGGATCCACCGGAGGCGGCTCGGTTCCCTGGAGGGGGCGGACGTAGCCGCGGTTGACCAGGATCGTGCGACCGTCGGTCAGTTGCAGCGGGGTCAGGACCTCGTACGCGGGCTGCGATTCGATGGACCGCAACCGGACCAGCAGGTCACTGTTCTGGACGTAGGACCCGGTCGCGGTGACGCGGCGCCACTCGTCGTCCGGATTCGGGGCCGCGCCGGACAGCAGGGTCTCCAGCGGGACGGGGTCGGCGTCGACCGAGTCGGCGATCAGCTGGTTCCGGTGCTCCGTCGACGTGTTCTTGCCGAGCTGCCACGGCGCGAGCACGTAGAAACACATGAATGCGAATCCGGCGACCACCAAGGCCAACACCAACCAGCCGGGTCGCAACAAAAATCTCAGCCTTCGCACGCCTCCACGGTAGCCGCTCGCAGGTGGGGACCCTGATCGTGGGTTACCGGCTGCGCACCCAGTCGAGCAGCCCGGGCACCGCGGCCTCGATCTGCAGACGGACTCGCTCGAAGTCCTCGAGGTCGCCGTAGAACGGGTCGGGGACGGACGACGTGTCCGCATCCGGGTCGAAACTGCGCAGCAACCGGCGGCGCTCGTCGGGCACCCCCATGTGGGCAAGCTCACGGTCGTGGTTGGCCGCCAGTGCGACCACCAGATCGGCGCCGAGATGGAACGGTCCGACCTCCGCGGCCGTGTGGCCCGTCGGGTACCCGTTCAGCTTCAGGGTCTCGTTGGTGCGGATGTCGGCCTCGCGGCCGACGTGCCAGCCGTGGGTCCCGGCGCTGCTCACCATCACCCGGTCGTCGAGGGCTTCCCGGCGGAGGTGTTCGGCGAAGATCTTCTCAGCCATGGGGGAGCGGCAGATGTTGCCGGTGCACACGAACGTCACGTGCAGCGGGGTGTCAGGCTGCGGCATCGAGCAGCTTCCCGAGGTGGGCGACGGTCTCCGCCGTCGTGTGCGCGCGCTCGGCCTCGGCCGGGAAACCGTAACCCCACTCGACGAACACCGCGGGGATACCCCAGTGCGCGGCACCGAGGACGTCGTGGTCACGGTCGCCGACCATCAGGACGTCGGGGGTGGCGCCCTCGGTGGCGGCGACTCCCAGGTTCCGGAGGGAGTGGGCGATCACGTCCGACTTGGCGCGGCGACTGCCGTCGTCGCTGGCACCGCCGATGAACTCGAAGTAGTGGGCCAGCTCGAAGTGTTCGAGGATGCGGATCGCGAACCGTTCGGACTTCGACGTGGCGACGGCGAGCCGTCGGCCGCTGTCGCGGGCGTCGATCAGCACCTTCTCGATGCCGTCGAAGACGGCATTCTCCGCCCACCCCACGCTGTCGTAGCGCTCGAAGTAGGCCGCGATCGCATGCTGCACGACGTCTTCGTCCAGCCCCATCGACCGGAACGTGTCGATCATCGGCGGGCCGATGACGGCGTCGATCATCTCGTCGGTCGGTTCCGGCTGCCCGACCGTCGCGAGCGCATGACGGAACCCGGCGTGAATGCCGGGCGCGGAGTCGGTGAGCGTGCCGTCGAGATCGAACAGCACGATCGGAGCCGACAGGGCCGAAGGGGCGGAGGACAGGGAGGTGGAGAGAGATGTCACCGGACCATTGTCCCTTAGGCTCGACGGTTGTGGACATTCGTGCCGGTACCCGGGAGAGCCTGCGTCACCACGGAGACGTGGATGCGGGGCCCGGTCTCCTCGATTTCGCAGTGAACGTGCAGGGCGACGGGCCCCCGGAATGGCTGCGACTGCGCCTCGCGGACACGTTGCCGCGCCTGGGCTCCTATCCCACCGTCGGGGCCGATCGCGTCGCCCGGACCGCCGTCGCCGCCCGGCACGGCCGCTCGCCCGAGGAGGTGCTGCTCCTCTCGGGTGGGGCCGAGGGCTTCTCCCTGCTCCCGCGGCTCGGGGTCCGGGAGGCAGCACTGATCCACCCGTCGTTCACGGAACCGGAGTGGGCGCTGCGGGAGGCGAACGTGCCCGTCACACAGGTTCTCCTCGACGATCCGTACGTCCTGGATGCCGCCGCGGTCCCCGACTCCGCCGACCTGGTGGTGATCGGCAACCCGACCAACCCCACCTCGGTGCTGCACCCGGCGGAGGAGATCCTGCGGCTGCGCCGGCCCGGCCGGATCGTCGTGGTCGACGAGGCGTTCGCCGACGCGGTGCCGGGCGAGGTCGAGTCGCTCGCCGGTCGTTCGCTGCCCGACGTGCTGGTGCTGCGCAGCCTCACCAAGACGTGGGCACTGGCCGGACTACGCTGCGGATACGCGCTCGGCTCCCCGGAGATCCTCGAACGTCTGCAGGTGGGGCGGGCGCACTGGCCACTGGGAAGCCTGCAGGTGGAGGCGATCGCCGCATGCAGCGAACCGGACGCCGTCGCCGCCGCCCTGGAGCACGCCGTCGTGCTGGGTGCGTGGCGGGACGACATGATCCGCCGGTTGAACGAGATCGGCGTCGCGGTGCACCAGCCCGCCGTCGCACCGTTCCTGCTGTTCCGACTGCCGGACGGCGAACTCGTGCGGAAGCAACTACGCGAGCGGGGCATCGCCGTGCGGCGGTGCGACACGTTCCCCGGACTCGGTCCCGACTTCCTCCGGGTCGCGGTGCGACCCCGCGAGCAGACCGATGTCCTGATCGACGCGATGAAGGAGATCCTGTGAACCCGGTGCGTCTCGCCGACGTGATCGCGACCCTGGACGCGGCGTACCCGCCCGCCCTCGCCGAATCGTGGGACTCCGTCGGCCTCGTATGCGGCGACCCCGACGACACGGTGACGACGGTGACGATCGCGGTCGATCCGACCGCCGCCGTCGTCGACGAGGCGATCGACGCCGGCGCCGACCTTCTCCTCGTCCACCACCCGCTGCTGCTGCGCGGCGTCGACACCGTCGGCGCGCACACCCCGAAGGGCGCACTCGTCCACAAGCTGATCAGGGCCGGATGCGCCCTGTTCACCGCGCACACCAACGCCGACTCCGCGGACCCCGGCGTCTCCGACGCCCTGGCTGCGGCGCTCGGACTCACCGTCACCGGACCGATCGACCCACACCCCACCGAGAACCTGGACAAGTGGGTGGTCCTGGTCCCGGCCGGCGACGCCGACACGGTGCGCCGCGCCCTGTTCGACGCGGGCGCCGGGCACATCGGCAACTACCGCGACTGCAGCTGGTCCGTCACCGGGCAGGGCCAGTTCCTCCCGACCGACGGCGCGAACCCCACCCTCGGCGCGGTCGGTGCGCTCGAACGCGTCGAGGAGAGCCGGGTGGAGGTGATCGCCCCGCGCGGCATCCGGCAGAAGGTGCTCGCCGCGATGCGCGCCGCCCACCCGTACGAGGAGGTCGCGTTCGACGTCTTCGAGATGGCGACGTTCCCCGGTCCCCGCGGACTCGGGCGGGTCGGGGAGCTCGCCGAGCCGCTGTCGCTGCGCGACTTCACCGACCGGGTGGCGGACGCGCTGCCTGCCACGACGTGGGGTGTGCGGGCCGCGGGCGACCCCGAAGCCACGATCCGCACCGTCGCGGTGTGCGGCGGCTCCGGCGACTCGTACCTGGACGCCGTCTCCCGACTCGGCGTGGACGCCTACGTCACCGCCGATCTGCGACACCACCCGGCGGACGAGCACCTGCGCGCCGGAGGTCCGGCCCTGATCGACGTCGCGCACTGGGCGAGCGAGCAGCCGTGGTGTGACCAGGCCAAGGGCGTCCTCGACACCGCGTTCGGCCGCACACCGGAATGGCAGGTTCGGGTGTCGGCCGTACGGACCGATCCGTGGTCGGTCAGCGCGTCGCCGTCGTAGCGCCGTCCGGCCGAAACCCGTGATCCGCCGGGGTACGGTTGACACCCAGCAATCTGCACACCAGAACCCTTCACAGAAGACAGCAGGAGTTACCACGCGTGAACGTCGAACCACAGGTGCAGTCCAAGCTTCTCGACCTCGCCGGCGTCGATGCGGAGCTGTCGAGGATCGCCCACCGACGCACCGCGCTTCCGGAGCGCCAGGAAGTCGAGCGGCTCGAGGCGGAGCGCGTCACCCGTAAGGACGCGGCAGTGGCCGTCGAAATCGTCCTCGACGATCTCGACCGCGACATCCGCAAGCTCGAAGGTGAGGTCGACGCCGTCCGTCAGCGCGAGGACCGCGACCGCGCGCTGCTCCAGAGCGGAACGGTCGGATCGAAGCAGCTCACCGAACTCGAACACGAACTCGGCAGCCTCGTCCGCCGTCAGGGACTGCTCGAGGACGAATTGCTCGAGGTGATGGAACGGCGCGAGGCGTCGCAGTCCGACCACGACCACGCCGGTGCGCAGCTGTCGCAGATCGAGGAAGACCTCATCGACGCCGGCCGCCGCCGGGACGACGCCGTCGCGGATCTGGACGCCGCCGAGCAGCGCTGCATCCGCGACCGCACGGCGCTGGCCGACCAGTTTCCCGCCGACCTGATCGCCGTCTACGAGAAGCAGCGCAGCCAGAACGGTGTCGGAGCGGCACTGCTGCAGGCGCGGCGCTGCGGAGCGTGCCGCATCGAACTCGACCGCGGCGAGATCTCCCGCATCACCGCCTCGGCGCCCGACGTCGTCGTGCGCTGCTCCGAATGCGGCGCGATCCTGGTGCGCACCAAGGAGTCGGGTCTGTGAGTGCCGGTCGGGTCGTCGTCGAGGCAGACGGTGGTTCGCGCGGCAATCCCGGGCCGGCCGGCTACGGCGCCGTGGTGTTCGACGCCGCCAACGGCACCGTTCTCGCGGAACGCAAGGAAAGCCTCGGGATCGCCACCAACAACGTCGCCGAGTACCGGGGCCTGATCGCCGGTCTCGACGCCGCCGCCGAACTCGGCGCATCCGAGGTGGACGTGCGGATGGACTCCAAACTGGTGGTCGAGCAGATGTCCGGGCGCTGGAAGGTCAAGCACCCGGACATGATTCCGCTGCAGCGCCAGGCGTCCACACTCGCCCGGAAATTCGATTCTGTGACGTACACCTGGATTCCGCGGGCGGAGAACGCGCACGCCGACCGCCTCGCCAACGAAGCCATGGACGCCGCCGCCGGCAATGCCGACGTCGAACCGGAACCGGCTGCCGTCCCGTCGGAGAAGACCACCCCCGCGGCACCGGGCTGGATGGACACGACGGGCGCCCCGACCCGGATGCTGCTGCTCCGGCACGGGCAGACCGCGCTGTCCGTCGACCGGCGGTACTCGGGTCGCGGGAACCCGGCCCTCACCGAGATCGGTCAGGCCCAGGCGAACGGCGCGGCCGCCCGCTTCGCGGGCAACAACGGAATCGCGGCCGTGGTGTCGTCCCCGCTGGGGCGCGCGCAGCAGACCGCGACGGCGGCGGCGAAGGTGCTCGGACTCCCGGTCACCGTGCACGAGGGCCTCACCGAAACCGACTTCGGCGAGTGGGAGGGCCTCACGTTCCGGGAAGCTGCCGAGCGCGACCCCGAACTGCACCGCAAGTGGTTGTCGGACACGTCGGTGTGCCCGCCCGCGGGGGAGAGCTTCGACGAGGTGCGGGAGCGCATCCTGAAGGTCCGCGACGACCTCACCGCCTCCTACGCCGGCTCCACGATCCTCGTGGTCACCCACGTGACCCCCATCAAGACCCTGTTGCAGTTGGCGCTCGACGCGGGACCCTCGCTGCTGTACCGGTTGCATCTGGATCTGGCGTCGCTGAGCATCGCCGAGTTCTATCCCGACGGCGGCTCGTCCGTCCGCCTGGTGAACGACACCTCCCACCTGTGAGTACTTGTTAACCGCCCGCGGTTAATAAGTACTCACAGGCCCAGAGGGCAACGACCGCGGCGAGCAGGGTCAACGGCGTGGTCACCAGCGCGAGAACCGTGAACGTCCGGAGATCCGCGGGAGATCCGGCTCGCGCGGCCACGCGCCGCCACAGCATGATCGCGAGCGACCCCACGTAGGTGAGGTTGGGGCCGAGGTTCACACCGAGCAGCATCGCCAGCACGAGTCCGGTCGGAGGGTGCGGTCCGAGCGCTGCCAGCAGGAGCAGAGTGGCGGGCAGGTTGTTCACCAGGTTCGCCGCGACCGCGGCGACGACGGCCATCGTGAGCAGCGCCGTGAACGACGTGTCGGTCGGCAGCCGCGTGGCGATCCATTCGCCGATCGGACCGTTCGCCACCCCGGCCACGACGACGCCGAGGATCAGGACGAACGCGCAGAACCACACGTCGATCGAATACACGATCCGTTTCACGCTGGTCCGGCCGTCGCGCAGGGCGACGACGCCCAGCACGATCGCCCCCGCCGCGGCCACCCACGCCGGTGCGACCCCGACGAAGCCGGACACCGCGAACCCCAGGAGTGTGGCCGCGATGATCGACAGTGCGGCGACCGGCGCCTGCGGATCGCGTTTCGGCTCCGGCTCGGCTTCGGGCCGGACGAGGTGACGCCGGAAGAACACGCGGAACAGGATCAGTTCGACGACGATCGCCACCGCCCACGGCAGGGCCATCACGGCGGTGAAATGCAGGAAGGTCAACCCGGTCGCCGAGAACGCGATGAGGTTCGTCAGGTTGGACACGGGCAGCAGGGTCGACGCGGTGTTCGACAGGTGAGCCGTGGCGTACGAGTGGGGGCGCGGATCCATTTGCAGGGAGCGGGCCGTGGCGATCACCGCCGGTGTCAGCAGGACCACCGTGGCATCGAGACTCAGCACCGCGGTGGTCAACGCCGCCGCTCCGAACACGAGTGTCAGCAACCTCTTCGGATCCCCCCGCGCCCCGCGCCGCAACCGGCCCGCGATCCAGGTGAACACCCCCATGGCGTCCGCGAGGTGCGCAAGCACGAGGATCGCCGCCAGGAACCCGACGGTCGGCGCCATCTCCGACACTTCGTCCCAGGCCTCCGACGGCGTCACCAGGCCGGTGGCCAGGACGACGACCGCAGCCGGTGCGGCCGCGACGATCTCGGGCAGCCTGCGTGGGCGTACGACGGCGAAGACGAGGACTCCGGCGACGAGCGCCACCGCCAGAACTGTCACCGAGGGGTCACTTCAGGAGCTTGTGGAGGGTGCGCAGATTCCGGGTCGTGGTGAACGCCTTGAGCTTGGGAGCGCCCGTGCTCTTGCCGAACCTGCTCTTGAGCGTCATGCCCCGTTCGACTTCCCAGTACAGGACGCCGTCGCCGGCCTGCACCCGTTCGACCTCCGGATCCAGCTCGTCCTGGATGCTCAGAAGTGTGTCCAGGACCTCGCGTTCGAGCGTCACCAGCACGTACGGGTGCCATCCTTCTCGCTCGGGGTCGAACGGGTAGTCGTCGACGATCTTCCGGACCGTGTCGAGGTCGAGGACGAAAACCCAGGCTTCGTAGTGGAATTCGGCACGCAGCCCGGCTTCGATCTCACTCTTCAGTGTGGGGACGTCGTCACGGTCGGAATCGAAGAGCACGTTGCCCGACGCGAGAACGGTCTTCACGTTCTCGAATCCCAGATCGACGAAGGTGCTGCGGAGGTCGGCCATCTTGATGTTGATGCCGCCCACATTGATACCGCGCAGGAGGGCGGCGTATCGGGTCATGAACAGACCATAGTGCGGCGGCATGACACGTTCGCACGGACTGTAGGCTGATCGGGCGGACGAGTTGGCCGGGCGACCGCGGCACAGGGAACCAGCACTTCAGTGCACAGGCCCTGAGTCGAGGAAAGTCCGGACTCCACAGAGCAGGGCGGTTGTTAACGGCAACCCGAGGTGACTCGCGGGACAGTGCCACAGAAAACAGACCGCCGACGCCACATCCTCCGGGGTGCGGCGTCGGTCAGGGTGAAACGGTGCGGTAAGAGCGCACCAGCACCCCGGGTGACCGGGGTGGCTAGGTAAACCCCGCCCGGAGCAAGGTTGAAGGCCGCACCGTTTCCTCCGGGATCCCGGTGCGGCTGCGCAGGTGTTCGAGGGCTGCTCGCCCGAGCCTGCGGGTGAACCGCTCGAGGTACCCGGCGACGGTGTGCCCAGATGGATGGTCGCCACCCGGCGCTTCGGCGCTCGGGGACAGGATCCGGCTTACACGCCAACTCGTCCGCTTCACTCGTGCGCCGGTCGGCGAGGTCGGGAACCCGACTGGCGAGTAACAAACAGACCGGTTAGCATCTTTCCCGCATCGGCCCGACCGACCCGAATCGGGGTCGATGTCGGGGCCCGTCGCCCACGACCGTGGGCGATGGGGCCCCACTATCGGGGGCAATAGATGTTACTCGTGATAGCGGTAACATCTGTCCATGGACTTGCCCCACGACATCGCCGGCTCCGGCCCCACCCTGGTACTCGTGCACGGGGTGGTGCATCGCCGGCAGGCCTGGAACGCCCTCCTGGACCAGTTGACGCCCTACCGCCGGGTGGTCACCGTCGACCTTCCGGGGCACGGAGAATCGGCCGCACTCGAAGACGGCCCGGACATGATGGATCAACTCCTCGAGGAACTGAGCGGGTTCGTCCGCTCGGTGACGCCGGCCGGGGAACGCCCGCACGTCGCGGGGAACTCGCTCGGAGGCTGGCTGTCCCTCGCTCTCGCGGCCAGGGGCGAGGTCGCCTCGGCCACGGCCCTCTCACCGGCCGGCTTCTTCGTCAACCACGCCGACCAGGCACGCACCATCTACACGTTCCGTGCCCTGCGCGGACTCGCCCGGGCGATGGGTCCGAACGCTCCGAAGGCTCTGCGATACAAGGCTGTCCGCTACCCCTCGCTCGCCGCCTTCTTTGCCCGGCCCAGCCGGGTACCGTACGAGGACGCCGTGATCGACACGCACTCGCTCACCACGAACGCACTGGTCGACAAGGGGATGACAGCCAAGTTCGATCTCCCGCCGGTCGTCGACGCGACGGTTCCCGTCACCGTGGCATGGGGGCGGCGCGACCTGATTCTGCCGGTGTATCAGGCACGACGCGTGCGCCGATTCTTCCCGCAGGCGCGGATACTGGTCCTGCCCGGCATCGGGCACGTCCCGATGACCGACGACCCGAATCTGATCGGCACGATTCTGCTCGGCGGCAGTTCGGCGAATGCCGGCGACTCCCGGAACTGATCTCGGCCCTACCGCGCCTCGGCGACGACGACGGCGCCGAAACCGAACAGGACCGTTCCGGTGATCCGATCCAGGACCCGTCGCACCGACGGCTTCTCCAGCGTGGTGCGCGCCCGGGTCAGCAGGAGGCTGTACGCGCCGAGCCAGGCGATCCCGAGGAGCCCGTGAAGCAGCACGAGCAACGCCAGGGTCGGGGCGGTCGGCCACCCGGGCGGAACGAGTTGCGGGAGCAGGCCGGTGTAGAACACCGCGATCTTGGGGTTCAGGAGGTTCGTCAGGAACCCGGCCCGCCAATTCGATCCCGGCGACGGAACGGGTGCCGGTTCGGCCGCGGCGGTGCGTTGTCGCGACCGGCTGCGCCAGAGGGTGGAGAGTCCCAGATACACCAGGTACATCCCGCCGACGATCTTCACGACGGTGTACGCCTCCGCGGAGGCGGCGAGCACCGCTCCGAGCCCGACGACGGTCAGCGCGCCCCACACCATCAACCCGGCGACCACACCGAATGTCGCCCGCAGCGCGGCGCCCCGTCCAGCGGACAGTCCGGCGCGCGTCACCACCGCCATGTCCGGGCCGGGAATGACGGTCAGGAGCCCGAGCACTGCGAACGCGGTCACCACGACACCGATCATGGGGTCAGTATGTCGGGCGCGCTCAGCGCAGTGAAATCCACACCTGCGACTTGCCGAGCACCGCGTGTCCGTCGAACGTCACCGTCAGGTCGATCCGCGCGGTGCCCGCGGCCTCGTCGACCTGCGCGGCCTTCGCGACGACCTCGACGACCGCACCCTCGTCCGGGGCGACGATCACCGGCTTGGTGAAGCGGGCGCGGTATCCGGTGATGCGTGCCGGGTCGCCGAGCCAGTCGACGACGCACTGCGTCGCCAGTCCCAGCGTCAGCATGCCGTGCGCCAGCACACCCGGCAGTCCCACGGCGTCCGCGACGTCGTCCCGGTAGTGAATGGAGTTGAAGTCACCGGAGGCCCCGGCGTAGCGGACCAGGGATTCGCGGGTCACGTGGTATCGGGATTTGGCGACGGTGTCGCCGAGCATGATTCGCCCCGGGGACGTCATTCCTCCCCCCTGACGAACAGGGTCGACGTCATGGTGCTCACGTGATCGCCTGCGGCGTCGAGGATCTCGATGTCGGCGACGAGCAGCGTGTGCGGACCGCGCGACGTCACGTTCGTGACGGTGAGTACCGCGGAGAGTTCGTCGCCCGCGATGACAGGGCGGACGGACGTGGCGTGTTCGGTGCTGTGCACCAGGTTGACCGGCTCGATTCCCGACGTCGGATCCGCGACGAGTTGCGCCAGTGCACGTTCCTGCACGATGACGGGAAACGTGGGCGGGGCAACGAGATCGGTGTGACCGGCGGCGCGGGCACTGTCGACGTCGAACGACGTCGGGTTGGTGGCGAAGACGGCGCGGGCGAATTCCCTGATCTTCTCGCGGCCGACGAGGTAGGGCTCGGTCGGTGGGTAGACACGACCCTCGATCGCTGGATTCACTGCCATCAGGTCAGCCTAGAGACGTGCAGTCCCCTGGGCAGGGCGAAGCGTCCGGAGAAACGTCACGAATGTGTCGCGGGCGTGCCTGCCCCTTCACGGCGAAGCCCCCGCCGGACGTGTCCGGGCGGGGGCTTCGAGGTATCGACTGATCGATAGCCGTCAGACGGGATCGACCATCAGCAGTTGGGCCCAGTAGGTGGCGCCTTCGGCACCGAGGTAGGGAAGTAGCTGATCAAAAATGATCGTTGACATGCTCGCTCCATTCTCTGTTCGGGCACTGCGCCGGGAAGGCGAGCCATCGGCACCGCACTGACCGGCGCCGGGGACCGTATCACCGGACAGGTCTCCGAGGGTAACAGTCTGAGCGTGATCCACAACCCCACACGTCCCACCGGTGCCACACTGAGGGAATGACTGACGAAGATCATCTCTGGTACTACAACGTCGACGACGGCACGGTCACGCAGGGGAAGGCGGCATCGTCGATGTCCCGGATGGGGCCGTACCCCGATCGCGCGTCCGCCGAGAAGGCGCTGCAGATCGCCGCCGAGCGGAACAAGGCGGCGGACAGGGCAGACGAGGAGTGGAACAACTAGCGTTGCGGAAAAGGGTGTGCGTGAGGTGCCGATGAGTCGCTTCCTTGCGCGCGGAATCGATTTCGGCACCGTGCGCACCGAATTCCACCTGCCGGAGGGGTATCCGCCCGCGGCGGTCGCGCAGGCGCGGGCGGCGTCCGACCGGTACGCGTCCGAGCGGGAGGACCGCACCGATCTCGCGTTCGTCACCATCGATCCGCCCGATTCCCTGGATCTCGATCAGGCGCTGCATCTGGAGCGGACTCCCGACGGATTCGTCCTGCACTACGCGATCGCGGACGTCGGCGCCGTCGTGGAGCCCGGTGGGGTGCTCGACGTGGAGACCCGCAAACGCGGGCAGACGTTCTACCTTCCCGACGGCAAGGTGCCGCTGCACCCGCAGGAACTCTCCGAAGGATCCGCGAGTCTCCTCCCGGACGAGGATCGCCCGGCGGTGGTGTGGCGGATCGAACTGGACGAATCGGCCGAACCGGTGTCCTGCACGGTGTCCCGTGCCACGGTCCGTTCCGTGGCGCGGCTGGACTACGCCGGTGTGCAGGCCGATGCGGAGGCGGGGCGACTGCATCCGTCCATCGCGTCGCTGCCGGAGTTCGGCCGGCTCCGCACCGCGGCGGCGGTGGCGCGCGGCGCGATCGAACTCCGGCTCCCCGAGCAGGAAGTGGTGCCGGACGGGGACGGCTGGCGCGTCGACCTCGCGCCTCGCACCGAGGCGGACGACTGGAACGCCGAGGTTTCGCTCCTCACCGGAATGTGCGCCGCGGCCATGATGCTCGACGCGAAGGTCGGGTTGCTCCGCACGCTGCCGCCCGCCGGGCCGGACGCGGTCGAGGCGCTGCGACGCACGGCGTCGGCGTTGGGGATCGACTGGCCGGAGAGCGTCGGTGTCGGGGAACTCCTGGCGCGGCTCGACCCGAATTCGGCGTCGACGCTGGTGCTGATGACCGAGGCGCCGTCACTACTGCGGGGGGCCGACTACGCGGCGTTCGACGGCGCCCTGCCCGAATTGACCACGCACGCCGCCATCGGCGCCCCGTACGCCCACGTGACCGCGCCGCTGCGCCGGCTCTCGGACCGGTATTCCACGGAGGTGTGCCTCGCCGTCACCGCCGGAACACCGGTGCCGTCCTGGGCGCGGGAAGCGCTGGGCTCGATGCCCGAGATCATGGTCGGCTCGGACTCCCTCGCGAGCAAGATCGACCGTGCCTGCATCGACCTCACCGAAGCGACCGTGCTCGCCGACCGGGTGGGGGAGACGTTCGACGCGACCGTGCTGCGGTCACGGAACGGCAAGCGCACCGCGGACGTGTTCGTCCCGTCCGTGTCCGTGATGGCGAAATGCGTGGGCGACCCGGCCGAGGGCGAACAGGTGAAGATCAGGCTCGTGTCCGCCGACGTCGCGAAGCGGACCGTCGAGTTCGGTTACCCCGCATAGCGGGTCAGTCGCGGAACCGGTCCGTTGCCTCGACGAGGTGATGCACGATGCCCGGTTCCATCGCGGAGTGTCCCGCGTCGTCGACGATCTCGAGCCGCGAATCCGGCCAGGCCCGGTGCAGCGCCCACGCACTGGTCGCCGGGCACACCACGTCGTAGCGGCCCTGCACGATCACGCCCGGAATGCCGTCCAGTGCGGCGGCGTCCCGGAGAAGCTGACCCTCGTCCAGGAACCCGCGGTTGTGGAAGTAGTGGTTCTCGATGCGGGCGAAGGCCAGCGCGAACCTCGGCTGGGACGTCTCCACCACCCGTTCCGGTTTGGGGAGCAGTGAACTCGTCGCACCCTCCCACGTGGACCACGCGACCGCGGCCCGCGTCGCGACGTCGGGATCGTCGGAGTGCAGGAGCCGGTGGTAGGCCTCGACGAGGTCGCCACCCCGCTCCGATTCCGGCACCGGCGCCAGGAACTCCTCCCACAGTTCGGGGAACAGGTGTCCGGCGCCGCCGTTGTAGTACCAGTCGATCTCGCTGCGGCGCAGCAGGAAGATCCCCCGCAGCACCAGCTCGGTGACCCGGTCGGGATGCTTCTGGGCGTAGGCGAGAGCCAGCGTGGAGCCCCACGACCCGCCGAAGACCTGCCACCGGTCGATGCCGAGATGGGTGCGCAGCAACTCCACATCACCGAGGAGACGGTCGGTGGTGTTGACCGACAGATCCGCCCCATCGGCGACGTGGGGTGTGGAACGACCGCATCCGCGCTGGTCGAGCAGTACGATCCGGTACACCTGCGGGTCGAAGAACTGTCGTTGCGCAGGATCGGTGCCGCCCCCGGGCCCGCCGTGGAGGAACACCACCGGCTTCCCGTCGGGGTTGCCGCTCTGCTCCCAGTACATCTGCTGTCCGTCGCCGACGTCCAGATGCCCGAACTGGTACGGCTCGAGCGGCGGGTACAGGGTGCGCAGCTGGGTCACGTCGGCCTCAGAACCCGATCAGGCCGGACGCCAGATCGGGGATCTCCAGCGCGGTTACCGCCTCCTGCCGGATGCCGGGGCAGGCCGCCGTCGTGATCACGTCGATCCGGCCCCGGTCCTGCAGGAAATCGAGCGCGTTGAGGTTGTTCTGCGCGATCCAGGTGCCGACGAGACCGTTCAACCCGGTCTTGCCGATGGTCGGGGTGTAGGTGCGCCAGCTCTGCAACTGACCTTCGAGGTCGGTGCACAGCTGGGCGGCCTGCGCCTCGGTGACGCCACCCGGCACGAGGGCGGTGCCGGGAACCACCGTGGTGGCCGGTGCCGGGGGCGCGGTGCTTCCGGGGGCGGGTGCGGGGCCGGGGCCGGCGCACCCCGTGACGACCGCCGCGGCCGCCACCGTCCCGGCCGCCATCACGGCCAGGCGGTGACGCCGTCCGGTGCCGTGCACGTGTCGCTGTCCCATGAACATCCCCTCGAGTGTGTGCCGGCCCGGTGAGTCGAGGACGACCTAGAAGCTGTGCTCTTCCGCCGGGAACGTTCCGGCGCGTACCTCGGTCGCGTATGCGGCGGCCGCGTCACGCAACTCGTCACCGACGTTACCGAAGCGCTTGACGAACTTCGCCGTCTTGCCGCTGGTGTAGCCGGCCATGTCCTGCCACACGAGGACCTGGGCGTCACACTCGACGCCCGCTCCGATGCCCACGGTGGGGATGGTGAGCTTGCGGGTGACCTGGCCTGCGATCTCGGCGGGCACCATCTCCATGACGACGGAGAACGCGCCGGCCTCCTGCACGGCGATCGCGTCGGCGACCAACTGCTCGGCGGCGTCACCGCGGCCCTGCACGCGGAAACCGCCGAGCGAGTTCACGCTCTGCGGGGTGAACCCGACGTGGGCCATGACGGGGATGCCTGCCGCGGTGATGGCGGCGATCTGCGGCGCGACGCGCTCGCCGCCCTCGAGCTTGACCGCGTGCGCCAGCCCCTCCTTCATGAACCGGGTCGCGGACGCGAGGGCCTGCTCCGGGGAGCTTTCGTAGCTGCCGAACGGGAGATCCGCCACCACGAGAGCGTGCGGCGCACCGCGGACGACGCCGCGAACGAGGGGGAGGAGTTCGTCGATCGTGACCGGGACGGTGGTCTCGTATCCGTAGACGACGTTGGCGGCCGAATCGCCGACGAGGAGAACGGGAATCCCGGCTTCCTCGAAGATGCGGGCGCTGGAGTAGTCGTAGGCGGTGAGCATCGCCCAGCGTTCACCCTCGGCCTTCATGGCCTGCAGGTGGTGGGTTCGGGTCTTGCGCTTGGGAACGTCGTGCGATGGTGCTGATCCGTAGAGCCGATCTTCTGACGTGCTCGCGGACGACTTGCTATCGGACATCGTTGTCCCTTTCTGGCCTCGAGGCCCTTGACGGGTCCCCGGGTGCGGGTGATGACGCCTACAGTCTGCCACCGGCCCGCGGGGGAGCGAAGGGCTCGCGCGGGTGCGATAGGTCACACCCCCTGACTGTCCTCTGACCTGCGGGAAGGACTGCCGGCGCGGAACCCCTGGCACGATCGTCCTATGTCGAAGAGTGCTCGGGTACCGGCCGCGTTCGCGGGGTGCATCGCCGTCGTCCTTGTCGTCGCAGGCTGTGCGGGAGGCGGTCGGGACGCCGGTGAGGCCGTCGCCGAACCGTCGGCGGCCGCGGCGGCTCCGGCCGGACCGATCCCGGCGGGGCTCGAGGAGTTCTACACGCAGCAGGTGCAGTGGGGTTCGTGCGAGGGGTACAGCACGGACGGGTCTCCACTCGGCGACACTCTCGACTGCGCGAAGGTGACCGTGCCGAACGACTACGCGAACCCCGGGGGCGCCACCGCTCAGATCGCCGTCTCCCGGTCGAAGGCGACCGGCGACAAGGTCGGATCGCTGCTCGTGAACCCCGGTGGCCCGGGGGCGTCGGGGATCGGGCTGGCGTCCGTGGCCGACGGCACCGAGATCGCGGAGCGGTTCGACGTCATCGGTTTCGATCCGCGCGGCGTCGGCGCGTCCACCCCGCAGGTGACCTGCCTGACTCCGCCGGAGGTGGACGCGAGACGCAAGGACGACGACGTCGACATGAGTCCCGCCGGAATCGCACAGACGGAGGCCGAGAACCGCGAGTACGCGGACAAGTGCGCGGAGCGGACCGGTGTCGACGTCCTCGCGCACGTCGGCACGTACGACGTGGTGCGGGACATGGACGTCATCCGGGCGGTGCTCGGTGACGAGAAGCTCAACTACCTCGGCTACTCGTACGGCACCCGGCTCGGCTCGACGTACGCGGAGACGTTCCCGGGCAACGTGCGCGCGATGGTCCTCGACGGTGCCCTCGATCCCGAGCAGGACCCGACGGAGGAAGTGATCCTGCAGGCGGCCGGATTCCAGTCCGCGTTCGACGCGTTCGCCGCGGACTGCATGCAGCAGCCGGACTGCCCGCTGGGCACCGACCCGGCGCAGGCGAACGCGAGGTTCCGGGCGCTCGTCGACCCGCTGATCGACAAGCCGGCCGCGACCACCGACCCGCGCGGACTCAGCTACACCGATGCGATCACCGGCGTCCAGCAGGCCCTGTACTCGCCGAATCTGTGGGGCCCGCTCCGCGGCGGTCTGGAGAGCTTGCAGACGGGGACCGGTGATTCGCTGCTGATGCTGGCCGATCTGTACGAGGGGCGCGCCGACGACGGCACGTACTCGAATCTCAACGACGCCTTCAACTCGATCCGCTGCATGGACGATCCGCCGGTCACCGATCGCGCGGTCGTCGGGGAGGCGGATGTGCGGTACCGCCAGGCGGCGCCATTCCTCGACGACGGCCGGGGCACCGGCAGTGCGCCGCTGGACGTCTGCGCGTTCTGGCCCGCGCCGAACACGGGCGCGCCGCACACGGTGTCGGCGCCCGGGATCCCGCCGGTCGTCGTCGTGTCGACGACCGAGGATCCGGCGACGCCGTACCAGGCGGGCGTGGATCTGGCGAAGCAGATGAACGGCTCGCTCGTCACGTACCGGGGCACTCAGCACACCGTCGTTCTCGACGGCGAGGCGTGCGTCGACGACGCCGTTTCGGACTATCTGGTCGACCTCGCGGCGCCGGCTGCGGACCTGACGTGCTGACCCACGCCTGTGACGGGATCGACCGAGGTGCCCGCACGCTGGCACGATGCGGATTCCGGCAGAGTCGAATCAACGAAGTAACACAGATTTAACGAACTTTGCTTACTCTCGCGGACATGGATCGCCAAAAGGAATTCGTGCTTCGCACCCTCGAAGAGCGCGACATTCGGTTCGTCCGATTGTGGTTCACGGACGTTCTCGGATACCTGAAATCGGTGGCGATCGCCCCCGCGGAACTGGAAGGTGCCTTCGAGGAGGGCATCGGCTTCGACGGATCCGCGATCGAAGGCTTCTCCCGGGTGTCCGAGGCGGACACGGTCGCAAAGCCGGACGCGTCCACGTTCCAGGTGCTGCCGTGGAGTTCGAGCAAGGGGCATCAGCACTCCGCCCGCATGTTCTGCGACATCGCCATGCCCGACGGTTCGCCCTCCTGGGCGGACTCGCGGCACGTGCTGCGCCGTCAACTGAACAAGGCGAGCGATCTGGGCTTCAGCTGCTACGTGCACCCCGAGATCGAGTTCTTCCTCCTCGAGAACGGGCCGATCGACGGCACGCCGCCGAAGCCCGCCGACTCCGGCGGCTACTTCGACCAGGCAGTCCACGACTCCGCTCCCAACTTCCGCCGGCACGCCATCGACGCGCTCGAATCGATGGGCATCTCCGTCGAGTTCAGCCACCACGAAGCGGCCCCCGGCCAGCAGGAGATCGACCTGCGGTACGCGGACGCCCTCTCGATGGCCGACAACGTGATGACGTTTCGCTACGTCGTCAAGGAGGTCGCGATCGCCGAGGGCGTGCGCGCCACGTTCATGCCGAAGCCGTTCAGCGATCAGGCCGGCTCGGCGATGCACACCCACATGAGCCTGTTCGAGGGCGACACCAACGCCTTCCACAACCCGGACGATCCGATGCAGCTGTCGGAGACCGGTAAGGCGTTCATCGCCGGCATCCTCGAGCACGCCAACGAGATCAGCGCCGTCACCAACCAGTGGGTGAACTCCTACAAGCGTCTGATCCACGGTGGCGAGGCCCCGACGGCGGCGTCCTGGGGCCCGTCCAACCGGTCGGCGCTGGTCCGCGTCCCGATGTACACGCCGAACAAGGCGTCGTCGCGTCGCGTCGAGATCCGGAGCCCAGATTCGGCCTGCAACCCGTACCTGACGTTCGCGGTGCTCCTCGCCGCGGGTCTGCGCGGAATCGAGAAGGGCTACGAACTTCCGCCGGAGGCCGAGGACGACGTGTGGGCGTTGACGTCGGCCGAGCGCCGCGCCATGGGCTACCGGGAACTGCCCGGCAACCTCGACGGCGCGCTGCGCGAGATGGAGAAGTCGGAGTTGGTCGCCGAAGCACTCGGCGAGCACGTGTTCGACTTCTTCCTGCGCAACAAGCGTCGCGAGTGGGAGGAGTACCGGAGCCACGTGACGCCGTTCGAACTCAAGACGTATCTGGGGTTGTGAGCAAGAGCATGGTGAAGCCTCCGGCAGCGCGTTCTGCCGTTCCCGGTCCGGGTCGTCTGGGTCTCGTCGAGCCGACCGCTCCTTCCGAACTCCGCGATCTGGGGTGGGTCGGTGAAGACAGCATCGAACTGCTCTGGTCGTTGTCGCGGGCCGCGAACGCCGACCTCGCCCTCCGCACCCTGGTGCGCCTGAAGGACGGGCTCGGCGAGGACTGGGCCGAACTCGATGCGGCGCTCCGTACCGACAAGGGCCTGCGTGGCCGGCTGTTCGGTCTGTTCGGTGCGTCCAGCGCGTTCGGCGACCATCTGGTCGCGGATCCCGCGTCATGGAAGATCCTCGCCGGCGACGTCCGCCTCCCGTCGAAGAGCGAGGCGACCGCCACGATGATGGCCTCGGTCGGGGCCGAACCCGAGGAAGGCACTCACCGGGATGCCAACCTCTACCGGGCGAAGGTCACCGGACCCGATGCCATCGCGGCGCTGCGCAAGACATACCGCGACGAGCTGATGTTGCTCGCCGCCGTCGACCTCGCGGCGACTGTCGAGAACGAACCAGTACTTCCGTACCAGACGGTCGGGCATCAGCTGTCCGATCTGGCGGACGCCGCGCTGAACGCCGCCCTCGCGGTGGCCGTCGCAGCCGTGTGCCCGGACGCCCCCTGTCCCGTGCGGCTGGCCGTCATCGCCATGGGCAAGTGCGGTGCCCGCGAACTCAATTACGTCAGCGACGTGGACGTGGTCTTCGTCGCCGAACCCGCCGACGCCACCGCCAGCCGGATCGCGGGCGAGATGATGCGCATCGGCTCCTCCGCCTTCTTCGACGTGGACGCCGCGCTGCGGCCGGAGGGCAAACGCGGGGAACTCGTCCGCACCCTCGAATCCCACGTCGCGTACTACAAGCGCTGGGCCAAGACCTGGGAGTTCCAGGCGCTGCTCAAGGCCCGCCCGATGATCGGCGACGCCGCGCTCGGACAGCAGTACGTCGACGCCCTCAGCCCGATGGTGTGGACCGCGTCGGAGCGTGAGGACTTCGTTCCCGAGGTGCAGGCGATGCGCCGCCGGGTCGAGGAGATGGTTCCGCCGGAACTCCGCGAACGCGAACTGAAACTGGGACGCGGAAGTCTGCGCGACGTCGAGTTCGCCGTCCAGCTCCTGCAACTCGTGCACGGGCGCGCGGACGAGGCCCTGCACGTCCAGAGCACCATCGACGCGCTGACCGCTCTCGCCGCCCGCGGCTACGTGGGTCGCGACGACGCCGCGAATCTCGCTGCGTCCTACGAGTTCCTGCGGTTGCTCGAGCATCGGCTGCAGTTGCAGAAGCTGCGGCGTACACACACCCTCCCACCCGCCGACGACGAGGAGGCGCTGCGCTGGCTGGCCCGGGCGGCGCACATGCGGCCGGACGGCAGCAAGGACGCGCTCGGCGTTCTCAACGCGGAGATCAAGCGCAACTCGCACCGCGTGCGGCGGCTGCACGCCAAGCTGTTCTACCGGCCGCTGCTCGAATCGGTGGCGCGCATCGACAAGGAGGCGCTGCGGCTGAGCCCGGACGCGGCCATCCGCCAGCTGGCGGCGCTGGGTTACACCGCCCCGGAGAACGCGCTCGGGCACCTCACCGCTCTGACCAGCGGCGCGTCCCGTAAGGGTCGCATCCAGGCGCTGCTGCTGCCGACCCTGCTCGAATCGCTCGCCGACACACCGGATCCCGATGCGGGTCTGCTCGCGTACCGGCGGCTGTCGGACGCGATGACCGATCAGACCTGGTTCCTCCGGCTGCTGCGTGACGAGGCGTCGGTCGCCGAGCGGCTGATGACGGTGCTGGGATCCTCCGCCTACGTTCCCGACCTGCTGATCAAGGCGCCGGACGTGGTGCGCCTGTTCGCGGATTCGCCGGCCGGACCGCGACTGCTCGAGTCGAAGCCGGAGGACGTCGCGCGCGGCATCCTGACGGCGTCGGCACGCCACGACGACCCGGCCCGCGCGATCGCCGCGGCGCGGTCTCTGCGCCGCTACGAGCTGGCGCGTATCGCCTCCGCGGACATCCTCGGCATGCTCGACGTGCAGGGCGTGTGCAAGGCGCTGTCGTCCGTGTGGGCGGCGGTGCTCAATGCCGCCCTGGCGGCGGTGACCAAGGCGAGCGAGAAGGAACTCGGCACGCCCGCTCCCGCGACGTTCACGGTGATCGGCATGGGCCGGCTCGGCGGCGGCGAGCTCGGCTACGGCTCCGACGCGGACGTGCTGTTCGTCTGCGAGCCGCGCGAGGGGATCGACGAGACCGTCGCCGTCAAGTGGGCCAACAGCATCGGCGACAAGGTGCGGGCCCTGCTCGGCGCGCCCAGCACCGATCCGCCGCTCGAGGTCGACACCGGCCTGCGCCCGGAGGGCCGCAGCGGCCCGATGGTGCGCACCCTGGCGTCCTACGAGGCCTACTACGCGCAGTGGGCGCAGGCCTGGGAGATCCAGGCGCTGCTGCGCGCGCATCACGTCGCGGGCGACGCCGATCTGGGGCTGCGCTTCCTGCACATGATCGACAAGACCCGCTACCCGGAGGGCGGGGTGTCGGAGCAGGCGGTCCGCGAGATCCGGCGCATCAAGGCGCGGGTCGACTCCGAGCGGTTGCCGCGCGGCGCCGACCCCGCGACACACACCAAGCTCGGGCGCGGCGGCCTCGCCGACATCGAATGGACCGTGCAGCTGATCCAGCTCCGGCACGCCCACGAGATCGAGTCGCTGCACAACACGTCGACGCTCGAGACGCTCGACGCGATCGGCGCGGCCGAGTTGCTCAGCGAGTCCGACGTCGAATTGCTCCGTGACGCGTGGATCACCGCGACGAAGGCGCGCAACTGCCTCGTGCTCGTCCGCGGCAAGGCCACCGATCAGCTGCCCGGTTCGGGCCGGGTGCTGTCCGCGGTCGCGCAGATCGCCGGCTGGGGTGGCGGCGATGCGGGCGAGTTCCTCGACAACTACCTGCGGGTGACCCGACGGGCCAAGGCTGTGGTGGAGAGAGTCTTCGGGGAGTGATCGCCACCTGGGGGGTGCGGGCACTGACGGCCCTCGGGTGGCTCGCGGTGCTCGTCGGCGTGTTCGGTGTCGTGCTGAGATTCCTCGACGTCCAGAACCAGCGCCTGCTCGTGCTGGCGTCCGCGGCGCCGTACCTGATGGCCGTCGCCGCGGTCGGGGTGCTGCTGCTCGGAATCACCCGGCACTGGATCGGTTTCGGCGTGGCGCTGACGGTGGCCGCGGTGGCCACCCTGTCGCAGGGCCCGCTGTACGTCGCGAACAGTTCGGTGACGGCGTCCGGGCCGGAACTGACGGTGATGCAGGCCAACATCTGGCTCGGCAACGCGGACGCCGACTCCCTCGTCCGGCAGATCCGGGACCGCGACGTCGACGTGCTCACCGTCAACGAACTGACACCGGAGGCCGTCGACCGGTTGGTGGCCGCGGGAATCGAATCGACCCTGCCGTTCTCGTTCCTCGTGCCCGGCAGCGGCGGCGAGGGAACCGGGATCTGGAGCCGGTATCCGCTGACCGACAAGGTTCACCACTCGGAATTCGTCCTGTCCGCGCTGTCGGCGCGGGTGGAACTCCCGGACGGTGCGAGCACGGCACTGTATGCGTTCCATCCGGTTCCGCCGTGGCCGTCGGATCCGTCGCTGTGGTCGCGCGAGATGGACCGCATCAAAGCCGTTCTCGACGCCGTCCCCGCCGACTCGGGACCCGTGATCGTCAGCGGCGACTTCAACTCCACCCGCGACCACGTGAAGTACCGCAACCTCGTGACCGGACGCTACCGCGATGCCGCCGACCAGGTGGGTGCCGGAATCCAGAACACGTATCCCGCCGACCGGCAGCCGTTGCCGCCGATGATCGCGATCGATCACATCGTCACGAGCGGAGCGCAGGCGCAGTCCGTGGAATCGGTGGTGCTGACGGGTTCGGATCATCGCGGCCTGATCGCGAAGATCGACCTCGGCAGCTGACCGTCACGGCAGCGTGACGAATCCCTTCTGCACCAGCCAGTCCCGGGCCACGTCCGCCGGTTCCTCGCCCTCGACGTCGACCCGCCGGTTCAGTTCGGTGATCTCCTCGTTGGTCAGTGCCGCGGAGATCGGGGCCATCACCTCCGCGACCTGCGGATGTGCCTCGGCGAAATCCTTGCGCATGGTGATCGCCGGGTTGTACTTCGGGAAGAACTGGCGATCGTCCTCCAGCAGCACCAGGTCGAGCGCGATGATGCGGCCGTCCGTCGTGAACACCTCGCCGAACTTGCACTGCGTTCCGTCGGCGGTGGCCTGATAGATGATGCCGGTCTGGAGGATCTGGCGGTTCGCGCGGGCGGGGTCGAAGCCGTATTTGGCGGCCATACCCGGGAACCCGTCCTGGCGGACGTTGAATTCGGTTTCGACGCAGGTCGTCGCGGCAGCGGGGTCGCGGTTGACCAGATCTGCGTACTCCGACAGGGTGGTGATCCCGGTTTCCTCCGCGGTCTGCCTGCTCATCGCGAGTGCGTACGTGTTGTTCATCGGGGCCGGGTCGACCCACACCATGCCGTTGCTGTCGAGGTCCTCGTCGCGGACCGCCTCGAACTGCGCGGTCGGGTCCGGGATCGGAATCTCGTTGCCGAGGTAGTTGATCCACCCGGTCCCGGTGTACTCGTAGGTGACGTCGATCTGCCCGTCCAGTTGGGCGTCCCGGGTGCTGTTGGACCCCTGGATGTTGGTGAGGTCTCGCACGTCGGCACCGGCGGCACTGAGCGCGAACTCGATGATGTACCCGAGGGTGACCTGCTCGGTGAAGTCCTTGGAACCGACGGTGATCTTGACACCTTCGAGTCCGGGGACGGGCTGGATGCTGCCCGGTTCCACCGACAGCGGCAGGGCGCCACCGGATTCGAGGCCGCAGGACGCTGCGAGGACTCCGCAGAGTGTCACGGCCGTCGCGGCGATCGCCTTCCGGAGGTGGTTCATCAGCGCAGCCCCTTCGGGCCGAGGAACTCCTCGGCCAGGGCGCCGCACCAGTCGACGAGCAGCGCGAGCGCGACCGCGAGCACGGCTCCCACCACCAGCGTCACGTTGTCGCGCAACTTGTATCCGGTGTCGATGAGGATTCCCAGACCGCCGGCGCTGACGAGGAAACTGAGCGTCGCGGTGCCCACGGCGAGCACGAGCGACGTGCGCAGTCCCGCGAGGATGTACGGGACGGCGAGTGGGAACTCGACCTTCCGCAGGACGAGGCCGGCGGTCATGCCCTGTCCGCGCCCGGCGTCGATGACGGCGGGATCGACCTCCTGCAGACCCAGGATCGTGTTCCGGAGAACGGGCAGGAGAGAGTAGAACGCGATGGGGAGCACCCCGATCCAGAATCCGGTGGTCCCCGTCGCGAGGAAGAGCAGCACCAGGAGTCCGATGGCCGGCGCGGCCTGTCCGATGTTGGCGATTCCGAGGAAGATCGGCGCCAGCTTGGTGAACCCGGGCCGCGTGAGAAGGATCCCCAGCGGGACGGCGATGACGACGACGATCGCGACCACCGCGACCGTGATCAGCACGTGCTGCCACGTCAGGGTCGCGATGTTGGCGGCGTTGAGGCTGCCCTTCTGCGTGGCGGTGAGTTCGCGGTTGAAGGCCCAGGCGAGCACACCCACCACCAGGATCACGACGATGATCGGCTGGACCAGCAAGCGGGCCCGCTCCGACCGCCGGGCGGCCGGTGCGGTGGGTTTCGTGGCGACGGCGGCCGTCATGACGGTGTGCCGCCCTCGCTCGCCCCGTCCCGCTGCGGCTCGCTGGCCTCGTCGTCGTGCGCGTGTTCCTCACGCATCGCGGACAGGTGCGTCACCAGTGTGTCGATCGTGATCAGGCCGCGGTACTCGCCCCGCCGGCCGGTGACGATCGTCGACGCACTGCTCTCCGCGAGGAGCGCCTCGAGGGCGTCCTGCAGCGTCGACTGGGTCGACACCACCTCCTCGATCGGGTCGCCGATGTCGCGCAGCGACGTGGCGTTGGCCAGATGCCGCAACGACACCCAGCGGGTCGGGCGGTCCCGCGCGTCCAGGAGGACGCCCCACTTGATCCTGCGGGACGAGATCGCCGCCCGCAGATCGTCCACCGAGCCGTCCTCGTACGCGGTGGGGCAGTCGAGGAGTTCGACCTCCGCCACCCGGGTGAGCGTCAGCTGCTTCAGGGAGGCGTCCGCGCCGACGAACCCGGCCACCATGTCGTTGGCGGGATGGGCGAGGATCGCCTCCGGAGTGTCGTACTGCATGATGTGCGACTGGTTGCCCAGCACCGCGATCCGATCGCCCAGCTTGACCGCCTCGTTGAAATCGTGCGTCACGAAGACGATCGTCTTGCCGAGATCGGACTGCAGTCGCATCAATTCGTCCTGCAGCAGTCCGCGCGTGATCGGGTCGACCGCGCCGAACGGCTCGTCCATGAGCAGCACCGGGGGATCGGCGGCCAGCGCCCGCGCCACCCCGACGCGCTGCTGCTGACCGCCCGACAACTGCCGGGGGTAGCGCTCGCGGTAGAGGTCGGGTTCGAGTCCGACGAGGTCGAGCATCTCGTCGGTGCGGTCGGCGATCTTCTTCTTGTCCCAGCCGATCAGACCGGGGACCGTGCCCACGTTCTTCGCGATCGTGAGATGCGGGAACAGTCCGGCCTGCTGAATCGAGTAGCCGATGCCGCGCCGCAACTTGTCCGGGTCGATGGACAGGGCGTCCTTGCCGCCGATCGTGATCTTCCCCGACGTCGGTTCGATGAGCCGGTTGATCATGCGCATGGTGGTGGTCTTGCCGCAGCCGGACGGGCCGACGAGGACCACGATCTCGCCGGCGGGGATGCGCATCGACACGTTGTCGACAGCCGCCTTCTCCTGGCCCGGGTAGCTCTTGACGACGTCTTCGAGGACGATGTCCACTCCCGAGACGGTGCTTCCGTTGGTGTGCGGTGTGTCGAGGTCAGTCACGGATCCCCCTGGAGGTGGTGAGTCGGCCGATGACGGCGAGGATGCCGTCGAGTACGAGGGCGAGGATCACGATGAGAACGGTCCCCGTGAGGGCCTGCGGTATCGCTGTCGGGCTGCCGACGCGGGACAGTCCCGAGAAGATGAGGTTGCCGAGCCCGGGACCCTTGGCGTAGGCGGCGATAGCGAGGATGCCCATCAGCATCTGGGTGCTCACCCGCATGCCCGTCAGGATCGACGGCCAGGCGAGCGGGATTTCGATCCTGCTCAGCACCGTCGTGCGGCTCATTCCCACGCCCCGGGCGGCGTCGGTGATCGCGGGGTCGACGGAGGCGAGTCCGAGGATGGTGTTCCGGATGATCGGCAGCAGTGCGTACAGCACGAGAGCGGTGACGGTGGGGGCGACACCGAGTCCGAGGATCGGGATCAGCAGGCCGAGCAGGGCGAACGACGGGATCGTGAGGATCGTGCTCGCGAGTGCGGTGGCGATCGCGGAGCCGGCCGGGCTGCGGTACACGAGGATCCCGATCGCCACCGCGACGATCGTGGCGATCACCACCGACTGCACGACTGCGCTGACGTGCAGGAAGGAATCGGTGAGCAGTTGCTGCTTCCGGGCGGAGACGAAGTCCCACAGTTGCTGCATGTCCAACCGTGAACACCTTTCTCCCAATGTGAAACAGACCTCGGTCCTTCACAGTGCTATGTACCCGAACATCGCGCAGGTGAATCGGAAACTCTGTTACGTGGTCGGGATCATGAACAGCAGGGTGCACACGGCGATCGACATCCCGAACAGCGCGATCATCACGGCGTAACCAAGGTTCCGCCGGCGGGGGGAGATCGCCGGGTCCATCCACCACCCGAACACCTTGAACGCCGCCGGAACGGCCCACCAGCCGAGGATCTGGGTGGTGACGAGGTTCCCGACGAACAGGGCGACGGCGATCGGAACCCCGTGCGCCTCGATGAAGGGTGCGCTGACGAAATGGCCCCAGATCACCACCAGTGGATACAGCACCAGCAGGGCCAGGAGATTGCTTCGGGCGACGGGCACCGGGGGCGGTTCGTCGCCGCCCGCGCCGCGGAACCAGAAGTCGAAACCGTAGCTCGCTTTGCGGATTCGGAGATTCTTGTTGAACTTCTCACCCTCCTTCAAGAGGGCGGCCCGCTCGGGTGAATCCATCCACGCCGCCAAATTGTCCTCGGTGTCGAAGCTCAGCACGATCGTCCAGTCCTCGGTGATTCCCTGCACCGGCCTCTCGACCTTGTGCCCCCGGAAACCCCGGAACCCCGCCTCGGCGGCGGAGATCTTGCGCTGCCAGTCCATGAACGCCGACTCGTCCTCGGGGTCGACGTGACAGGAGATGACCACCGACGTCGCCGACTGCTCCCGGGTCTGCTCGCCGGTGAGCAGGTGGACGTCCTCGTTGCCGATGAAGGCGTGCTTGATCTCCGCCACGAGTTCCGTCCGGAGGTCGCTGTCGAGCCACGCGCGGGCGTCCTCGATGGTGGCGAACCGCAGCACGTCCACCCAGTCGTCCTGCACGGGCGGCGACGGCGGCACGATGTCCTGATCGATGAAACCCGGAACTGTCCCGAGGGCCTCCGCCGCGCGTTTCTGCCACCGTGCGTAGTCGGCGTAGCTCGCGTCGTCGATCCGGCGTTGGAAGATCACCGACACCGGGGACGCGGCAGGGCTGCGCGGGTGTGAATGCGGCACGTGAGGTCACCTCCGTTCTGGTCGTGGTGCGGGTGCGGCGGAGGGAGAACCCTGAGACCGCCGGGTGGACGTGGTGAGGAGCAGCAGGATCCCTGCTCCCGCGCCGAGGGTCAGGTACAGCCAGCCCAGCGGTGCCTGGCTGTTCTCCGGCAGCACTCCGGCGACGGCCATCGCCGCACTGACGACGAGATAGCAGGCCGCCGTGACGACACCGCCGATCAGTCCGAGGTTGCGCGTGAACAGTCCGAGGGCCAGCCCGTACATCTGCGGGCAGAGCACCCCGCATCCGGCGAGCGCGAGGCAGGCACCGATCGTGATGGCTGGTGCGGTGACGACGGACAGCCCGGCCGTGACGGTGAGTACGAGTGCGCCCGACACGAACACCCACCACGCGCCGAACGCGAGCCGGCGGGTGCCGACCCGAACAGCCAGCGCACTGCAGGCGAGTTCGCCGAGGAGGTTCGCGCCGCCCACGACCAGCGCCACCGCACCGTAGGCGGCAGGGGAGAAGCCCAGGATCTGCTGGTACAGGAAGGGCGCGACGACACCGAAGACCATCTGAGCGGACGCCATCAATCCGAACACGAGCACGAACCCCACGAAGATGCGGTGGCGCAGGGCAGCACCCAGCACCCGCGCCGCGGCGCCGACGTCGACCGGCGCCCGCAGTTCCGGCGGAAGGGTCTCCGGCAGTCCCGCGACGACGAGGGGAACGGCGAGCGCCGCGAGAAGCGCGATCAGCCCGAACACCAGACGCCACGAGATGAACTGCACCAGTACCCCGCCCACGGCGGGTGCGAGAACGGGTGCCAGCCCCCACGCGGCCCCGAGGAGACCGGACACGGACGTGAGCCGGGCGCCGCGATAGCAGTCGGCGGCGATCGCGTAGGCGAGGACGAGGCACGCGCACCCACCGATACCCTGCACGAATCTCAGACCGAGCAGGAGTGTGATGTTCTGCACGAGTGCGCATCCCACGCTGGTGACGACGAGGATCGCCAGGCAGGTCACCAGAGTTCGTTTGCGGCCCACCGCATCCGCGATCAGGCCGACCGGTATGAACGCCAGACTCATGCCCAGCATGTAGGCGGTCACCGTGTTCTGCACCACTGCGGCGGACGCGTCCAGATCGAGCACCATCTGCGGCAACGCCGGGGTGTAGATGTCGAGCGGGATCTGGCTGAGCGGAATCACCAGCAGCAGAATGACCACGACACGGCGCGGAACGGGCACACCGGACGGCGTCGTGGGCACTGACATCCCGCATCACCTGCTTCTCGACCCGAGGGGGCTGGAGAACGGAGCAAGTATCCCGAAAGGTTTCGACCGCACGGTCCGCAACGGTCCGTGCGGTCGGTTCCCTGGATCATACGACGCGGCCTGCGGCGCTCGGGCAGGTTCCGGACCGGTCGGCAGGGGACCGTCGCACCACACGACGGGGGCCGGCGTCCGTCGTAGGCTGAATCTCCCATGTGACGGACAGGAGACTCAGGTGGCCGAGACGGCGCTGACGGAGACCACGGTGGCCGAGGTGATGGCCGAGCTGGCCGAGCTCGAGGACCCGAAGGCACGCGAGGTGAACGAGAAGCACGGTGACGATCACGGGGTGAACCTCGGCAAGCTGCGCGCGCTCGCGAAGAGGCTGAAGACTCAGCAGGAACTCGCGTACCGGCTGTGGGAGACGGGTGATACCGCGGCACGATTGCTGGCGATCCTGATCTGCCGCCCGAAGGCGTTCGAGCGTGACGAGTTGGACGTCATGCTGCGCGAGGCGCGCGCACCCAAGGTGCACGACTGGCTCGTGAACTACGTGGTGAAGAAGAACCCGCACGCCGAGGACCTGCGCCTGGCGTGGTCCGCCGATCCGGATCCCGTGGTCGCCAGTGCCGGCTGGGCGCTGACCACCGAACGCGTGGCGAAGAAGCCCGAGGGCCTCGACCTCGCGGGACTGCTCGACGTCATCGAGGCGGAGATGACAGACGCCCCGGATCGCCTGCAGTGGGCGATGAACCACTGCCTGGCCCAGATCGGGATCGAGCACACCGGGTACCGCGCCCGCGCACTCGACATCGGTGAGCGCCTCGAGGTGCTGAAGGACTACCCGACCTCCCCGGGATGCACGTCCCCGTTCGCGCCCATCTGGATCACCGAGATGGTGCGCCGACAGGGCGGCGAATAGAAGGTTCGACCCGACGACCGCGGCGGCCACCTGTGACCGGACGCAGAAGAGCCCACCCGCGCCGCGATCGGTGTCGTGATCGCGGCGCGGGTGGGCTCGACTGAAGCTATCGACTCACACGTCGTAGTACAGCTGGAACTCGTAGGGGTGCGGACGCAGGTTGACCGGAGCGATCTCCTGCTCACGCTTCAGCGAGATCCACGTCTCGATCAGGTCGGACGTGAACACGCCACCCTCGGTGAGGTAGTCGTGATCGGCCTCGAGGCGATCGATGACGGCCGACAGGCTGGTGGGAGCCTGCGGGATGTTGCGGGCCTCCTCCGGCGGGAGCTCGTAGAGGTCCTTGTCGACGGGAGCCTGCGGCTCGATCTTGTTCTTGATGCCGTCCAGGCCGGCCATCATCTGCGCCGCGAAGTTCAGGTAGGGGTTACCCGAGGAGTCGGGGGCGCGGAACTCGAGGCGCTTGGCCTTCGGGTTGTTGCCGGTGATCGGGATACGCACGGCCGCCGAGCGGTTGCGCTGGCTGTACACGAGGTTGATGGGGGCTTCGTAGCCCGGCACCAGACGGTGGTACGAGTTGATCGTCGGGTTGGTGAACGCCAGCAGCGACGGGGCGTGGTGCAGGATGCCGCCGATGTAGTGACGCGCCATGTCGGACAGGCCCGCGTAGCCGGCCTCGTCGTGGAACAGCGGCTTGCCGTCCTTCCACAGCGACTGGTGGACGTGCATGCCCGAGCCGTTGTCGCCGAACAGCGGCTTCGGCATGAAGGTGGCCGACTTGCCGTGCTGCCAGGCGGTGTTCTTCACGATGTACTTGAACAGCTGCAGGTCGTCTGCTGCCGCGAGCAGCGTGTTGAACTTGTAGTTGATCTCCTGCTGTCCGCCGGTGCCCACCTCGTGGTGGCCGCGCTCGAGCTCGAAGCCCGCGTTCTGCAGGTTGGTGGAGATCTCGTCGCGCAGGTCGACGTAGTGGTCGTACGGAGCGACGGGGAAGTATCCACCCTTGGGGCGGACCTTGTAGCCCAGGTTGGGGCTGCCGTCGGCGTTCACGTCGTTGCCGGTGTTCCAGGAACCCGAGATGGAGTCGAGTTCGTAGAACGCGCCGTTGATGCCGGAGTCGTAGCGGACCGAGTCGAAGATGTAGAACTCGGCCTCGGCGCCGAAGAAGGCGGTGTCGGCGATGCCGGTCGACTTCAGGTATTCCTCGGCCTTGCGCGCGACGTTACGCGGGTCGCGGCTGTAGGACTCACGCGTGAACGGGTCGTGCACGAAGAAGTTGATGTTCAGCGTCTTGGCCGCGCGGAACGGGTCGATCTGAGCGGTGGCGACGTCGGGGAGGAGCATCATGTCCGACTCGTGGATCGACTGGAAGCCGCGGACGGACGAACCGTCGAACGCGAGGCCGTCCTCGAAGACGTCCTGGTTGAACGCGGACGCCGGGATCGAGAAGTGCTGCTGCACGCCCGGCAGGTCGCTGAACCGGATGTCGACATATTCGACGTTCTCGTCCTTGATGAACTTGATGACCTCTTCGGCCGTGGTGAACGCCACGCTTGTGCTCCTTAAGTCGCTTCAGCCAAGTGGATATTGGCGAATTCGTCGAGCCAGACGGTAAGGACTTGGTGTTGCCCGCTGGTCAACCTTTTGTTTCGCCCGTGTTACGCGTCGAATCTTCCTGGGCTTTTACACCGGCTGTGACTGCGCACACAGCCCAAACCTCCGGTGTGAGGTCCTCGGAGAGGCGACGCCTATCCTGGACAGCATGGCACGTATCACCGGTTCCTGGCTTTCCGGACCTTCGGCCGCACTGCCGGACGGCGCGGACGAGACGACGCAGTCCTTCCGGGGCGAGCGCCTCGGGTTGCAGGCGGAAGGTCCCGGTTCGCTCGCGAGCACGGGACGCCGTCTCGCCGCGCTGATGATCGACTGGGTGTCGTCGGCGGGTGTCGCGGCACTGATCATCGGCGACAACTTCTTCGAGGGTCCGTTCTCGACCTTCACTCTGCTCGTCTGGTTCGTCGTCGGTGTCGCCACGGTGTCGCTGTTCTCCTTCACGCCGGGGCAGCTGTTCCTCGGCATGCAGGTGGCGCGGGTGGACGGACCCGCCCGTGTCGGCTTCGTCCGGGCCCTGGTGCGTCAGGCGCTGCTCGTGTTCGTCGTGCCCGGGACCATCACGGACATCGACGGTCGTGGCATGCAGGACCGGGCCACCGGCACCGCCCTGATTCGCACGCGCTGACCCCTTGGAACGTCTTCCGCCCGATGCCGGATCGACATCGGGCGGAGTAGTGGGGCGACAGGCTTCTAGCGACGACGGATGGTGCGCTGCACGCCACGCATCTTCGCGCCGCCGGGCATCGGACCCTTGGGCAGTGCGGCGCCGCCACCGCGGCTGCTGAGCGCGGCGAGCCGCGACTCGATGGCGTCCATCCGCTTGGTGTCGATGTTCTTCGGGAGCTTGTTCAGATGCTTCTGCAGCTGCGACAGCGGGACCTGTCCCTCGTCGTTGCCGATGACGATGTCGTAGATCGGGGTGTCGCCGACGAGGCGCGCCGTCTTCTTCTTCTCCTGGGCCAGGAGCGACTTCACGCGTTGCGGCGATCCCTCGGCGACGAGGATGACGCCGGGGCGCCCGATCACGCGGTGAACGGCGTCGAGCTGCGTGGTGCCCGCGACCGCACTGGTCACGCGCCAGGAGCCCTGCATGTTGTCGAGCGCCCAGGCGGCCGCGCCTGCCTGGCCCTCGGCCTTGCCGTACACCGTCTTCTGGACGCGCCGGCCGAAGATGATGAACGCTCCGAGCACGCCGAGGAGGAGACCGATCGGGAGAAGGAACCACTGGAGGCCCCAGATCAGACCGACGAGGAAGAACACCACCGCGAGTCCGATGAGCGTGCCGAGCATGAGCGGCAACAGCAGCTTGTCTTCCTTGCGCTGCATCTGGAACGCCTGCCAGAGCTGAGTTCTGCGTTCCTTCGACGCCTGCCTGCGGGCTGCCTTGGCGGCTGCCTTTGCTTCTTTACTGGGTTTGCCCGCTTTACCGGATTTACTGCCGTTCGCCATGCTCTTCAGGATACGTCCCTGGCCGTGCGCGGTGATGACCCGTCCGGTGTCGACCACCGCGCACGCGGGGAGGTCAGCGGGCGAGCCGCGCCATGAGGGAACTCGCCTCCTGCGACGCATCGCCGCTTTCGGTGAGATGTGCCTGTCCTGCAGGCAATTCGCGGCCGTGGTGGGCCATCGCCTGCGCGTAGAGCCGGCCGGCGCGGTAGGAGGAGCGGACGAGGGGTCCGGCCATGACGCCGGCGAACCCGATTTCCTCGGCGGTCTTGGAGTGCTCGACGAACTCCTCGGGCTTGACCCACCGCTCGACGGGGTGGTGGCGGGGCGAGGGGCGCAGGTATTGGGTGATGGTGATGATGTCGCAGCCGGCGTCGTGCAGGTCGTGCAACGCCTGGGTGACCTCGTCGGGGGTTTCGCCCATCCCGAGGATGAGGTTGGACTTGGTGACGAGGTTGTCTTCGCGGGCGGCGGTGATCACATCGAGGCTGCGCTGGTAGCGGAACGCGGGCCGGATCCGCTTGAAGATGCGGGGGACGGTTTCGACGTTGTGGGCGAGCACCTCGGGGCGGGTGGAGAACACCTCGGCGAGCTGATCGGGCTTGGCGTTGAAGTCGGGGATGAGCAGTTCGACGCCGGTGCCGGGATTGAGCTGGTGGATCAGGCGGACGGTTTCGGCGTAGAGCCAGGCGCCGCCGTCGGGGAGGTCGTCGCGGGCGACGCCGGTGATGGTGGAGTAGCGCAGTCCCATCGCCTGGACGGATTCGGCGACGCGGCGGGGTTCGTCGCGGTCGAGGTCGTCGGGTTTGCCGGTGTCGATCTGGCAGAAGTCGCAGCGGCGGGTGCATTGTTCACCGCCGATGAGGAAGGTCGCCTCGCGGTCTTCCCAGCATTCGTAGATGTTGGGGCAGCCGGCTTCTTCGCAGACGGTGTGCAAACCCTCGCGCTTGACGAGGCTCTTGAGCTCGGAGTATTCCGGGCCCATCTTCGCTCTCGTCTTGATCCAGTTCGGTTTGCGTTCGATCGGAGTCTCCGCATTTCGGATCTCGAGGCGGAGCAATTTGCGTCCTTCTGGGGCCACAGTCACGCGGTCGATGGTACGCCCGGCCCGTCGCACCCGGCGGGCCGGGGAGCGGTCGTCAACCGTACTGAACAGTAGTGAAGGTGGGCGCGGAGGACGTCGTCCCGGCGGCGGCGGAGTCGAACGTCACCCGCTCGATGTCGTGTTCGGTCACCGGAAGTTCGCCGTCGAGCGCGGCGACGACAGCCGCCGTGACTGCGGGCGTGACCTCCTCGACCGTGACGTCGCGGCCCAGTTCCCGCGACAGCGACGTGACCCCGGCGTCGCGGATACCGCACGGGATGATCGCGTCGAACCCGGTGAGAACGGAATTGCAGTTGAGCGAGAAGCCGTGCAGTGCGACACCGCGCTGTACCCGCACCCCGATGGCCGCCACCTTGCGCTCGGGCAGCCACTGCCCGTTGTCGAGGGACGTAGGCAGCCACACACCGGAGCGACCGTCCACCCGGCCGCAGTCGATGCCGAGGTCGGTGCACACGGTGATCAGCGCCTGCTCGAGCCGTCGTACGTACCGCACGACGTCGACCGGTTCGGCCAGCTTGACGATCGGGTAGCCCACCAGCTGTCCCGGACCGTGCCAGGTGATCTTCCCGCCGCGGTCGACGTCGATGACGGGAGTGCCGTCGGTCGGACGGTCCTCGGGTTCGGTCCGGCGCCCCGCGGTGTAGACGGCCGGGTGTTCGAGCAGGAGCAGCGTGTCGGTGCCCGCGTTCTCGGCGCGTTCGGCCGCCAGCTCGCGCTGTCGATCCCAGGCGTCGACGTACCCGATCGTGCCGAGGTGTTCGACGGAAATCGGGGAGGGGCTGAAACGGGCGGATTGTGTCGCGCTGCTCATGCGCTAGAGGTTACGCCGGGGCCGCCGAGGCACCACCACGACCTGGGTTCACCGCATGAGGGCGGCGTCGAGCCCTTCCCCGATGGTGTTGTGCCGGAACCGGAATCCCGCATTCTCGAGCACCGTGGGTATCGCGCGCTGTCCGGCCAGAATGCCTTCCTGCGCGAACTCTCCGACCAGCGCGCTGAGCGCGAACCCGGGAACGATCCACGGCGCGGGGCGGTGCAGCGTCCGCGCGACGGCGCCGTTGAACTGGGCGTTGGTGACGGGCGCCGGGCCGGTGACGTTCACGGGTCCGGCGACGTCGTCGCGGGCGAGGACGAACTTGATCGCATCGACCTCGTCCTCCAACGAGATCCACGACAGGTACTGGCGGCCGTTGCCGAGCCGGCCGCCGAGCCCGAACGAGTACAGGGTCTTCAGCCTGCCGAGCAGGCCGCCGTGGGGGGAGAGGACGATGCCGCTCCGCAGCAGAACCGTCCGGATCTTCGAGGTGCGGGCGGGGGCGGTCGCGGCCTCCCAGTCGCGGCAGGTGTCCGCGAGGAAACCTGTCCCGGACGGCGAGGTCTCGTCGACGACCCGGTCGCCGGTGTCGCCGTAGTAGCCGACCGCGCTCGCATTCACGAACACGGGCACCCCGGCCTCGGCGACACCCTCGGCCAGGACGTCGGTGGCGGCGATGCGGCTGTCCCGGATCAGTTGCTTGTACGCCCCGGTCCAGCGTTTGTCGCCGACCCCGACGCCGCACAGATTCACGACCGCGTCGGCGTCCGCGAGGATCCCCGTGTCGATCCGGTCCTTCTGCGGATCCCAGCGCGACTCGTCGGGACCCGCGGACGACCGGCGGACGAGGCGGACGACGTCGTGACCGTCGCCGCGGAGAGACGAGACGAGAGCGGTGCCAATCAGCCCGGAGGAACCGGCGATGACCACTCGCATGTGCAACAGCCTCCTTCACAGCGCAGGGGCACCATCCCTGCTGGAAATGGTGCCCCTGCGAAACTACGTTCGGCTCGAAGTCCGGTGACGATCAGAGGCCGAGGTCGGCCTCGAACGCTCCCTGCTCCAGACGCTGCTTGATGGTGGTCAAGAAGCGGCCGGCGTCGGCACCGTCGACGAGGCGGTGATCGTAGGTGAGTGGCAGGTAGCACATCGAGCGGACGCCGATGCTTTCACTGCCGGACTCGTCGGTCACGACCACGGGACGCTTGACGATCGCACCGGTTCCGAGCATCGCGGCCTGCGGGGGCACGAGGATCGGGGTGTCGAACAGGGCGCCCTGGCTGCCGATGTTCGTGATCGTGAACGTTCCACCCGACAGCTCGTCCGGCTTGAGCCCACCGGATCGGGCGCGCTTGGCGATGTCCGCGATGGCGCGGGCCAGTCCGGCCAGCGACAGGTCGCCGGCGTTGTGGATCACGGGGGACAGCAGGCCCTGGTCGGTGTCGACCGCGATGCCCAGGTGCTCGGCGTCGTAGTAGGTGATCTGCTTGTTCGCCTCGTCGTAGCTGGCGTTGATGTTCGGGTGCGACTTCAGCGCCTCGACGACGGCCTTCGCGAAGAACGGGAGGAACGTGAGCTTGACGCCCTCGCGCTCGAGGAAGGTGTTCTTGGCCTGCGCGCGCAGGGCCGCGATCTTGGTGACGTCGACCTCGAAGGTCTGGGTGAGCTGCGCCGTGGACTGCAGCGACTCCCGCGTCTTCGTGGCAGTGATCTGGCGAATCCGGTTGGCCTTCTGCGTGGTTCCGCGCAGGTGCGCCAGTTCGGGGCGGACCCCGGCGGAGGCGGCTGCGGGAGCAGCGGCGGCGGCCGGTGCGGCAGCAGGCGCGGCAGCGGCGGCCGGTGCCTTCTTGGCCTCGGCGGCGGCGAGGACGTCCTGCTTGCGGATGCGGCCACCGACTCCGGTGCCCGTCACCGAGGACAGGTCGACGCTGTTGTCCGCAGCGAGCTTGCGCACCAGCGGGGTGACGTACGGGGTGCTGTCTCCGGACGTGGCCGCGGGAGCGGGTGCGGCGGCTGCGGGAGCCGGCGCGGATGCTGCCGGTGCCGGGGCACTCTTCGCGGGTTCGGGCTTCGCGGGTTCGGGGGCCGAAGCGGGCTTCGCGGGCTCGGGGGTCGGCTCGGGCTTCGGTTCCGCGGCCGGCTTGGCGGCGGGCGCACCCGAACCGATGACGGCGAGCTGACCGCCGACGGAGACGGTGTCGTCTTCCTCGGCGCTGATCTCGAGGAGCGTACCGGCGACGGGGGACGGGATCTCCGTGTCGACCTTGTCGGTGGATACCTCGACGAGCGGCTCGTCCACGGCGACCTCGTCGCCGACGGCCTTGAGCCAGCGGGTGACGGTGCCCTCGGTGACGGACTCGCCCAATTCGGGCATCTTCACGGCGGTGCCCTCGGCGGAACCGTTGCCGGATGCTGCGGGCGCAGGCTCGGTGGCAGGCGCCTCCGCGGCGGGAGCCGGCTCGGCGGCGGGCTCTTCGGCGGCGGGTGCGGGAGCGGAGTCGGAGGCAGGAGCCTCACCGGCGTCGCCGATCACGGCAAGCTCGCCACCGATTTCCACGGTGTCGTCTTCCTGAGCAACGATCTTGCTGAGAACGCCGGCCACGGGAGACGGGATTTCCGTGTCCACCTTGTCCGTGGAGACTTCGAGCAAGGGTTCGTCAACTTCGACCGTGTCTCCTTCCTGCTTGAGCCACCGCGTGACAGTTCCCTCGGTGACACTCTCACCAAGCGCTGGCATCTGGACGGAGAAGGCCATGTCTTTTGACTCCTCGACAGTTGTGTTCGGGTTGTTGAATTTTGTCGACTTGTGGTCGTGAACCATTGTGCTTCGAGATGCACGTGTCTTGCGTCTACTTGCAGGTAATTCCGATTCGTCGTCACCCACTCGCTGTGTCGGCGCTCCACATCTTTCCATTGATCCGGCGGGCGTGTCCGCCGAGGGGCACCCGTCGGGGACTCCGGTGTGTCGCGACGTAATCGCTACCGGCCAGTAGTTTTCGTGTGCGGCGGAAACCGGGCGTTCGCTGGCAAACTTGGAGGACAGTCGCAGGCATCGTCCGGCGCACGCACTCGAGGAGGCTCGACGTGGGCTTGTTCGACCGATTCTCGCGGCCTCGGTCCGGCCGATCTCAGGCGTCCCCGGAGGACGCCGCATATCTCGCGAACTGGACTCGCACGCACCTCGGTGTGGAGGGCTACGTGGAACCTCGCACGACAGTGACGGAAGTCACTGTCGTGCTCGTCGCGGCGGACGGCGAGTGGACCCGGCGCCGGGTGGGCGGTGAACGTGGCGCCCGCAAACTCGGCGAGGATCTCCGCATCCCCGTGTACGACGTCCGCAAGACCGGCTACCCGCAGCGGATGCGTGACCACGACGCGCGGCGCCGCATCGAGCGGAAGCGGGAACGCGAGCGCGACCTCTAGGCCCTTCGGGCCCGTGCGCCTTTCTGGTAGCCGGAGCAACCAGANGAAAGGCGCACGGGCGCGGAGCGCCTATCCGTTGGCGGCGATGTCCTCGATCACCGAGATCATTGTGCGCACGGGCACGCCGGTGCCGCCGCGGCCGGTGTATCCCCACGGTCCCGACGAGTTGTAGGCCGGTCCGGCGACGTCGATGTGCGCCCACTGGACGCCGTCGGCGACGAACTCCTTCAGGTACAGGGCCGCCGCGAGCATGCCGCCCCAGCGATGGTTGGTGACGTTGGCGAGGTCGGCGACCTTCGAATCGAGGTCCGAGCGAAGTTCGGCGGGCATCGGCATGGCCCACGCGTTCTCGCCGATCTCCTGGGAGATGGCGGCGACGCGGTCGCGGAACTCGTCGGTGCCCATGACACCGGGCGTCCGGTTGCCCAGCGCCACCATCTGCGCGCCGGTGAGGGTCGCGGTGTCGATGAGGTAGTCGGGGTCGTCCTCGCATGCGCGGACGATGGCGTCGGCGAGGACGAGGCGTCCCTCCGCGTCGGTGTTGATGACCTCCACCGTGGTTCCGCCGTACTGGGTGAGGACGTCGCCGGGACGCTGCGCGGTGGACGACGGCATGTTCTCGGCCATCGGCACGGTGGCGGTGACGTCGACGGGCAGTCCGAGCTTGGCGGCGAGGACCACGGTGGCGACAACGGCTGCGGCGCCGCCCATATCGGACGTCATGTTCTCCATGCCTGCGGCGGGCTTGATGGAGATGCCGCCGGTGTCGAACGTGATGCCCTTGCCGACGAGCGCGACCTTGGGGGCGTTCCGCTTCTTGGCCGAATAGGTCAATCGGACGAGTCGCGGCAGCCGGGAGGAGCCCTTGCCCACCCCGAGGATGCCGCCGTACCCGTTCTTTTCGAGCGCCTTCTCGTCGAGGACCTCGACCTTCAGTCCGGCGTCGGTGCCGAGAGTCTTTGCGCGGTCGGCGAATTCGGCGGGGAACAGGTGGCTCGGGGGAGTGTTGACGAATTCGCGGGCGGTGGCGACGGCGTCGGCGATCGCCGCGGACCGTGTGAGGGTCTCCTTCGCCTCCTTCGCGCGCGGAGACGAGACCAGCAGCTCCACCCGCGAGACGGGCTGTGCGTCGGGGCCGGGGGCGGATTTCGCGGACTTGAATTCGTTGAAGCGGTACGCGCCGAGGGCGAAACCTTCGGCTGCCGCACCGAGATCGAGTACCGACAGGGTGGTCGCGACGGTGCCGACGCCGCTGAGCGATCGCGCCGCGGCGCCCGCGGACTTGCGGATCTGCTCGGAGTCGAGCTTCTCGGCGGAACCGAGTCCGACGGCGAGCACGCTGTCGACCGGAAGCGTGTCGGGTGCGGGGATGCGGGTCGTCTCCTCCGCCTTGCCGGAGGCCCCCACCGCGAGGAGTGTGTCGAGCAGACCGGCCAGCACCGATTCGTCGACGAGGCCGTCGCCGAGCGCGATTTCGGGGCCGTCCGAGGTCGACGTCAGCCCGATCACCAGCACGTCCACCCGCTTGCCGACGGTGCCGGCGAGGGCGAGTTGTGGTCCGAGGGGTCGGGCTGTGTGAGTGCTCACGGTGTCTCTCCTGCAGCGGTTCGGGATCGGGTGGTGTCGGATGGTCGACGTCCGTCCCGATGGTAGTGCTCGTCCGCCGTCGCCTATCCGGTGCGCCCTGGGGTCGGATAAGTTGAGGCCCATGACCGAGGAGCAGTTGTCGCAGGGTCCCGTCCACGCCGTTCACGTCGAACTCGGGGCCACGTTCGCTCCCTTCGGCGGCTGGGAGATGCCCGTCTCGTACGCCGGTGTCGTCGCCGAGCACACCGCGGTGCGCGAGTCGGTAGGGGTGTTCGACGTCAGCCACCTCGGCAAGGCCCTCGTGCGGGGCAGCGGCGCCGCCGCCTTCGTCAACTCGGCGCTGACCAACGATCTCGACAAGATCGGGCCCGGCAAGGCGCAGTACACGCTGTGCTGCACGCCGTCGGGCGGCGTGATCGACGACCTGATCGCCTACTTCGTGAGCCCCGACGAGGTGTTCCTCGTCCCCAACGCGGCCAACACCGCGGACGTGGTCGCGGCACTGGCCGCCACGGCGCCCGAGGGTGTCACGGTGGAGAACCAGCACCGGGACTTCGGTGTGATCGCCGTCCAGGGTCCGAAGTCGGCCGAGGTGCTCACCGCGCTCGGCCTGCCGACGGACATCGAGTACATGGCCTTCGCGGACGCCACCTGGGACGGGGTTCCCGTCCGCGTCTGCCGCAGCGGGTACACCGGTGAGATCGGATTCGAACTGCTGCCGCGCTGGGAGGACAGCGAGACGCTGTTCCGGGCCGCGGTCGAGCAGGTCCGCACGCACGGCGGCCAGGTCGCCGGTCTCGGTGCCCGGGACACGCTGCGCACCGAGATGGGATACCCATTGCACGGTCACGAACTGTCCCTGGAGATCTCCCCGCTCGAGGCGCGATGCGGCTGGGCGATCGGGTGGAAGAAGCCGAAGTTCTGGGGCAAGGAGACGCTCACCGACGAGAAGGAGTCCGGCCCGGCGCGCAAGCTGTGGGGCATCAAGGCACTGGACCGCGGGGTACTCCGAGCCGGTCAGACCGTGCTGCGCGACGGCGAGTCGATCGGCGAGACCACGTCGGGCACGTTCTCGCCCACGCTCAAGGTCGGGATCGCATTGGCATTGCTCGACTCCGGAGCCGGCGTGTCGGCGGGTGACGAGATCGCCGTGGACGTCCGGGGGCGCTCGCTGCGCGCCGAGGTGGTGTCTCCGCCGTTCGTGGAGATCAACACCAAGTAAGCGCCTGTCGCGGACGACCTGTCGGCCGTGGGGCGGCGGAAGGCGTTCGATAAGATCACGGGCATGACAGGTGTCACCGAGTTCGTTCGCGTCCCGCATCCCGCCCTCACCTCCGACGAGGTACGGCGAGAGATACTGGCGGCGCCCGGATTCGGCCGGTACTTCACGGACCACATGGTGTCGATCACCTACTCCACGGAGCTCGGCTGGCACGACGCCAAGGTGGAACCGTACGGGCCGCTTCAGCTCGACCCCGCCGCGATGGTGCTGCACTACGGACAGGCCATCTTCGAGGGGCTGAAGGCGTACCGGCAGCCCGACGGCGGCATCTCGACGTTCCGCCTCGAGGCGAACGCCGAACGACTCGCGACGTCGGCTCGCCGTCTCGCGATGCCGGAACTGCCGGAGGAGTTGTTCGTCAAGTCGATCACCGAACTGCTCGAGCTGGACCACGAATGGGTCCCCGCCGCCGGTGGTGAGGACGCGCTGTACCTCCGCCCGTTCATGTTCTCCACCGAGGCCGGACTCGGGGTGCGTCCGGCCGACGAGTACCGCTACCTGCTGATCGCCTCGCCCGCAGGCGCCTACTTCCCGCGTGGTGTGAAGCCGGTCAGCGTGTGGCTGTCGACGGAGTACGTGCGCGCCGCACCCGGTGGCACCGGCGCCGCCAAGTTCGCGGGCAACTACGCGGCTTCGCTTCTCGCGCAGGCGCAGGCCGCCGACGAGGGATGCGACCAGGTGGTGTGGCTCGACGCGATCGAGCGGTCGTACGTGGAGGAGATGGGCGGCATGAACCTCTTCTTCGTGTTCGGCTCCGGTTCCGACGCCCGACTCGTGACGCCGTCCCTGTCCGGTTCGTTGCTGCCGGGTATCACCCGCAACTCGCTGCTGACCCTCGCGATCGACGCCGGGTTCGCGGTGGAGGAGCGTCGGATCAGCACCGACGAATGGCGCACCAAGACCAAGTCGGGCGAGATCACCGAGGTGTTCGCGTGCGGTACGGCGGCGGTCATCACGCCCGTCGGCCGGGTCAAGTCGGCCGAGGGTGAATTCACGATCGCCGACGGCGAGCCCGGCGAGGTCACCATGGCCCTGCGCGACACTTTGACCGGCATTCAGCGGGGAACGTTCGCCGACACCCACGGGTGGATGACCAAACTGCGCTGAGCTCGGTTCCGGCGGTCACTCAGAAAGTGAGACCGATCGCCGCGACGGTGACGGTGATCTCGAGCGCGGCGCCGAGAACGTCGCCGTTCAGGCCGGCGAATCGCCGGACGCAGTGGGCCACCAGCAACGCGGTGAGCGTCAGCGCGACTACCACGACGACCGATCCCTGCCACCACGGCGAGGTGCACCACGCGGCCGCCGCAAGGAGCGGAACGGTCCAGGCGACGCCGGTCCACGGTGACTGGGTTTCGGCGACCAGTGCGCCGAAACCTTCCGTCGACGACGCGGGAATTCCGCGCCGGCAGGCGAAGACGACCGCCACCCGCCCAGCCACCACGGCGACGGCGACGCACGCGAATTGTCCTGCGGCGGCGAGAGATCCGAACGCCAGTCCCTGCGCGCCCAGGCAGATCACCAGGGCGCACACCCCGAACGGGCCCGCCCCGCCGCTGTGCATCACGGCCCGCGCCCGCTCCGGCGGCCCGTAACAGCCGAGCCCGTCGACGGTGTCGGACAGACCGTCGATGTGCATGCCCCGGGTGGCGAGGGCGTGTGCACCCACTGTCATCAGGCCGGCGAGGGCGGGGTCGAGACCGGCGGACACGAGTGCCCACAGCAGCCCCGCGACCAGCACCCCCAGCGCGATCCCGGTCACCGGCGCCGCCCGGATCGCGCGGCGACCCGCCGCACGGTCCACGGAATCCGGTCCGCGCAGGGGGAGGACCGTCAGCCAGGAGAACGCGAGCAGCACCCCCGACACGGTCAGCCCGCGGTATCGGCGGCGGAGCCGGTCTCGGTGCCGTCGCCGTCCTCGGCGTCGCGGGTGCTGACCCCGGCCTCCGCGAACGTCGCCATCTCCGCGAGCGTCGCGACGGCGCCCTGCAGGATCGGCAGCGCAGTGACGGCGCCGGACCCCTCACCGAGCCGCATGTCGAGTTCGAGGAGAGGGTCGAGTTGCAGATGCTTCAGCGCGATCGTGTGTGCCGGTTCCGTGGAACGGTGACCGGCCAGCCACCACGCGCGGGCGCCGTGCGCGAGTTCCTCCGCGACCATGGCGGCCGCGGTCACGACGACGCCATCGAGAATCACCGGGGTCTTGCGGGCGGAGGCCTGGGCGAGGAAGCCGGCCATCGCGGCGAGGTCGGCGCCCGACACCGTCCGCAGGAGCGCCACCGTGTCCCGGACCACCGGCCGGGCCCGGCGCATCGCGTCGCGGATCGCTGCCGTCTTCCGGATCCAGCCGGCGTCGTCGACACCGGTGCCCCGGCCGACCGCCGCCACCGGCTCGGTGTCCGTCAGCGCGGCGATGAGAACGGTGGCCGGTGTGGTGTTGCCGATTCCCATGTCGCCGGCGATCAACAGGTCTGCGCCGGAATCGATTTCGGAGTCGGCGATGGACCGTCCGGCCTCGATGGACTGCAGTGTCTCCTCGTGGGTGAGCGCGTCCTCGCGGTCGATCGCCCCCGACGAGCGGCGGATTTTGAACGCGGACACCGACGGATCCGTGTCGCCGTCCACGGACAGGTCGACGACGCGCACGCTGGCGCCTGCCCGGTTCGCGAGAGCGTTGACGGCTGCCCCGCCGCCGACGAAGTTGGCGACCATCTGGGCCGTCACCTCGGGCGGATACGCCGAGACGCCGGTCCGGGCCACCCCGTGGTCACCGGCGAACACCACCACCCGCGCCCGCGCGAAGGGGACGGGCGGGCAGACGCCCTGGCAGGCCGCGGCCCAGCACGCGAGCGTCTCGAGGCGTCCGAGCGAGCCGGCCGGTTTGGTGAGCTGCATCTGACGGGCTTCGGCCTGTGCGCGCACCCCTTCGTCGGGTGGGGTGACGGGTTCGAACCGACCGGGGTCGGTGCTCACGGACTCGCTGGTCACGCTTGGCCTCTCGCTCGAGTGGACACTTCTGGCCCGCGCGACTCACGTGCGGGATCATCTTTCAAGATCATGGTCAGCCCGGCGACGACGAGGACGACGCGATCGCAGACCTGGGCGAGTCGCGCGTTGAGGGCGCCGATCTCGTCGCGGAACAGGCGACCGGACCGGGTCTCGGGAATGACACCGAGACCCACCTCGGGAGTCACCAGCACGAGTGCGCCGCGGTAGTCGCGGACGCTCGCGACGAGTTCGTCCGTGCGTGAGGTGATGGTGCCCCGCGGCGATTCCCAGGCTGCGGCGCCGTCGAGTTCGACGGTGAGCCAGGTGCCGAGATCGTCGACGAGGGTGGCCGCGGCCTCGGTGGGAGAACGCAGCTGGTCGGCGAGGTCGAGCCGGTGCGCGGTTTCCACGGTGAGCCAGCTGCCGGGACGTCGATCGCGGTGCTGAGCGATGCGGTGTTCCCAGTCGTGGTCGTCGGGGTCGCGGTGACTGGTGGCGACGTAGCGCACCCGACCCGCCCCGGCCAGGGCCTGCGTCAGTTCCTCGGCGTGAGCGGATTTTCCGGAGCGTGCACCGCCGAGCACCAATGTTCGCGACGTCGGGTTCGGACGGCTCGGGCGGTCCGGGGAATCGGCGGTGGGCACGGAGGGAAACGCTACCAACCCACGGGAGTGGCAGTATTTTGACGAAGAACGTCAATTCCGCCACTGTTGGCGGGAAGTGAATGGGCGGAAAATTTCAGCCATGACCGAATTCCTCGTCCTCGTTGCACTTCTCCTCGTGCTGCATGCGGCCGTGATGTACGCCGGTCGGCACCTGGGTCCACTCCCGCCGCGACTGCGGAAAAGCTACCGCGACAACTTCTTCCGACCGGCTGATCCCATGACCGACCTGTCGTACGACCGCGACGCCGAACTGGGGCGGCTGCTCGCCGAGACGCACCGCGCGCCCCACAACTGACCGTCAGATGGCGTCGCCGGGGCGCACCCGCGGCTTGGGGGCGCGCAGCTTGCGGATCTGCGACGCACGCACGAACGCATACCACCCGAGCTTGAAACCGCCGTCGGGGGTGTCCGGGAAACGCTCCCGCACCTGATTGTTGATCTTGCGGCCCAGCCAGACGCCCTCGATGGCCATGAACATCATCATGATGAGCATGGCGAGCGTCACGATCGCCTGCAGCGCCGGGCTGACGAACATCGCCATGATGAGAACCAGGGCCAGCGGCATGAACAGGCCAACCAGGTTGCGCCGGGCGTCCACGATGTCCCGGACGTACGCGCGGACCGGGCCCTTGTCGCGGGGGAGGAGGTACTTGTCCTCGCCGGCGAGCATGCGGGCGCGTCGCTCGGCGGCGGTGGCGCGTCGCTCCGCCGCGGCGACCTTGCGCTCTTCCTTGCTGCCGCGGGTGGCCTTCTTACGGGCGCGTGCCTCTTTCGCCGTCAGGGGCGCGGGCGCGACCGGTCCGCGACGCCTCGCCTCGGCGTCGCGTCGCTTGGGGGTCGGGCGGCCCTTGCCCGCCTGTTCGGCGGACTCCGCCTCCGAGGCCGTGGACGACTCGGCGACCTCGACGTCCCGCTTGTCTGAATTGTCCGAATCACCGCGGCGTAGCAATTTCACCCTTCCAGAGTATGGGAAGACGGCACCGGGAGGAAAACCGCCCTCACATCGAAATGCCGGGTCGCGCCCGTCGCCATACACTTCGCCGATGCGAGTGATGATCGCACCGGACTCCTTCGGTGAAACGCTGACCGCCGTCGAGGCGACCGCCGCGATCGCGGCGGGATGGTCGGCCGTGCGCCCGGACGACCAGCTGATCGAAGCGCCGCAGTCCGACGGCGGCCCCGGATTCGTGGACGTGATCGCCGCGGCGGGTGGCACCGTCCGCACCGCGGTCGTGGAAGGGCCGCTCGGCGCCGACGTCACCGCCCGCTGGCTCCTCGACGGCACCGACGCCTACCTCGAATCCGCCCAGGCCTGCGGACTCGGACTGCTGGGCGGACCGCCGACGCCCCGCACCGCCCGCGACGCACACAGTCGAGGCGTCGGTCAACTCGTCGTGGCGGCCCTCGACGCCGGAGCGCGCAGAATCGTCGTCGGTCTCGGCGGCAGCAGCTGCACCGACGGCGGCCGCGGCCTCGTCGAAGCCCTCGCGCAGGGGTTCGGGAGCGCGGACGCCGCCGTCGCCCGCCTGCGTTCGGTGGAACTGGTCGCCGCGTCCGACGTCGAGCACCAGTTGCTCGGCGAGCACGGCGCCGCCCGCGTGTTCGGACCGCAGAAGGGTGCCGACCCCGACACCGTCGCCTTCCTCGAGGACCGGAACGCCGCGTGGGCGGGGCAACTGCAGCGGGTGACGGCCCGGGAGGTCGCCGCCGAGGCCGGAGCCGGCGCCGCCGGTGGCATCGGCGCCGCGCTGCTCGCCCTCGGCGCGACCCGCGAATCCGGTGCTCAGGTGGTCGCTCAGCGCACCCGGCAGGACCGCCAACTCGCCTCCGCCCAGCTCGTGATCACCGGCGAAGGCCGCCTCGACCAGCAGTCGCTGCGCGGGAAACTCGTGATCGCGCTCGCCGCTGCCGCCCGCCGGCGGTCGATCGCGACGCTCGTCCTTGCCGGGCAGGTCCTCCTCGACGCCGCGGACCTCGACAGCGCGGGCATCGACGACGCATTGTCCCTGGTCGATCACGCGGGATCGACCGAACTCGCGATGTCGGACGCATACGCGCAGCTGAGAGACCTCGCGGCGGCCGCAGCCCGGGGGTGGGAAGGTGTGGCCGCAGGGTAGTAACCCGAATCCGTGACGTCGGATACCATGGACGTGGATCGATCTGCGGACGCTGCCGCAGGGAATGGAACCCGGGAATAAGTCGGGCGCGGAGTACCGTTGAAGCGTTCACGGGTTTGTTACGAACTACAGGGAGAGCCCATGACTGTGCAGAACGAGACCGCCGTCCACGGCGTCAAGATGACCGAAGCCGCGTCCGCCAAGGCGAAGGCGCTGCTCGATCAGGAAGGTCGCGACGACCTCGCACTGCGTATCGCCGTGCAACCCGGCGGCTGCGCAGGACTGCGTTACCAGCTGTTCTTCGACGACCGGAACCTGGACGGCGACCTGATCGTGGACTTCGGTGGCGTCGCCCTCGCGGTGGACCGGATGAGCGCGCCGTACGTCGAGGGTGCCTCGATCGACTTCGTCGACAGCATCGAGAAGCAGGGTTTCACCATCGACAACCCCAACGCGACCGGTTCGTGCGCCTGCGGCGACTCCTTCAACTGAGTCCCAGGCCGAAGTACAACTGAATCGACAAGTCTGACGCGGCGCCGACCGGCTGCCGCGTCAGACTTTTTTCGTGCCCGATCTCCACGTACCCGGGTCCCGTGCTGCCGACCGATCATGGTGGTACCCCGGGGTACGGTGAGAAATCCCGACCGAACTCATCGAAAGGCATCCGCCCGTGACAATTGCGGTAACCGGTTCCATCGCCACCGACCACCTGATGCGGTTTCCGGGCCGGTTCGCCGAGCAACTGCTCGCCGATCAGCTCAGCCACATCTCGTTGAGCTTCCTGGTCGACGACCTCGTAGTCCGGCGCGGGGGAGTGGGCGGCAACATCGCCTACGCCATGGGCGTCCTCGGTGGATCTCCGCTGCTGGTCGGGGCTGTCGGAGCAGACTTCGCGGACTACCGCCAGTGGCTCGAGAGCAACGGCGTCGACTGCACCGCCGTCCGGATCTCGACCACCGCGCACACCGCGCGTTTCGTGTGCACCACCGACGAGGACATGGCGCAGATCGCCTCGTTCTACCCCGGTGCGATGAGTGAGGCCCGCGAGATCCAGCTGTCCGGGATCGCGCAGGACGCCGAACCGCTCGAACTGGTCCTCATCGGCGCCAACGACCCCGAGGCGATGATCCGCCACACCGAGGAATGCCGCCGGCAGGGCATCCCGTTCGCCGCCGACCCGTCGCAGCAACTCGCCCGACTGAACGGCGAGGAGGCGGCGGCGCTGATCCACGGCGCAAAATACCTGTTCACGAACGAGTACGAATGGGGACTGCTGCAGCAGAAGACCGGACTGTCCGAAGAGGAGATCCGCGCTCAGGTCGGTGTCCGCGTCACGACGCTCGGTTCCAAGGGCGTCGAGATCGTCGATTCCGAGGGCAACTGGACCCGCGTCGCCGTCGTCCCCGAGAAGGCGAAGGTCGACCCGACCGGTGTCGGTGACGGATTCCGGGCCGGATTCCTCCTCGCGCACAGCGCGGGCCTGAGTTTCGAGCGCTCCGCACAGCTGGGGTCGCTGGTGGCCGTGCTCGTGCTGGAGACCGTCGGAACCCAGGAATGGACGTTCGACCGCGACGAGGCCGTCAAGCGCCTCGCAGACGCCTACGGATCCACCGCGGCCGACGAGATCGCTGCCGTCCTGCCGTAACAGGCGGCTCCGCCGCCCGTGCGCCTTTTTGGTAGCGCCAACTACCAAAAAGGCGCACGGGCGCGAAGCGCCTACAGCGAGACCGGGTACGCCGGCTCGGCGATCTCCGGAACGATGCGGTTCTCGACGAAGATGCCGTGCCAGACCATGAAGATCAGCACGGTCCACAGGCGACGGCTGTGGTCGGACACGCCGTCCCGGTGGTCGTTCAGCATCTTCGTGATCGCGGCCTTGTCGAGCAGGTGATCGGTGCCCGACGCCGCGATCTGCTCATGTGCCCAATCGAACAGTTCCGTGCCGCGCAGCCAGTGCCGCAGCGGCACCGGGAAGCCCAGCTTCGCCCGATGGAGCACGTGCCCGGGCACGATGCCCTCCAGTGCCTGACGCAGCGCGTACTTGGTGGTGCTCTTGGTGATCTTCTGATCCAACGGCACCTGCGACGCCACCTTGAAGACCTCGGGATCGAGGAACGGCACCCGCAGTTCGAGCGAGTTGGCCATGGTCATCTTGTCGGCCTTGACGAGGATGTCGCCGCGCAACCACGTGAACAGGTCCAGGTGCTGCATCCGGGCCACCGGATCCCACCCCTGCGACTGCGCGTAGATCGGGTCGGTGACGTCGCGGTGCGTCCACTCCGGCCGGAAGTCGCGCAGGACGGCGCGCAACTGTGCGTCGTTGAAGCTGCGCGCGTTGCCGTAGTACCGCTCTTCCAGGGTCAGTGAACCGCGGTTGAGCAGGCTCTTTCCCCGGGTGCCCTCGGGGATGCGCTCGGACAGCTTCCCGGCGGCCCGCCGCAGGCCCTTGGGCAGGTACTCGAACGGCTTGAGCGAAATCGGCTCGCGGTAGATGGTGTACCCGCCGAACAGCTCGTCGGCGCCCTCACCGGACAGCACGACCTTGACGTGCTTGCGCGCCTCCTTGGCCACGAACCACAGCGGAACCAGTGCGGGATCGGCAACCGGATCGTCGAGGTACCACACGATCTCGGGGATGGCGGCGGCGAACTCGGACGGGCTCACCACCTTCACCACGTGGCGCGCGCCGATCGCTTCGGCGGATTCGGCTGCGACGTCGACCTCGGAGTAGCCCTCGCGCTCGAAACCGGTGGTGAACGTGATCAGGTTCGGGTTGTGGCGCATCGCGAGCGCCGCGATTGCCGTCGAGTCGATGCCGCCCGACAGGAAGGACCCGACCGTGACGTCGGCGCGCATGTGCTTGGCGACCGAATCCTCGAGCGCCTCGGCGATCTCGCGGTAGCGGGCCTGCTCGGTGCCCGCGGCGAACGGACGCACCGGGAACGTGGGCGCGAAATAGCGGGTGATCACGGGTTCTTCGCCCGGGCGCACACGTGCGAAGCAACCGGACTCGAGGCGGCGGATCTGCTTGTGGAGGGTTTCCGGCTCCGGCACGTACTGAAGGACGGTGTAATGCTCGACGGCCCGCGGATCGAGTTCGGTGCCGATGCCGATCAGGCTCGCCAGCTCCAGCAGACTCTTCTTCTCGCTACCGAATGCGGTGCCGCCGGTGCCCGTCGCCAGGAAGAGCGGCTTGATCCCGAACGGATCGCGCGCGATGAACAGCTCCCGCGTCTCCGTGTCCCAGATCGCGAACGCGAACATGCCGCGCAGACGACGGACGGCGTCCTCGCCCCAGTAGTGGAACGCGGCGACGATGGACTCGCTGTCACCCTCTGTGACGAACTGCGCACCGAACTGCTCGGCGAGTTCGGCCCGAACCTCGAGGTAGTTGTAGATCTCGCCGTTGAACGTCAGCGCGTAGCGTTCCGGATTCTCCGCCGGACCCCACCGCAAAGGCTGGTGGGAGTGTTCGATGTCGATGATCGACAGCCGATTGAACCCGAAGACCAGGTGGTCGTCGTGCCAGGTCCCGTGCTCGTCCGGCCCACGGTGCCGCAGGCAGTGCATTGCCTGGTCGACCTGTGAGACGGCGTTGTCGCTGGTTTCTCCAGAGGTCAGTAGCCCGAGCAGTCCGCACACAGCGTCCGGTACCTCAATTCAGAATCTTGGAAGGCTCCACGAGGTGGAGTGGTCAGGGATCTCTGCCGGAAAGTATGCCGCAGATTCCCGGAGCGTCCGGTTCGGGCCGCCGGTGACGGTGCCCCGGCTCGAACAGCGACACCGCCGCGGCACCGGCAGCGACACGTCGCCCGACCCGAGGATGGAGAGCCGCCGCCTTTGGTCTACGCTGCGTAGTAATTGGGCCTTCCCATCGGGTGTGCCCTAGTGGAATTTGCGGCGATCAGGAAGGCGTGAACGTGGCGCAAGGTCGGATCCTTCGGCGGGCAGGGTTGGCAGTATCTTTGGGCATTGCTGCCTTGCTGCTGTCGGGTTGTTCAATCGACAACGAGGTGCTTCGTTTCGGGTGGCCTTCGGGCGTAACCCCGCAGGCGCACCGCATGCGTGAACTGTGGACCTGGTCGGTCATCGCCGCCCTCGTCATGGGTGTGCTGGTGTGGGGACTCACCTTCTGGGCGGTGATCTTCCACCGTAAGAAGAAGGACTCACCCGAGTTCCCGCGGCAGACGGCATACAACGTGCCGCTCGAGCTGGCGTACACCGCGGTTCCGTTCGTCATCATTGCCGTGCTGTTCTACTTCACGGTGGTCGTGCAGAACCATGTCCTCGAGAAGGAGGACAACCCCAACGTGGTGGTGGATGTCACTGCGTACCAGTGGAACTGGAAGTTCGGCTACCGCTCCATCGACCTCGGTGAGGGTGGCGGCAAGTACGACGGCGTCGATCAGGAAGCGCAGGCTGCGGTCGAGTCCGCGCCGGCGTCCGAGGCGGAGGCCGAGGGTGAGGGTGAGCACGCCCAGCCCGGGCCGATCCACGGCAAGACCCCCCAGGACCTGTCCTACCTGCACTACGACAAGATCGAGACGATCGGCTCGAGCAACGAGATCCCGATCCTCGTTCTGCCGACCGGCAAGCGGATCCAGTTCGAACTGGCCTCGGCCGATGTCATCCACGCCTTCTGGGTGCCGGAGTTCCTGTTCAAGCGCGACGTGAACCCGAACCCGAAGGAGAACCACTCCGACAACGTCTTCCAGATCAGTGAGATCGAGAAGGAAGGTGCCTTCGTCGGGCGCTGCGCCGAGATGTGCGGCACGTTCCACGCGATGATGAACTTCGAGGTTCGCGCCGTGAGCCCCGACAAGTTCGCGCAGTACATCGAGCTGCGCAAGCCGGCGAGCGAAGGCGGCCGGGATCTGACCACGGCGGAGGCTCTGCAGGCCATCGGTGAGTCCCCGGTTGCGACGTCGACGTCTCCCTTCACCACCGATCGCGGCTACAAGCAGGCGAGCGGTGTCGAAGGTAACTGAACCTGCTGCTGATACCTCACTGACCAAGGACAAGTGCTGATATGAAGATCGAAGCCAAGCTCTTCGAGATCCTGACGGTATTCTTCATTCTCGTCGCGATCGTCTACGGCGTCTTCACCGCCGTTTCACGAACCGGTATCGAGTGGGCGGGTCTGACGGGCATCTGCCTGTCGGCGGGACTGACGCTGATCATCGGAACGTACTTCCGGTTCGTTGCCCGTCGACTCGACACCCGTCCCGAGGACTACGAGGACGCGGAGATCGCCGACGGCGCAGGCGACCTGGGATTCTTCAGCCCCGGTAGCTACTGGCCGATCCTGCTCGCCGCTTCTGCCGCCTTCGTCGCAGTCGCGATGGCGTTCTTCCAGCCGTGGATGATCGTGGTCGCCGTGATTGCGGTTCTCGCGGCCGCTGCGGGTCTCGTCTTCGAGTACTACGTCGGGCCCGAGAAGCACTAGTTCCACCCACAGTCGGACCGCGGAGGCGCC
>NZ_JBLWIT010000154.1:0-139189 GCF_048381435.1 Rhodococcus mengyinensis | reverse complement strand
TCGGCGCCTCCGCTTTGCCGTCACTAACGGGCCGGGCCTGCCGCCGCGGCGAGGAGCGCCGACGCCTGATCGGATGCGAGTCGCACCGCCTCGGGGAACACCTGCAGCCCGTGTGAGACCAGTGCCCCTTCGTGGAGCAGCATGACGGTGCGTGCGAGTGTCTCCGGGTCGCGCACCGACGCGTCCCGGCACACGCCGGTGAACAGGTCGAGCATCCACCGCTTCTGGCCGACGATGACGGCGTACGCCGGATGTGCCGGGTCGCTGATCTCCGCGTGCGCGTTGACCATGCTGCACCCCTTCGCGCTGTTCTCCGCGGTCCACTCCCGGGATGCGTCGAAGATCGCCGTCAGGCGCCGTCCGGGGGAGTCGCCGGCGGTGTCGAGGTGGCCGGCGAGAAACGCCCGCCACCGTTCGTCCCGGTCGGTGAGGTACTCGACGACGATCTGTTCCTTCGAACCGAAACGGTCGTAGAGCGTCTTCTTCGTGATACCGGCCTCGGTGGCGATGAGATCCACGCCGACCGCGTGGATTCCCCGCTCGTAGAAGAGGCGGCCGGCCGCGTCCAGCGCCCGCCTCGCTCCCGGTGTCAGCACGACGCGTCGCGGTGACGGCACAGATTCCATGACAAAAGTATACAGATCGGTATAGGTTGAAGAGGTATACCGATCTGTTTACTAGGTGGTGGTCAAACGTGAATGCGCTTCTCGCCGTGATGTTCGTCCTGTGCTGGAGCTCCGGCTTTATCGGGGCCAAACTCGGCGCCGGGGACGCGGCCCCTCTGACCGTACTGACCTGGCGGTTCCTGCCGCTCGCCGTCGCACTGGCCCTGGCGGCCGCCCTGTTCGGACGCGCACGGTGGCGGGGACTCGGGTCCCGTGCGCTCGGCCGTCAGGTGACAATCGGCGCGCTGTCGCAGACCGGATATCTGCTGACCGTCTACCAGGCGATCGGACTCGGCGTCTCGACCGGCACCACGGCACTGATCGACGGCACCCAGCCCCTGGTCGTCGCCGTGCTGGCCGGCCCGCTGCTGGGTCAGTACGTCGCGCCCCGGCAGTGGTGGGGGCTGCTGCTCGGACTGGCGGGGGTCGTGATCGTCACCGCAGGCGACGCCACCGCTGCGTCCGGCGTGTCGTGGTGGGCGTATCTCGTGCCGTTCGCCGGGATGCTGTCGCTGGTGGCCGCGACCTTCCTGGAGAGTCGCTCACCGACCGACACCGACCCCGTCGTGTCCATGACCGTGCACTGCGCGACCAGTGCCGTGCTCTTCACCGCCCTCGCCGCGTGCGCCGGACAGGTGTCGCCACCGCCGACGGCATCGTTCTGGTGGTCGGTGGCCTGGCTGATCGGCCTGTCCACGTTCGGCGGCTACGGCCTGTACTGGCTCGTGCTGCGTAGGAGTGGAGTCACCCGGGTCAATGCCCTGATGTTCCTGATGGCACCGGTGACGGCCATCTGGGGGACCGTGATGTTCGGCGAGCCGTTCGGAATCCTCACCGCACTCGGTCTACTTCTGGGACTCGGGGCGGTCGCGCTCGTGTTCCGCGCACAGCCGCGGGGGAGGGGAGCGGGCACGCTCACAGACGAGCAGAGCCCCGAACCGGACGTGGTTCGGGGCTCTGCTCGGTTGCGGAGGTGAGGCTAGTGGGCCTCGCCGTTGCCGGACGATCCGTTGCCGGAAGCCGACGAACCATTGCCGTGGGCGCGGTCCTGGTACTCCCGCAGCATCGTGAGCTGCTCGTGCTCGCCGTGGTGCAGGGCGTGCTCGAGAGCCAGGCTCTCCTCGACCGGGTCGGCCGTGACGAGGCTGCCGGAACCGGGCTTGCCGGCGGAACCGAGCTTGTTCATCTTCTTCGGGACGGTCGCACCCTGGTACTCGAGCGGGATCGGATGACCGTGGCCGTCGACCGGGCCGAGCGGCTGGTGGATCTCGATGTACTGACCGTTCGGCATCCGCTTGATGATGCCGGTCTCGATGCCGTGCTCGAGAACCTCACGGTCGCTGCGCTGGAGACCCAGGCAGAACCGGTAGGCCACGAAGAAGGCGATCGGAGGCAGCAACACCATGCCGATGCGGCCGATCCACGTCATCGCGTTCAACGAGATGCTCAGGTGGTACGCGATGATGTCGTTGATGCAGGAGATCGTCAAGACGGCGTAGAACGCAATCGCCATCGCACCGATCGCGGTACGCACCGGAACGTCACGCGGACGCTGCAGCAGGTTGTGGTGAGCGTCGTCCTTGGTCAGACGCTTCTCGATCCACGGGTAGGCGATCAGCACCGTGAACACCAGACCCATGATCAACGCCACGGCGAACACCGACGGAATGGTGTAGCGGTCGAACAGGTAGATGTCCCACGCCGGCCACAGGCGGGCCAGGCCGTCCGTCCACATCATGTAGATGTCGGGCTGCGAACCTGCCGACACCTGCGACGGGTTGTAGGGGCCGATGGTCCAGACCGGGTTGATCTGCAGCACGCCACCCATCACGGCGAGCACACCGAACGTGATCGCGAAGAACGCACCCGACTTGACGGCGAACACCGGGAGGATGCGCACACCCACGACGTTGTTCTCCGTGCGGCCGGGGCCGGGGAACTGCGTGTGCTTCTGGTACCAGACGAGCGCGAGGTGACCGGCGATCAGGGCGAGGATGATGCCCGGGAACAGCAGGACGTGCGCGACGTACAGGCGGGGGATGATCAGGTCGCCGGGGAAGTCGCCGCCGAAGATCAGCCAGTGCATCCAGGTGCCTGCGATCGGGATGCTCAGCGTGATGCCGGAGAACGCGGCGCGCAGGCCCGTGCCGGACAGCAGGTCGTCGGGGATCGTGTAGCCGAAGAATCCCTCGAACATCGCCAGGATCAGCAGCAGGCAGCCGATGACCCAGTTGGCCTCACGCGGACGCCGGAAGGCGCCGGTGAAGAAGATGCGCATCAGGTGCACGACGATCGACGCCGCGAACATCAGCGCCGCCCAGTGGTGGATCTGACGGACGAACAGACCGCCGCGAACCTCGAACGAGATGTTCAGCGTGGTCTCGTACGCGCGGGACATCGTGACGCCGCGCAGCGGCTCGTACGCACCGTTGTAGACGACGTGCGCCATCGACGGGTCGAAGAACAGGGTCAGGTAGACACCGGAGATCAGCAGGATGACGAAGCTGTACAGCGCGATCTCGCCGAGCAGGAACGACCAGTGGGTGGGGAAGACCTTGTTGATCTGCCGCCGCATTCCCGCTGCGAGGTGGTAGCGCGAGTCCATCGCTTCGGCCTGGCCGGTGGCCATCGCGCTCAGTTTGGACGGTTTGTTGTCGGTCACGGTCGACGCTCCCAAAATGCCGGGCCGAGAGCTTCGATGTAGTCACCCGTTGTGACTAGGAAACCCTCTTCGTTCACTGTAATAGGCAACTGCGGAAGTGCACGAGCGGCCGGACCGAAAATCGGCTTTCCGTAGGTCAGCGCGTCGAACTGCGACTGGTGGCACGGGCAGAGGATTCGGTTGGTCTGCTGTTCGTACAGGGAGGTGGGGCAGCCGAGGTGGGTGCAGATCTTCGAGAAGGCGAAGTAGTCGCCGTAGTTGAAGCTCTCCTGGCCCTTGCGCTTGGTGACCCGCGCCGTGTCCTCCGTGCGGAGGCGGATGAGCATGGTCGCGTTGCGGATGCCGCGCAGCGCCTCGAGCAGCGCGTCGTGGTCGCCGCGGTCGGACTCACGGAACGGGAACACCGTTTCCATGGCGCCGGCGTCCAGGTCTTCCGGGCGGACGAGGACGACGTCCTCGGGGCGACCGGTGTCGCGGCGCAGGTAGATGGTCTCGCCCGCGTAGCGGGGCGTCCATCCCGACACCCACAGCGGGGAGTCGTCGCGCTTGGCCCACGGGTTCTTGACCAGACCACCGAGGGGCATGACGGACATGATGCCGAGGGCACCGCCGCCGAAGATGAGGGTGCGCTTGAGGAGCTTGCGGCGTCCCAGCGTCGACGTGTCGAACGAGTCGCCGAGTTCCGCGACGATCGTCTTGCGATCGACCTCGGACGATCCACCGTCGTGGCGGTCCTGGATGGACACCTCTTCGGGGATGAACTTCTTGGTGAACTGCACCGCTCCGACACCGAGGCCGAGGATGGCCAGACCCATGGTGAGGCCGATCAGCGGCGTGTACAGGCTGTAGGCCGAGTAGTGCTCCTCGCCGGCGCCTGCGTACTCCCAGGGCCAGAAGAGGTAGATCGCGATGAACGCGATCGCCGAGATGCCGGAGAGAGCGAACCAGAAGGCGACCGACCGCTCGGCGCGCTTCTCGGCCTTCGTCCCCGGAACCGCCCAGCGGTTGCGGCGGAACGCGACATCGACGTGGTCGAGGTTGGTGCCGAGCTCGACCAGTTCGTCGCGGCTCAGGTTCTCGAGTTCTGCATCCGTGTACTTCTTTGGCGTGGCGCCGCCCGGCTGGCCAGCGTCGCTCATGACCTTGCTCCGATCCACAGTGCTGCACCGACGACAGCGATGATTCCGATGACCCACATGGCCAAGCCCTCGGAGGCGGGACCGATGCCGCCGAGTCCGTAGCCGCCGGGCTGCTTCGTCTCGCCTGACGACTTGATGTAGGCGATGATGTCCTTCTTCTCCTCGAGGGTCAGCTGACGGTCCGAGAACTTGGGCATGTTCTGCGGGCCGGTGACCATCGCGGCGTAGATCTGCTGCTCGCTGGCCGGGTCGAGGACCGGCGCGTACTTACCGGACGAGAGCGCACCGCCACGCCCGGTGAAGTTGTGGCAGGACGCGCAGTTGAGGCGGAAGAGCTCGCTGCCGCGTCCGATGTCGCCGCCGCGCAGCGACGACTGGGCGATCTCGCCGTTCTCGTCGCGGATGACGGTGGGGCCGCCACCGTTGGCCTGGACGTACGCGCCGATGGCGTCCGTCTGCTCGGCGTCGAACTTGACGGGCTTGCGCTCGACCTGGGCCTCGTTGCGCGAGGCCGGCATGCGTCCCGACGACACCTGGAAGTACACGGCTGCCTCGCCGACACCGATCAGGCTCGGTCCGCGATCCTGCACACCCTGCAGGTTCGCGCCGTGGCACGTGATGCACGACGTGTCGTACAACTGCTTGCCCTCGCGGATCAGTGCTGCCTGATCGTCGGTGGCGGTGGCCACCTGCGGGGTCGGCGTCAACGCGGACGCGAGGAAACCGGCGCTGACCAGTCCCATCATCAGGACCAGGGCGCCCGTGACGCGCCTGCGGAGCTTCCGCTGGCGGCGTGCCTTCGCGGCAGACGCTGTGGTATCGGATGCGGGAGGGGGGGATGAACTCATCTGTATCCCTTTGGTATGTCGGGACGGACTGGACGTCAGGGGGCTGCCTGGGGCGTTCAGCTGATCAACGGATGAAATAGATCGTGGCGAACAGGCCGATCCACACGATGTCGACGAAGTGCCAGTAGTACGAGACGACGATGGCGGCGGTGGCCTGGGCGGGCGTGAACTTGCTGACCTTGGTGCGTGCGATCAGGAAGACGAACGCGATGAGGCCGCCGATCACGTGCATGCCGTGGAAGCCGGTGGTCATGTAGAACACCGAGCCGTACACGCTGCTGGAGATCGAGGTGCCGTGCTCGACGAGGTGGATGTACTCGTAGGCCTGGCCGAGGACGAAGAAGGTGCCCATCGCCAGCGTCAGGAGGTACCACCGGCGGAGGCCGAAGACGTCGCCGCGCTCGGCCGCGAACACACCCATCTGGCAGGTGAACGACGAGGCGATCAGCACCAGCGTCACCGGTACGGCGAGGAACAGATTCAGCTCGGTCGGCTCCGGCGGCCAGTTCCCATTCGCCTGTGCTCGCGCCACGAAGTACATGGCGAAGAGCCCTGCGAAGAACATGAGCTCACTTGACAACCACACGATGGTGCCAACGCTGACCATGTTAGGTCGGTTCAGCGAGTGCACGCGTTGGGTGATTGCTGATCCTGAAGTCCCTACTGCGCTCGTCACAGACAGAAGTATGACGCTTCGTCGTAAGAGACGACTACCCGGGTCCACCCTCGGCGCGTCGACGCGCCCCGCTTGTCCGATTCTCCCTGCTGACAGCCCTGGTGGCGGACCGTGAAAGGGTGGAGTCATGCGCTCTCGTGACAACAGTACGGGGTGGCTGCGGAGGCTGTTCGGCAGTCGGCAACCGGCCCCTCTCGATCAGGATCGTCCCGACCTCGTGGTCGTCGCCTCGAGCTTCGACGACGTGGAGGCGTGCTCGACCGCGCTCGACCGCGCCGCCGCCGAGAATCCGCGGTGGGACGCCGGCGCGGAAGCGGTGCTGCGGCACCATCTGCGGCTGCCCGCCTCGTCCGTGGCCGACGCCGTGTCGATCGCCGCGCAGGACGGTTACCGACCGCAGGATCCGGACGGTCCGGCATCCCCGGCCGAGGACGGTGCGACGGTCGGACTCGTGCTGCAGCGGGTCCAGATCCTCGATGCGCTGCACTGTTCTCAGGAACGGTCGAGAATGGCCGGGCTGGCGCAGCGGCTCGGTGGCTCGGTCGACGGCTGGGACGCGATGCAACCGGCGCGCGAGTCCGATCCGCCCGGTGACTAGGCTGCCAGGACCGGATCCGCCACTAGTACAAGGGGACACGACGATGCAGAGCCCGACTGCTCAGGGGACGAACGACGGTGTGCGGCCGGCACGCACGTGGCCGTCGGTCCTCGGCACGCTCACCGACGGACGTGACCTGTCGGTGGACGAGGCGAGATGGGCGATGGACGAGATCATGTCCGACAACGCCACGTCCGCGCAGATCGCGGCGTTCGGGGTCGCCCTCAAGATGAAGGGCGAGACACCGGAGGAGTTGCGCGGACTCGCGGACTCGATGCTCGGGCACGCGCGCAAGGTCCCCGTCGACGACGACGTCGTCGACATCGTCGGCACCGGTGGTGACCGATCCAACACCGTGAACATCTCCACGATGGCGTCACTCGTGGTCGCGGCGTCCGGCATTCGCGTCGTCAAACACGGAAACCGGGCCGCGTCGTCCAAGAGCGGCGGCGCGGACGTTCTCGAGGCACTCGGGGTGAAGATCAATCTCGGCCCCGACGAGGTGGCCCGCTGCGTCCGGGAGGTCGGCATCGGTTTCTGCTTCGCGCCGGTGTTCCATCCCGCACTGCGGTTCGCGGGCGCGCCGCGCAAGGAGATCGGCATCCCGACCGTCTTCAACGTGCTCGGACCGCTCACCAATCCGGCCCGTCCGCGGGCCGGCCTCATCGGCTGCGCGTTCCCGGGCCTGATCTCGGTGGTCGCCGGTGTGCTCGCGCAGCGCGGCAACTCGGCGCTCGTGGTGCGCGGTGACGACGGCCTGGACGAGTTGACGACGTCGACCACGTCGACCGTGCACATCGTGGCGGACGGGGCGGTGACCACCCGTCAGCTCGACCCCCGGGACATCGGGATCGCGCGGGTGTCGCTCGACGAACTGCGCGGCGGCGATGCCGAGGTGAACGCGGCGGTGGCGCGGCGACTCCTCGCCGGTGAGACCGGACCCGTACGCGACGCGGTCCTCCTCAACGCCGCGGCGGCGATCGCCGCGTTCCGGGGACTCGGCGGCCGCACGCTCGAAGACGCGCTGTCGGACGGACTCTCGGCGGCGGCGCAGTCGATCGACAGTGGAGCGGCCGCGACGCTGCTCGCACGGTGGGCCGAACTCACGTCGGGACTGGCCACCAGCAAATAGTCGGCGGAGCTACTCGCCGATCGAGAAGCCCGCTTCCACGTCCGCGCTGGAGTAGGACTGGAACGCGATGTGCGTCGCCGTCCGGGAGACGCCGTCCACCTTGTTGATTCCCTCGGTGACGACCTCCGCGATCTTCGCGTGGTCCCGGACCCGCACGATCGCGATCAGGTCGACGTCGCCTGCGCAGGAATAGACCTTGTCGACGCCCTCGATGTCGGCGACGGCCTGAGCGGTCTCCGGGATGCGGTGGGCTTCGGCGTGGATCAGGACGATGGCGTTGATCATGATCGCCAGCCTAAGCGGTGGTCGGCAGAACCCGGCGCGGGTGGTCGGGTCTCGGCGTCCCGTGTCGACGAGCTGCCCGCTCGCGCCAGTGCGCACCACTCGGACCAGGATCCGGCGCCCCGTGCGGGCTCGCACCAGCCCGCGGATGCGCTGACGATGCGGGTGTCCTCCTGGTCGAGCCAGCGCGCCAGCAGGCCGGCTTCCTCGGGGGACGCGCCGCGGAGCGGAGTTGCGTCGGGAACGACGGTTTCGGCGGTGAGGACGAGTGCATCGACCACCGGCATCGGGTGAATTCCGCGCCGGGCGCAGCCCGCGGACGCGAGACGCCCGGAACGGATCACCGCGAACTCCCAGCCGCCGGTCGCGGCCGGGCGAGCGGCCACGAGCTGATCGAGCGCGGTGAGGGCGGCAAGGCGCTGCATCCTCCGCAACGCGAGCACGACCTCCGCGGTGCGATCACGCAGCCGTGCGGCGTTCTCGAACAACTCGCCGGCGGCCAGCTCCTCCACCCGTGCGCGCATGCGCTGCAGCGGGGCGTCGTCCAGGCCGCGCAGGAACTGCCGGAAGAGTGCCGGCCCGGGACGGTAGGCGTCCTCCGTGGCGCGGTCGTGGACGGACGCCGGGCAGCCTCCGAGCTCGCGGGGTGGGCACTGCGGACCGTGCTCCCTTCCCTTCGGGATGCGGCTCGTGCAGGTGCGGAGAATGCAGTACTCGGCGAGGACGTCGGCGACGTCGACGGCGGTCGAGCGGGACCGGAACGGACCGAGCGAGTCGGCGGTCGGGGTACGCACCACCGACAGCCGGGGGAAGGCCTCCACGGTGAGCGTGATCCACCACCCGCGTTTCGGGTATTTGGACCTCCGGTTGTACGGCGGCGTGTGCGCGGCGAGCAGCCGGAGCTCGCGCACACCCGCCTCGAGTGCATGCGCGCACTCGACGTGGTCGATCCGGGTGCTCAAGGCCACCATCTCCTTCATCCGGCCACGCGTCTCCGAGCCGGTGAAGTAGTTGCGCACCCGCCGGCGCAGATCGGTCGCCGTGCCGACGTACAGGACCTCGTCGGACGGTCCGCGGAACAGGTACACGCCCGGAGCGTGGGGGAGATGGCTGGCGAGCGTCCGTTTCGCCCGCTGGTGCGAGGAGACGTCGGGAAGGTAGTCGACGAGCTCGGTGAGACTGTGCACCCCTTGATTGCCGACCCTCGCGATGAGGGCGTGCAGGACGTCGACGGTGGCCCGGGCGTCGTCGAGTGCCCGGTGGGTCGGAGTGGTCCCGACGTCGAACAGCCGGGCCAGCGACGACAGCTTGACGGACGGCGCTTCGTCGCGGCTGAGGACGCGCCGGGCCAGTTTGACGGTGCAGAGCACGGTGAACTTGGGCCAGGGGGTGTCGGTGGCGGACGCGGCGGCCTTGAGGAAGCCCGTGTCGAACGGGGCGTTGTGCGCGACGAGCACCGCGCCGCGTGCGAACTCCAGGAACGCCGGCAGCACTCGCTCGATCCGCGGGGCGTCGATCACCATGGCGGTGGTGATGCCGGTGATCTCCACGATGTGCGGGGGGATGGACCGTCCCGGGTCGACGAGAGTGGCCATTTCGGCGATCACCTCGCCACCGCGGATCTTCACCGCGCCGATCTCGGTGATGGCGTCCTCGCCCGGCCGCGCTCCCGTGGTCTCGAGGTCGACCACCACGAACGTGGTGTCCCGCAGTGGGGTGTCGAGTTCGTCGAATCTCAGCTGTTCGGGTACACCGGGGACGCTCACGGCTCAGAGCGTATGGACGGGCACCGACAGAACCGCCCGGAGAGCCCGGAGAGACGAGGATCACACTGACCGTCTCGGGCGGCGGTCGCGGGCGGTGCGCGGGTCGCGCGCGCGGCCGCGAACGAGGTGTTCGGACGGGGCGGGGACCGGTACCGGCGGATCGGGCGCGTGTCGCGGGTGCGGTCCGCGGCACCCCGGTTGAACAGCAGGAACGCTGACCGGGAGAAAATCGGGGAGTCGTCAGGCTTCGCGAAATGCCCACTCCCGCTGTCGAAAAGAGATCGGAAACAAACCGCCTGTTATCCGGTCGTTACCGAATGTGGGTATCGCGCGCCCGCAAAGCCGGAATCGGCCCAAACGGACACTTTCCGCGTGTTCCGGTCGACATCGGGGTATTCCATTTCGTAACCTTCCTGAGACCTAGCGGAGTCTCGCAGCCCCAACACCGGGGCAGCATCGCTAGTCACCGCCTAATCGGCCACTCGCGAGAGCGGTCGTACCGGGAACCCAAGTTTCTACTGGGGTGAATCCCGCCGGGACGTCCTCACGCACCGGTGGGTAGGGCTGATCTTCCCAGCCCGAACCCGTCAGCTAACTCGGTCGGCGGATGAATGGAAGAAACGGAGTACCCCTTTCGTGGCGTCACAAGTTTCCAAGCGGAATGTGCGACGGGCAGTCGTCGCCGGCGCGCTCGCAGTCGGAGCGCTCACCGCGACCGCGGCCCCCGCGGCCGCAGATCCCGTCACCATCCCCGGAGTCGGAACCTTCGAGATCCCGGGTGTCGTCATCCCGCAGATCCCCGGTGTCCCGAACCTGCCCGCGCCCCCGGCGCCGGCCGGCACCGCAGGTGACAAGGCCGTTCAGGCCGCACAGACCAAGCTCGGCTCGCCGTACGTCTACGGCGCCGCCGGCCCCAACTCGTTCGACTGCTCCGGTCTGGTGCAGTGGGCGTTCAAGCAGGCCGGACTGAACCTGCCGCGCACCAGCTACGCGCAGGCGGCGGCAGGCGCTCCCGTGTCGCAGTCCGATCTCCGCCCCGGCGACGTCGTCTCCTTCTACGGCGGATCGCACTCGGGCATCTACGCCGGCAACGGCAACGTGATCCACGCCTCCACCGAGGGTCAGCCCGTCAAGTTGGCGCCCATCGCGTCCATGCCTTTCGACGGCGCACGCCGCTACTGATCCACACGCGAGGCGAGGCATCCACCGAGTCGAGGGCGGGGATGCACGGGGTAGCTTCGTAGGATCTCGCACGACCACCGAGGGTGGGTTCGAATCACGATTCGAACCCACCCTCGATGTCGTTGCGCCCCAGGCAGACAGCGTGTCGTTCACCCGTCGGGTGGTCCCCGCCACCTCGTTCGTGACATAGGTGGACACAAACGTATGCCATTCCGTAACCTATCCGAGACCTTGCGAAGTCTTGTCGCGCCAACCGGGCGGCAACGCGGGTCACCACCTCTTCGGCACTCCACGGTCGCATCGGCCGAGGAAATCCCTGAGCCGCGCCTCGGACACCCGGCCCGGCTGGTGGAGAGCGACGATCGGAGAACTGCATTTCCGTGGCCTCACACAAGATGAAGCGCTCCCTGGGCAGCGTGCTGACCGCCGGCGTGCTGTCGGTGGCCCTCGTGTCGCTGCCGGCGATCCAGGCGGGCGCAGACCCGGTGACCACCAACCCGACCGACGCGCTGACGAAGCTCGGTGACCTGTCCCGGCAGTCCGAGCAGACGTCGGAGGCACTCCACAACGCGCAGATCGATCTCGCGGCCAAGCAGTCGGCGCAACGCGACGCCGACGCGCAGCTCGCAACGGACCAGGGTGTGCTCGACGCCGCCAACGCGCGCGTCGCCGTCTTCCAGCCGGTGGTGAACAAGCTCGCCACCGCCAATTACCAGGGTGCACGGACCAATCGCCTCTTCGCCGTGATGGTGAGCGATTCGCCGCAGCAGCTCCTGGACCAGATGTCCGCCCTGGACGCCATCTCCAACGACACCCGCAATCAGGTCGCGCAGTTCCAGTCGGCCACGTCGGAAGCCACGAAGGCCGCCGAGGCGTCGAAGAAGTCCGCCGATGCCGCACGGTCCGCGACCGAGCAGGCCAAAGCGGTGAGCGACGATCTGCAACGCAAGCAGAGCGACCTGCAGGCGCAGATCGCAGACGTGATCAAGGCATTCGGAGATCTCACCGGCGCCGAACGCGACCAGCTGGCGGGCACGCCCTTCCCGCCCGGCTTCGACCCGAACACGATCCTCGCGCATCTCACCCCCGGCTCGGGCACGAGCGCGCTGCAGGCAGGCATGACCCGTATCGGCGACCCCTACGTGTGGGGCGCCACCGGTCCGGACGAATTCGACTGCTCGGGACTGGTCGTGTGGGCGTACAAGCAGATCGGCAAGACGCTGCCGAGGTCCAGTCAGGCGCAGGCCAGCGGCGGCACCCCGGTGTCCCGCGACGCCCTGCAGCCCGGCGACGTCGTCCTCTTCTACAACGACGCGTCCCACGTCGGCCTCTATGCAGGAAACGGCAACATTCTCCACGCCTCGACGTTCGGTGTGCCGGTGAAGATCGAGTCGATGGCGAAGTTCCCCTTCTACGGGGCGCGCCGCTACTGACGGCGACCGTCCGACAGCGGCGGCCGGGCGTGCTCATACACTCACCGGCGTGCCCGCTTCAGACCCGTCTCCCGCAACGGATCCGACCTCGCGCCGTCAGGCGCGCCCGTGGGAGCGGGCCGCACTGGCCGGACTCGTCCTCGCCGTCGTCGTCGTCCTCGCGCTGACCGGGTTCTCCCGGACCGAGCGGGGCGCGGACGGAGCCGTCGGTACCGCGCAGGCCGACGCCGACGCGCGTGCGACAGCCGTCCAGACGCTCCTCGACACCTGGGCGTCGGCCGTGCGGACGAACGACGCGGCCCGGTTGTCCGGTCTGATGGATCAGGCGGCGGCACCGGGATTCCTGGCCGCCGAGACGCGGCGGGCGGCCAACGTTGCCGGGGTCGAGTTCTCGGACTGGGGCTACGAGATCGCCGAGGGCGCCGAGACAGCGGTGCCGTCGAGCCTCGGCGACGCGCTCGGGGCCGACGAGGTGTGGGCCCCCGCCGTGCAGCTCCGCTACGCGATCGCGGACGAGAGCCCCACCCGCAAACCGGTGGCTCTCGTCGTCGCCCGGCGCGGCGAGCGCTGGGCACTGGTCAGCGACAGCGCAACCGTGGACGGCGACCGGCTGACCTGGCGCGGACCGTGGGATTTCGGACCCGTCGTGTCGCGCCGCGTCGACACCGGTGACGGGCAAACGTCGGTGGTGCTCGGACATCCCGAGAACGCCACCATGGTCGACCGGCTGGCGGACGAACTCCCCGCCGCCGTCGTCAACGCCACCCAGCTGTGGGGTTCGCACTGGGCGGGCCGCGCGCTCGTGTGGGTCGCGGGATCGCAGGACGAGTTCACGGCGCTCGTCGGCCCGAATCACGACGGACGCGACATCGCCGCCGTCGCCATCTCGGACGCCGTCGAACCCGACGCCGCCACGGTCACCGGACAGCGGATCGTGTTCAGCCCCGCGTCCGAGGACCGGCTGACCGAGGTCACCCGGCGGGCGATCCTGCGGCACGAGCTGATCCACGTGGCGGCGCGCGCCGAGACGGTGGACCGCTCACCGATGTGGGTGCTGGAGGGCTACGCGGAATACGCGGCATACCGGGGTACCGGCGAGGCCGAACGGCAGATCGCGCCGGCACTGACCGCGCAGGTGGGCGCCGAGGGTCCGCCGACCGAGTTCCCCGAGGACACCGACTTCTCCGGATACGGCGAACGCGGCTCGGTCGCCTACGAGACGGCATGGTCGATCAACGCCTTCGTCGCGGAGCAGTACGGCGAATCGAGGCTGACGGAGCTGTACCGGACGCTGGCCGTGGGCGAGGCGGACCCGGAGACGGTCGACGGACGGCTGTCCGACGTCCTCGGCGTCGACGCCGATCAGTTCCGCGACCGCTGGACCGACTGGGTGGGCGCTCACCTGGGGTGACCCTGCGTCGCCTGCGCACGGTCCACCGCCTACGGTGATCACATGCGCCGAACCCTGTTGGTGACGAACGATTTTCCGCCGCGACCCGGTGGAATCCAGTCGTACCTGCACACCTTCGCCAAGCACCTGCCCGCCGACGACCTGGTCGTCTACGCCCCGCGCTGGCGCGGCGACTCGCATATCAAGTTCGATGCGCGGCAACCGTTTCAGGTCGTCCGGCACCCCACCACCTTGATGGTGCCCACGCCGTTCGTCGCCCGCCGGGCCGCCAAGCTGCTCGCCGAACACGACTGCACGGGCGTCTGGTTCGGCGCAGCGGCCCCGCTCGCGCTGCTGAGTTCGACGCTGCGCCGCGCCGGGGCGGAACGGGTGGTCGCCAGTACCCACGGGCACGAGGTCGGCTGGTCGATGCTCCCCGCCGCCCGCCAGGCCCTCGGACGGATCGGCGACCGGACCGACGTCGTCACGTACGTCAGCCGGTACACGAGGGGCCGATTCGCGTCCGCGTTCGGCGCGAGTGCCGCGCTCGAACACCTGCCGTCCGGCGTCGACACCGACCTGTTCACCCCGGACAGCGGCGCGCGGGCCGAACTGCGGTCCCGGTACGGGCTGGGGGAGCGGCCGACGGTCCTGTGCCTGTCCCGTCTCGTGCCGCGCAAGGGCCAGGACATCCTGATCAAGGCGCTCCCGGGCATCCGCGAGCACATCGACGGCGCCGTGCTCGTGATCGTCGGCGGCGGCCCCTACGAGGACCGTCTGCGCTCGCTCGCGCGCTCGGTCGGGGTGGAGGACCACGTCGTGTTCACGGGCACGGTGCCGTCCGCGGAGCTGGCGGCGCACCACACGATCGCCGACGTGTTCGCGATGCCGTGCCGCACGAGGGGCGCGGGACTCGACGTCGAAGGCCTCGGCATCGTCTTCCTCGAGGCGTCGGCCACCGGTGTGCCGGTCATCGCCGGACAGTCCGGTGGCGCCCCGGAAACGGTGCGGCAGAACGAAACCGGGATGGTCGTGGACGGCACGTCGGTGGCCGAGGTGGCGCGATCGGTGATCTCGGTGCTGTCCGACCGCGACCGCGCGGCCGCGATGGGTGCGGCCGGCCGCGAATGGGTCAAGGCGGAGTGGCGATGGGACGTGCTCGCCGCCAAGCTGCAGGCACTGCTTGCGTGACCGCCCGTGAGTACTTATCAACCGCGGGCGGTTAATAAGTACTCACGAGCCCGGAGGGCACTATTTCGCGTAGATGGCCGCGATGTCGTCGGCGAAGCTGTCGTGCACGACGTTGCGCTTGAGCTTCATCGTCGGCGTGAGCTCGCCGGTTTCCTCGGTGAAGTCGACGGGCAGGACCCGGAACTTCTTGATGGCCTCCGCGTGTGACACGAGCTTGTTGGCCTCCGCGACGGCTTCGTCGATCTCGGCCGTGAGGTCGGCGTCGGTGAGCAGATCCGCGACCGTGGTCCCTGCGGGCTTGCCGTTGCGCTCGTTCCATGCGGGCAGTGCGTCCGCGTCGATGGTGATCAGCGCGCCGATGAACGGCTGCTGGTCTCCGACGACGATGGCCTGGCTGATCAGCGGGTGCGCACGCAGGTGATCCTCGAGCTGGGCGGGGGAGACGTTCTTGCCGCCCGCTGTGACGATGATCTCCTTCTTGCGGCCGGTGATGGTGATGTACCCGTCCGTGTCGACCGACCCGAGGTCGCCGGTGTGGAACCAGCCGTTCTCGATCGCGTCGGCGGTCGCGTTCTCGTTGCGCCAGTACCCGCTGAAGACGACCGGCCCCGACAGCAGGATCTCACCGTCGTCGGCGATGCGAACGGAATTGCCCGCCAACGGCTTGCCGACCGAGCCGACCTTCTGCTCGCCGATCGTGTTGACCGCGAACGCCGCGGACGTCTCGGTGAGGCCGTAGCCCTCGTAGATCGTGATGCCGATGCCGCGGAAGAAGTGGCCGAGGCGGGCGCCGAGCGGGGCGCCGCCCGAGATCGCCAGCTGGCATTTGCCGCCGAGCGCGGCCCGCAGCTTCGAGAACACCAGCTTGTCGAACAGTGCGTGCTTGGCCTTGAGGACCAGTCCCGGCCCGCCCTTGTCCTGAGCCTCGCTCCAGGCGATGGCCGTCTCGGCGGCGGCGTCGAAGATCTTGCCCTTGCCCTCGCCGTGGGCCTTGGCGCGGGCGCTGTTGTACACCTTCTCGAACACCCGCGGCACCGACAGGATGAAGTCGGGGCGGAACTCGCCGAACGTGGGGACGAGGTTCGGGATGTCGCTGGTGTGTCCGAGTGCGGCGCCGGCGTCGAACGACGCGATGCTGACGGCCCGCGCCAGCACGTGCGCCATCGGCAGGAACATGAGGGTGCTGACGCCGGGCGTCTTCAGCAGGGTGCCGAGGCTGGAATCGAGGATGCCCTTGGACTCGGCGATGAGGTTGGAATGGGTGAGCTGGCAGCCCTTGGGCCTGCCGGTGGTGCCGGAGGTGTAGATGAGGGTGGCCGGATCGCTCGACTTCAGCGCGGCGACGCGGGCCCGGACATCGGCGTCGGGAACGTCGGCGCCCAGTGCGGTCAGTTCCTCGACGACGCCGCGGCCGCCGTCGGACGCCTCGATCTGGTAGACGCCGCGCAGCGCGGTCGCCTCGGCGGCGACGGCCTTCACGGTGGCCGCGTGTGTCGCGTTCTCGACGACGAGATCGATCGCGGCGGAGTCCTCGAGGATCCACCGGACCTGCTCGGCGGAGGATGTCTCGTAGATCGGGACGGTGACGCCGCCCGCTGCCCAGATCGCGAAGTCGACGAGGGGCCACTCGTAGCGGGTTGCCGACATCAGTGCCACCCGGTCGCCCTGCTGGACGCCGAGGGCGATGAGACCCTTGGCGACTGCGGTGACCTGTGCCGCGAATTCGGCGGCCGTGACGTCGGTCCAGCGTCCGCCGATCTTGCGCTTGTACACGACCAGCGTCGGGTCGGCCGCGGCGTGGGCGAACACCGAGTCGACCGCGGACGCGTCCTCCGCGATCGTGAACGACTGTGGCGCGCTGAACTCGGGCACGAAAACCTCCGACACTGAAGATACTGACGAGTAGGATTGCGTTCCCAACTTTAGACCTTCCCCGGCCAGGTCTGCTTCCTGGCCGAAGAAGGGTGGTCAGAGCCCTGTCCGCGCGGTGCCGCGGAACCCCGCGGCCACCGCTCACGGCGGTATGTGAAGCTAGTCGCCGTGAGCAGCATTCAGGTCGCAGACCAGACGTTCATCGCGGCCCCACCGCAGCAGGTCGCGGCGGCGATCGCCCCGCCGGCCCGCTGGCGCCGGTGGTGGCCCGATCTCACCCTCGCCGTCCGCGAGGACCGGGCCGAGAAGGGCATCCGGTGGACGGTGGCCGGACCGCTCACCGGAACCATGGAAGTGTGGCTCGAGCCGGTGCTGGACGGAGCGATCGTCCACTACTTCCTCCACGCCGAACCGGCCCGCAGCGAGGGCACCCCCGATCTGGCCGCACTGAACCGTCGCAGGCGCGTCGAGGGCAAAGTGATGTCCTTCGAAGTGAAGAAGGAACTCGAGGCAGGTCGCGCTGCGGGAGAACCGCCGTCCTGAGGCGGATCCGCCCGCCGCGGCAGGGTCGGCATTGTGTCAGAGCGCCGAGATCGTGTGTGATAGTCGGGCACAACACAGACATACGAAACCGGTAACGGCGTGGCCCCGCGATCGACGAGCGGGTCGGCCAGGCGAAAGGAAGCGTTCACTCCATGCCCGAGAGGACCAAGAGGTCGATCAGTATCGAGGCGCCGCCCGCCCGGGTGATGGATGTGATCGCCGACTTCGACGCGTACCCGGCGTGGGTGACCGCCGCGAAGTCCGTCGAGGTCATGGAACCCGGCAAGGGCGGCCGGGCCGACCGGGTGCGGTTCGTGCTCGACGCCGGCATGGTCAAGGACACGTACGTACTCCGCTACGACTGGGCGCCCGACGGCAAATCGGTCAGCTGGGAACTCGAGTCCGGTGAGATCCAGAAGTCGCAGTTCGGTTCGTACGTTCTGGAGGACGAGCCGGGCGGCGGCACCACCGTCACGTACGAGCTCACCGTCGACCTCACCATCCCGATGATCGGCCTGTTCAAGCGCAAGGCGGAGAAGGCGATCACCGACACCGCGCTCAAGGAACTCAAGAAACGGGTGGAAGGCTGAGCAGCGAAGGTCGTGCCGGACCTGCCCGGGTCCAGTTCTTCGTCGGGAAGGGGGGCGTCGGAAAGACGACGCTCGCGGCCGCGACGGCACAGGCGGCCGCAGAGGCCGGACACCGGACTCTGCTCGTCTCGCTCGACCAGGCGCACTCTCTCGCCGACGTCATCGGGATCGCCGCCGCCCGGGACCTCGTGTCCGTGACCGACACCCTCGACGTCCTCGAACTCGACACCCTCACGTTGCTCGAGGACAGATTCCGGAGTCTGACAGCGGTTCTCGCGGCCGCCGGAACACACGACCACGGCGCCCAGCTGTCCGCGCTCGAACCGGAGGAGCTGACCGGGCTTCCCGGCGTGCAGGACGTGCTCGGGCTGTGTGAGGTCGTCCGGTTCGCCACGGAGGGCGACTACGACGCCGTCGTGGTGGACTGCCCGCCTACCGCGGACTGCCTGCGGACGCTCGCCGCGCCCGCGATGGCTCTCGAGTACATCGAGCGGGTGTGGCCGCAGCACCGCCGCATCGCCGCGCTCCTGGGTTCCGATCCCCGCCTCGTGATGCTGGTGACGCTGATCGAACAGGTCGTCGCCGCGGTCGGCGAGATCCGGGAGATGCTCGCGAACCGGGCGAAAACCACTGTGCGACTGGTGACGACCCCGGAGCGGGTGGTGCTGACGGAGACCCGGCGCACCGTGGCGGTGGCCGCGCTGTCCGGCCTGCGCGTCGACGCCATCCTCGTGAACAACCTTCTGCCGCACTTCGATTCGCCGGCAGGACACGACGATCCCGGTGTGGCATGGTTGATCAGGCGGCGAGCGCTGCAGCAACGGGTCCTTGCCGAGCTGACCGCCTCCGCGGGCACCACCGTGATCCTCTCGGTGACCCGGTCGGTGACGGAGCCGGTAGGGTGGGCCGATCTCGGCGGAATCGCCCGGGAGTTGTATGCCGACGACACGGACGCGGTTGCGGTGCTGGGGAAGAACCCACCCGCGGTGCGGGTGGGGCTGGAATCGGGGGCCGGTGTGGATTCTGTGTACACGATGCGGATGTATCTGCCGCTCGTGAACCCGTCGACCCTCACGTTGGGTCGAGTGGAGGACGACTTGGTCGTGGGAGCTGAAGGGGTGCGCCGCCGGGTCCGCCTCGCCTCGGTCCTGCGCCGGTGCGTCGTCGCGGGCGCAGAACTCGACGGAAGTGATCTGGTCGTGCGCTTCACGCCCGACCCGCAGGTGTGGCCGGTATGAACGACGACCACGCGCAGCTGGTGGCGGAGCTGCGGACACTCGCCGAGACCGCCCTGGACCGTCTCGAGCCGCTTCTCCAGCGTGCGGCGGCGCCGCACGCCCAGACGGGCGCCGAGGACGCGCCCCCCGGAACCGGGCAGTGGTCGGGATGCACGTGGTGCCCGGTGTGCGCACTCGCGGCTCTGATCCGCGGCGAGCAGCACGATCTCGTGACCCTGCTCGCCGGCCAGGCGTCCCTGCTGATCGCGGTGCTGCGGCAGGTCCTCGACGAACACGCCGTTCACGACACCCCGGGCCCCGGCGGTCCCGACGCTCCGGAACCCGGCCCCGGCGGCGGAACGTCCGAAGCGGACGGCGGCTCGGCGTTCGAACCGATCACGGTCACCATCAAGCATTGAGCGTGCCCCTCGCGGGCCGGATCGCCGGACTCGTGCACGTCGGCGATCCGGCATGGGCACAATCATCTCCATGAGCACAGGCACGGGCAGCGAACGTGGCGGCAGCGCGGCGCTGACCATCGGCATCGACGTGGGTGGAACGAGCATCCGTGCGTCGGTGGTCGACTCGGCCGGTGAGGTGCTCGACTCGCTCCAGTCGCCGACCCCGGCGTCGGCGAAGGCGCTCGAGAACGGCCTGGACCGGGCGGTCCGGGAGCTGTCCGCACGGCACGACGTCGCCGCCGTGGGTCTGGCGGTCGCCGGATTCATCACCCCCGACCGCACGACGGTGCGGTTCGCGCCGCATCTGCCGTGGGTGGGTGCACCCGTCGGCCGGGACCTCGGGCAGCGTCTCGGTCTGCCGGTGATCCTCGAGCACGACGTGAACGCGGCGGCGTGGGCCGAGCACCGCTTCGGTGCTGCTGCAGGCGGCCGGAACGTGGTGATGCTCGCCATCGGCACGGGCATCGGGGCGGCGCTCCTCGCGGACGGTCGGCTGTACCGCGGCAGCCACGGCGTCGCACCCGAACTCGGCCACATCCAGGTGGTCCCGGACGGACGGCCGTGCGCGTGCGGCAAGCACGGCTGCTGGGAGCGGTACTGCAGCGGGACGGCCCTCGTCGACACCGCGATCGAACTTCTGGCCGCGGATCCGGCGACGTCGACGGTCCTCGCGCGGGACGTGGCGGTCGATCCGGGTGCGCTGACGGGCCGGCGGATCGCGGGCGCGGCACAGGACGGCGATCCGCTGGCACTGGAGACCATGCGGGAGTTCGCCCGGTGGCTCGGCGTCGGACTGGCGCTCATCGGGGATGTGTACGACCCGGATCTCGTCGTGATCGCCGGTGGCGTCGCGAGTTCCTCGCCGCTGTTCATCGACGAGGCCCGCGAGCACTACGCGGCGCTGACGACGGGGGCCGGGCACCGGCCGCTGGCCCGCATCCGGCCGACCCAGCTGGGGGAGGCGGCGGGCATGATCGGAGCGGCGGAACTAGCCCGGGCCGTCCTGCCCGATCGGGTGGGTTGACGTCCAGCCCACTGCTGTAAACCCGCAGAGTGTGATGCTGTGCGGGCCTCCCGGCCGTGTGTAGCGACCCTCACCCGCCCGAAGTAGAGTCGACCCGAACGAAGCTTGGGTTGTGAACGGGAGGGACGCCATGTGGTACTGGCTCTTCAAGTACGTGTTTTTGGGGCCGGTTCTCTGGGGGCTGGGTAGGCCGACCGTGGAGGGTACGGAGAACATCCCGGCGGAGGGTGGCGCCATCTTGGCGAGTAACCATCAGGCCGTGCTGGATTCGTTCTTCCTGCCGTTGCGTGTGCCGCGGAGGATCACTTTTCTCGCCAAGAGCGAGTATTTCACCGGGACGGGACTCAAGGGCGCCTTCCAGCGCTGGTTCTTCTCGGTGGTCGGTCAGGTTCCGATCGACCGGACGGGCGCCGATGCCGCGCAGGACGCATTGAACGCCGGGTTGCGCGTCCTCTCGCAGGGCAAGCTGCTCGGGATCTACCCGGAGGGCACCCGGTCGCCCGACGGCCGCCTCTACAAGGGCAAGACGGGACTGGCTCGCATGGCTCTGGAGTCCGGTGTGAAGGTCATCCCGGTCGCGATGATCGGTACGGAGAAGGTCAACCCGATCGGCTCCCGGGTGTGGCGTCCCGCGAAGGTCACCATCCGCGTCGGTGAGCCCATCGACTTCTCGCGTTTCGAGGGCATGGGCGGCAACCGGTTCGTCGAGCGGGCCGTCACCGACGAGGTCATGTACAAGCTGATGAAGCTGTCGGGTCAGGAATACGTCGACATCTACGCGGCGACGCTGAAGAAGAAGGCGCCCGCCGCCGACGCCTCGGTGGCCGGCGGGGCGCCTGCGAGCGACGCCACCACCGTCACGCGACTGCCGGACACGCGGGCGAGCTGACGGCCGCGACCTCTCAGCCGACGGGGACGGTGAGATCGTCGGAGGTCTCCGACCGATCGTCCTCGTCGGACTGGGAGGGACGGGTGCGGAACGCGAAAATCGCGACCAGCACCACGGCGAGTCCCCACCACACGTACGACGACGCCAGGAACTGATCCCACAGATTCCAGTGGGTTCCGCTCCACCGTCCCACCCCGAGTTTCCAGTGCGCGGCGAGCCTCACGACGACGACGCCGACCACGGCCGTGACCGCCAGGGCGACGCTCCGGCGACGGTAGGCGAGGACGCCGAACACGAGGATCACCGGCACCGACCACACCCAGTGGTGTGACCAGGACACGGGGGAGACGAGCAGTCCGAGGACGGCGTTGAGTCCCAGCGCGAGCGCGGTCTCGCCGGATCGCAGCGCTCGCACCATCGCGAGAATCACGAGTGCGAGAACCACGACGCTCAGCAACAGCCAGATCGGGGTGCGCACCGAGTCGCTCAGTCCGAGCCGGGCCAGCACACCGGTGATGCTCTGGTTCGCGGGATACGCCGGGGTGCCGATCCGATCGGAATCGAAGAGGGTGTGCGTCCAGTAGGTGACGGAGTCGTTCCACGTCGCGATCGCGCCCACGGCGCTGAACGCCAGGAAACCGACCCCGGTCACGATGGCCGAGCGAAAGTCCTTGCGCACCAAGAAGTACACAATGAACACGGCAGGCGTCAGCTTCACCGCCGCTGCGAGGCCGATCAGCACGCCGCGCGGCCACGGCGTCTTCTTCGGCAGGCAGTCCGCCGCCACCAGCAGCATCAGCAGGATGTTGATCTGCCCGTAGTCGAGGGTCGACGAGACGGGTTCGAGGGCCATCGACACCGCGAGCGCACCGAGGGCCATCCACACCAGCGTGGTGCGGGGTGCGATGCCCAGCGAGTCGAGCGTGACGACGAGGACGCCGAACAGCGCGATCAGCGACAACACCGTCACGACGATCCCGGCCGTCGCCAGCGACACCGTCGACAGCGGACTGAAGACGACGGCGGCGAGCGGCGGGTACGTGAACGGCAGGAAGTTGCCCATCTGGGTGGCAGGCATCGACCCGTACAGGGTCGGGCCGTGCAGGAACACCGAACCGCCCAGGCGGTAGACGTCGAGATCCAGCCGGTAGTAGCTGCCGAAGTCCCGCAGGCCGGGCAGTCCGAGCAGGTTGTAGGCGAATCCGACCGCGAGCCCGGCGAGGACGAGGACCCGGACGACGAGACCACCGACGCGGAGATGCGGAGGCACCCGCGGAGAGTCGAGCGGGTCCGCGACAGGGGCGGCGGACTGTCGACCGTCGGAGGTTGCGCGCACCGAGGCCTCCTTCACGAGGTAGGGGTGGATCCGGATGACGCCAACGGGTGAGGCATAGTTTGCGGGCGTGCGTTACTTCTACGACTGCGAGTTCATCGAGGATGGTCGCACGATCGACCTGGTGTCGATCGGGGTGGTCGCAGAGGACGGACGTGAATTCTACGCAGTGTCCACCGAGTTCGATCCCGACCGGGCGGGCAAGTGGGTGCGCAGGAACGTGCTGCCGAAGCTGCCGCAGCCGTCGTCGCCCCTCTGGAAGAGCCGCGCCCGCATTCGCGACGACCTCTACGCGTTCCTGATTCCCCGCCCCGGCATCGTCCCCGAACTGTGGGCGTGGGTGGCCGCCTACGACCACGTCGCCCTCTGCCAGCTGTGGGGGGACATGACGGAGCTACCGCAGTCGCTGCCCCGGTACACGCGGGAACTCCGCCAGTATTGGGAGGAACACGGCAGTCCGGCGCTCCCACCTGCACCGGGTGACGCGCACGACGCGCTCGCCGACGCCCGGCACAACCTGGCGAAGTTCGAGGCAGTTCAGGCGGCGCGCTCACTCCGGTGACCTGACTCGCCATCGCTCCGGTCGAGCGAATATCCTGTATGGGTGAACTGGACTGTCGACGTGCCGATCGACCGCTTGCCCGAACTCCCGCCGCTGCCCACCGAGATGCGTGAGCGCCTCGATGCAGCGTTGGCCAAGCCCGCTGCTCAGCAGCCGCAATGGCCCGAGGGTCAGGCCGCCGCGATGCGGACCGTCCTCGAGAGCGTGCCCCCGATCACGGTGGCCAGCGAGGTCGTGGCCCTGCAGGAGAAGCTGGCTCAGGTCGCTCGCGGCGAGGCGTTCCTTCTCCAGGGCGGTGACTGCGCCGAGACGTTCGCCGACAACACCGAGCCGCACATCAAGGGCAACATCCGCACCCTGCTGCAGATGGCCGTCGTCCTGACGTACGGGGCGAGCCTGCCCGTCGTCAAGGTCGCCCGTATCGCCGGTCAGTACGCCAAGCCGCGGTCGTCGAACGTCGACGCCCTGGGCCTGCAGTCGTACCGCGGCGACATGATCAACTCCCTCGTCGCCGACGAGGCCGTGCGCGCCCACGACCCGTCGCGGCTCGTGCGGGCGTACGCGAACGCCAGCGCCGCGATGAACCTGGTCCGCGCGCTCACCGGCGCGGGCATGGCCGACCTGCACAAGGTGCACGACTGGAACCGCGAGTTCGTGGCGTCGTCGCCGGCCGGGGCCCGGTACGAGGCACTTGCCGCGGAGATCGACCGCGGGCTGCAGTTCATGAACGCCTGCGGCGTCACCGATCCCAGCCTGCACCACGCGCAGATCTTCGCCAGCCACGAGGCGCTCGTCCTCGACTACGAGCGCGCGATGCTGCGCCTCGACAACGACGACGACCACGCGAAGCTGTACGACCTGTCCGCCCACTTCCTGTGGATCGGCGACCGCACCCGTCAGCTCGACGGGGCCCACATCGCATTCGCCGAACTCGTGTCGAACCCGATCGGCCTGAAGATCGGGCCCAGCACCACACCGGAGATGGCGGTCGAATACGTCGAGCGGCTCGACCCCACCAACAAGCCGGGTCGCCTCACCCTGATCTCGCGGATGGGTAACAACAAGGTTCGCGACCTGCTGCCGCCCATCGTCGAGAAGGTCCAGGCCACCGGTCATCAGGTGATCTGGCAGTGCGACCCGATGCACGGCAACACCCACGAGGCGTCCACCGGCTACAAGACCCGCCACTTCGACCGCATCGTCGACGAGGTCCAGGGATTCTTCGAGGTCCACAACGGACTCGGCACCTACCCGGGCGGCATCCACGTCGAGCTCACCGGTGAGAACGTCACCGAATGCCTCGGCGGCGCGCAGGACATCTCCGACCTCGACCTGTCCGGTCGCTACGAGACGGCGTGCGACCCCCGCCTCAACACCCAGCAGTCGCTGGAACTGGCGTTCCTCGTCGCGGAGATGCTGCGCGGCTGATCGCCCGCATCCTTCGGACCCTCACTGCCCTGCACCTGCGGGGTCAGGGCAGTGAGACCAGGGTGACCGTGCTCCCGGGCTTCACCAGATCGCCGCCGCCGGGATTCTGGCTGATGACGAACGACCTGTCCGTGTCGGTCACCTGACGCACCTTCACCTCGAGTCCGAGACGGCTCAGTTCGTCCCGCGCGGATCCGACCGTCCGGCCCAGCATCGACGGAATTCGCACCGCGTTCGACACACTCAACGTGACGCTGGTGCCCGCATTGACGCGGGCGCCCGCCTTCGGGCTGGTGGCGATCGCGTCTCCGGCGGCGACGTTCCGGTCGAAGTCGGTGGTGACGTCCTGCACGACGATGCCCACCGCCTCGAGTGAGGCGCGCGCCTCGGCCTCCGACATGCCCTTCACATCGGGAACGTCTACCGGCGGTGCACCTTTGCTGACGATCAGTTTGACCGTGGACCCGGTCGCGAGCTCGGTACCCGGTGCCGGGTCGAGCGCGGCCACCGCCCCGATCGGGACCTTCGCGCTGAACGCCTGACCACCGTCGACCGGGGTGAACGTGCGGTTCCGCAGTTCCTGTTCGATTCCGGCGCGCTCACCGCCCGCGGGCAGCGGCGGGACCGTCGGCCTCCCGAGGGAGACGAGCAGTGCCACCGTGCCGTCGCGGGAGATCCGCGAGCCGCCGGTGGGATCGGTACCCAGCACCGTGTCGAGCGCAGCCGTGTCGGAGTACTGGCCCCGGGTCTCCGTCGACAGTCCGGCCGCTTCGATCGCCGTCACCGCCGCACCGCGATCGAGACCGTCGGTGGTCGGGACCGCGGTGAAACGGCCCGAACCCATCCACCAGCCACCGAAACCCACCGCGAGGGCGAGCATCAGGATCACGAGCAGCCACACGATCGTGGTCCGGCGCGACCGCTGCCGTTCGGCGGCGAAGTCGGGGTAGTGGTAGCCGTCGTCGGGTTCGTCCTCCACCGCGAACGACGGTTCGTCGATCGGCGGGCGCGGAGTCTGCGTGGTGACCACCCGCGTGTGCTGGACACCGGGCTGCGCCGGCAGCGGGCTGGGCGGCGACAGCGGCGGGGCGGGGGGAAGGTGCACCGTGGGCGGTGCGGCGGGGCCCGGCGGCGCGCTCGCGGCGGCCGCAGCGCTCAGGTGCTGCGCCGAGCGTCGCGGGGCGGGCACCCGGTAGGCAGGCAAATCGAGGGCCGCCGCGATGCTGCGCAGGGCCGAGCCCATCTGCTCGGCGTTGGCGAAGCGGTGCGACGGTTCCCGGTGGGTGGCCTCCGCGACGAGTTCGTCGAACTCGGGCGGGACACCCGCGATGAACGAACCCGGCCGCGGCACGTCCTGATTGATCCGCTGATACGCGACGGACAACGACGTGTCCCCGGTGAACGGTGTCCGCCCGGTGAGAAGTTCGAACAGCAGGACACCGGTGGAGTAGACGTCACTGCGGGTGTCCGCGATACCGGACGTCACCTGCTCCGGCGACAGGTACGCCGCCGTGCCCAGAATCACACTGTTCGACGTGGTGGTCGACGCGGCGGCGGCCCGCACCAGACCGAAATCGGCGATCTTCACCTCACCGCCGTCGGAGATCAGGATGTTCTCGGGTTTGACGTCGCGGTGCACGAGACCGGCCCGGTGGGCGACTGCGAGCGCGTCGAGAACCGGGCCCGCGACCGCGGCCACCGCGTGCGGCGGCATCGGCCCGCGTTCCCGCAGGAGTTCGCGGAGCGTTCCGCCGTCGACGAGTTCCATCACCAGGAACGCGTGCTCGCGGTCGTGTCCCTGGTCGTAGACCGCGACCAGGGAGGGGTGCTTGAGTCGCGCGACCGAGCGGGCCTCGAACTCGAACCGGGTGACGAACGCCGGATCGGCCGCGAACTGCGGATCCATCACCTTGATGGCCACCGGACGGTCGAGACGCGTGTCGAGCCCCCTGTAGACGGTGGACATGCCGCCACGCGCGATCGTGGCATCCACCCGATAGCGCCGGTCGAGCAGCTCGCCGATCAAACGTTGACCTCCATCGTGCACAGTGTCCGTTCCCCCGTCAGTGCGCGCAGCCCGGCCACGCGCCCCTCAATCGTAGCCAGCGACACCGACCGGTAGCGCCACGCCGGAGGCGACCAGATAACGTTAGGGGAGTGAGTGCCATCCCTTACTGTGACGATGTCCTGGACCCTTCCGTCTCGCTCCTCCAGTTGGTGGACGTCGCGAAGAACCTCGGTGTGGCCGTCACCCGCGTGCAGCAGCTTCTGCGCGATCAGCAGTTGATCGCCGTCCGACGCGACGGCGTCCTCGGTGTTCCCGAACTCTTCTTCGACGAGACCGGCGAGATCGTCAAATGGCTGCCCGGTCTCGTCGCCGTGCTCCACGACGGCGGATTCAAGGACGAGGAAATCCTGCAGTGGCTGTTCCGCGAGGACGACAGCCTCCCCGGCACGCCCGTCCAGGCCCTGCACGGCGACCTCGCCCGTGAAGTGATCCGCCGCGCTCAGGCGATGGGATTCTGACGGCCGGTCACCACACTCGGCCACGGGCAGGCACCGCGAGCCGGGCGAACTGAGGCAGCGCCGTCGCCCACCGGTTTCTCCGGGACACGGTGGCGCGCCGGTCGAGCACCCGGTAACCACCTCGCTCGATCTCGTCGAGAATGCGGGAATACAGCACGAACGCGGTCCGGATACCCGGTTGCACCCGCCGGTCCAGCATCGCGATGCCCGGTTCCGCGTCCCGGTACACCGACCGAGTGACCGAGATCAGGTGGGCGAGGGCCCGCACGATCCGCTGGTCCGTCGTGCCGCTGCGGCGACCGTGCGCGAGAAGTTCGGTGTCGACACCGAACGCGGCCAATTCGTCGGCCGGGAGATAGACCCGGCCCCGATCCAGGTCCTCGCCGACGTCGCGAAGGAAATTGGTCAGCTGGAACGCCTCACCGAGAGCCGCAGCGTGCGGTTCGGCATCGGCGACGGGCCCGGTGGTTCCGAGGACGGGCAGCATCTGCAACCCGATCACGACGGCCGATCCGTACATATACGTCCGGAGTTCGGTCATGGTGCCGTACTCGGACCGATGCTCGGCAGTCCCCGGAACATCCATCCGCATGGACTGCAGGAACGCGAAGAAGTAGTCGTGGGGGATGTCGAAAGACGCGACGGTGTCGAGGAACGCGGGAAGGACCCGCCGCATCTCCCGTGAGCACGCATCCGGCCCGACCGCGGTCCGGTCGGTGAAGCCGAGTCGCAGTGCCGCGTCGATCCGATCGAGTTCGGCGGCGCAGTCGCCGGCCGTCCGGCCGGGATCGACGTCCACGATGTCGTCGACCGTGCGGGCGAACCCGTACAGGGAATGCACGGCGGCGCGTCGGCGCTCGGGAAGGAGCCGGGTCGCGAGATGGTAGGTGCGTCCGTGCTCCGCCGTCACCGCGCCGCAGTACCGGTAACTGTCGGCCAGCTCGGTCATCAACCGGTCATTCGACGCGCGGCGACGACGCGGCACCCGCGAGGTCGGCGGTGCGCTGTTCCTCGACGGGCCGAGGTGTGCGCAGCCGCAGCGGGTCGACCGTGCGGAGCGACACGGCCGCGACGACCGCAGCGAACGTTGCGAGCACGACGTGCGGGAACGTGTAGAGGCCGATCGAACCGTCGGGCTGGAAGACCAGCATCAACCAGGTGGACAACCCGACGAGGATCATCAGGGTCCGGGTCGACAACGCGAAGCCGGCTGCGATGGCGATCGGCCACGAGTAGTACCAGGGCAGCGCGGCGGGCGACAGGATCACGATCGCGACCAGGACGATGAGGATTCCGAGAATCGCGTCACGCTCGGTCTTCCGGTAGCGCCACCAGGCCGCCAGCACGAGAGCGACCAGCGCCACCGCGCAGATCGGGCGGGTGATGGCCAGCACCTCACCCAGCCGCAGTTCCGCGAACCACGACGTTCCGACGGTCACGATGTGGGCGAGGATCGTCGGCAGCGACAACCAGTTGATGATCTTGTTCGAACCGGACAGCGCGGTCATCCAGCCCAGTCCGACACCGGCGACGGCGGATGCGGCCGCGAAGATGGCCACGAACACGGCGAACCCCGCGCCCGCGGTCTTCGCGAACGACGCGAGCGGCGACGCGGGTGTGCGCCCCTCCGCCTCGGCCTTCTCCTTCTCGTGGAGCATCCAGATCCACACCATGAAGGGCAGCGCGGCGCCTGCGGTCGCCTTGATCGCGACCGCGACGGCGACGAGGGCGATCCCGGCGAGATGGCGACGTTCGAGGACGAGCGCGATGCCGGCGATCATCAGGCCGACCATCAGCAGCTCGTTGTGCACCCCGCCGATGAGGTGGACGAGGACCAGCGGATTGAGCACGGCGAGCCACAGGGCGATCGCCGGATTGCCGCCGAGGTGCCGCGCGAGGTGCGGAACCCCCCACACCATCAGCGCGAGTCCGGGCAGCATCGTCACGCGCAGAAGCATCGTCCCGGCGATCACGTTGTCGCCGGTCAGCCCCGTGATCCCCTGACTGAGGAGCAGGAACAGCGGACCGTACGGCGCGGTGGTGGTGGTCCACACGTTGCTGACGTTGTCGAGGAGGACTCCCGGGTTGACCACCGGCCCGACGGCGTACGGGTCGAACCCGTCACGCAGGAGCGCACCCTGCGCCAGGTAGGAGTAGGCGTCGCGGCTGAACATCGGCACTGCGAGGAGCAGCGGCGCCGTCCACACCGGGACGATCATCCGCAACTGCCGGAGGGTGACGTCGCCGCCGAGCGTGGCACGACCCAACCGCACCCAGGCCGTGATCATCGCGACCACACCCACCCAGACGATGACCGTCGACAGGATCTGACCGTGACCGAACCGGAGCCACGACAGGTGCATCGCCTCGAGGAGTGGGTCCTCGCGGCGGACGCTGCCCGCACCGAAACCACCGAACGTGATCATCACGGCGCCCACGAAACCGAGGATGGCAGCGTGTCCCTCCGGGCTGCGGAGGAAGTCGGCCGTGGTCTGGGGCCACGACCGCTGCGGCGTGGTCGTCGCAGCGGCGACGGTCGCCTGCCGGGCAGAGGACGTCATGAGTGCAGATTCCTCCCCCGAGGTGAGTTCGGTTGCGGTCGGTGCGCTCATCGGCGTGCGCATCGCATGGTCGAGGAACCAGTTTAATTGCTGCCGGCACCAGTTCCCGCCACGCCTCGCCCTATCCTCCCGCACTTGATGCTTCCGTGGGTCTTTCCGCGCTTCGTGCTGCGGTGGGCCCGGTGATGCGGGCGGCCGCGAGCTTCCCCGACAGCAGGACGGTCGGAACTCCGACGCCCGGAACGGTGCCGGAACCGGCGAGCACGACGTTGTCCAGGCCTCTGACCAGGTTGGGGCGCCGGAACGGTCCGGTCTGCCGGAACACGTGCGCTGCCGCGAAGGGGCTGCCCGCCGCCATGCCCTTGCCGAGCCAGGTGAAGGGGGTGTCGACACGGTCGATCGTGAAATGCTCCGCGATCCCGCGGTACCCGCGCGTCTCGAGTTCGCGCAGCAGTTCGTTCACGTACGGGCCGGTCAGCGACGACCACTCCAGCGGTGCGCTGTGCAGGTTCGGGCAGGGCGCCAGCACCGACAGCGGTTCCGAGGGAATCCCCGAGCGGTCCAGGACGAGGCCCGGATCCGACAGGGCGGGCCGGGTGATCAGCAGCGACGGGTCCGTCATCAGCCGTCCGCGCCCCGCGCGGGCGGTGATCTCCGCGAACGTCCGCTTCCACGCGTGACCGAAATCGATGGTGTGGTGTCGTTGGGCGGCCCACTGCGACGCGACCGCGGTGGGGACGGTCCCGTGCAGGACCACGGCGGACGGCGACACCCGCACCCGCCGGGGGGTCCGGCGTGTCACCGGGCGGAGCAGTTCGTCGACGACGGCGGTGTCCGGGGTGAGCACCAGCGCGTCGCAGTCGATGCGGTCACCCGCCGCCGTGACGACGGCGCCGACGCGGTCGCCGGTTCGCTCGAGTGCGGCGACCTCGGTGTCGAACCGGATCTCGCCACCTGCTGTGGTGAGGGCGTCGGCGAGGGCGAGCGCGATCGAGCGCATCCCGCCGCGGGGGAAGTAGACACCGAGCGAGGTGTCCATGTGGGCGATCGCGCCGTACACCGCGAGGGCGTCGGCGGGCGCGACCCCGGCGTACAGGGCCTGGAACGTGAAGATCCGGCGGAGTCTCGGATCGGTGATCGTGCGGTCGACGCGGGCGCCGAGCCTGCCGAACCCGCCCAGGGCGGTGAGCGTCAGCAGATCCCGCGCGGCCGCGGGGGACGAGACGAGATCCAGCGGCGAGTCGAAGTTCGCATCCATGAACCGGTGGTATTCGGCATCGAAGATCCGGCCGAGCCAGCGCCGCAGCCGCAGGTACCTGGCCGACTCCTCCGGCCCGCACACCCGGCTGACCTCGGCGACCATCGCGTCGGGATCGGAGTGCACGTCCAGCGAGGAACCATCGGCGAACCGCGCGTGATACGCCGGCGCCAGCCGCTCCAGGACGAGCGGCGGCCGGGTGGACGCGAAATCCGCGCCGACGGCGGCGAGGGCCTCGCCGACCAGTTCGGGCATCGTGAGGACGGTGGCACCGTTGTCGATGTCGTAGCCGGGACCACGGTAGGTGCCGACCCGGCCGCCCGGCGACGACTCCCGTTCGAGGACCGTGACCCGCCGGCCCGATCCGGCGAGGTGCAGAGCGGCCGAGAGACCGGCGAGACCCGCACCGACGACCACGACGTGATCGGTGCGGCCGGGAACCGTCCGGAGCGCGCGGGCCATCCCCGGACCCTCAGTAGTCGCGGCGCGTCGCGGCGACGGCCATCTCGGTGAGCTGCTGCTTCGCCTCGGCGGTGGCGGTGCTCGCCGCCAGCGTCGACAGCGCGTTCCCGACGAGTTCCTCGATTTGCTTCTCCACGTCCGCGACCGCGCCGAGCGACGTGATCGTGGTCCGGAGGGTGTCCACGTCCGAATCGGACAGATCGGTGCCGATGCCTTCGCGGAGGAGTTCGGCCGCCGCGGGGTCTTCGGCGTCGGCGCGCTGCAGCGACATCGCGAAGAGGACGGTTCGTTTGCCCGCCCGGAGGTCGTCGCCGGAGGGTTTCCCCGTCACGGCCGGATCGCCGAACACGCCGAGCAGGTCGTCGCGGAGCTGGAAGGCGATACCGATGTCGGTGCCGAATCGGCGGTACGCCGAAACCAGGGTGTCGTCGGCGCCTGCGAGCGCCGCGCCGAGGTGCAGGGGCCGCTCGATGGTGTACGCCGCCGTCTTGTACCGATTCACCTTCATGGCGGCGTCGATCGACTCGTCCGCCCGGGCCTCGTTGCTGATGTCGAGGAACTGCCCGCCGAGCACCTCGGTGCGCATCGCGGACCAGACGGGGGAGATGCGGGCCGATGCGTCCGGGGTGATGCCGGCTTCGCGGATCATGTCGTCGGCCCAGGCCAGCGCAAGATCGCCGAGGAGGATCGCGACGCTCTCGCCGAAGTGAGCGGAATCACCGCTCCACGCCCCGGCGCGGTGCTGTTCCGCGAACTCGACGTGGACGGTCGGGAACCCGCGGCGCGTCGTGGAGGCGTCGATGATGTCGTCGTGGACCAGCGCGCAGGCCTGAACCAGTTCCAGCGCGGAGCAGGCGCGGAGCACGGGTCCGGCGTCGGGGCCACGCGCGTCGCCGCCCGCCCCGAGCCAGCCGGTCCACGCGAAGGCCGGGCGGACCCGCTTGCCTCCGCGCAGGACGAAGTCTTCGAGCGTGGTCACGGCCTCGCGGTAACCACCGCCCACGGAGTCGACGAGGTCCTGCCGGCTGGTGAAGAAGTCGCGAAGCGCATTTTCGACCTCGGCCGCGAGGGCGGCGGGGCGCGTTCCAACGGACAGTGTTGCCTCCAGGATCGAATTCTCGCGTGCGCGCCGAGACCGGCGACAGGCGTCGACACCACCATAGTGGGCGCCCTCCCGGGTGGCCGGATACCCGGATCCCGTCGCCCGCGCAGACGCAGTGGGTGCATTGCCCCGGGCACTACCTATGCTGGACGGGTGACATTCGATTCCGTCAGGGGGCGGGCCAGCGAAGGTTGGGTGACCCGCACTCCGTCCATCGTCGACCGGATCCGGTCGTCCAGCGACGGACGGGTCCCCTTTTCCGTCGAGTTCTCGCCGCCGCGTGACGAGGCCGCCGAGGCTCGCCTGTGGCGTGCCGTCCGGGAGTTCGAGCGGATGGGTCCGGCCTTCGTGTCCATGACCTACGGTGCGGGCGGGTCGACGCGGGACCGCACGGTCCGCGTCACCGGGCAGCTCGCCGAGGAGACCACCCTCCTGCCGGTCGCGCACCTCACGGCCGTGTCGCACAGCGTCGACGAACTGCGGTCGATGGTCGGCGCCTACGCCGACCGCGGAATCAGCAACATCCTGGTCCTGCGCGGCGACCCGCCCGGTGACCCGCTGGGCGAGTGGGAGAAGCATCCGGACGGAGTCGAGTACGCCGAGGACCTCGTCCGGCTCGTCCGCGACCTCGGCGACTTCCATGTGGGCGTCGCGTCGTTCCCGGAAGGCCACTACCGGGCGCCCGATCTCGCGCACGACACCCGGTACCTGGTGTCGAAGCTGCGGGCAGGCGCCGAGTACTCGATCACCCAGATGTTCTTCGACGTGGACGACTACCTGCGGCTGCGCGACCGGGTGTCGGCGTACGACCCCGAACAGGGCGCCAAGCCGATCATCCCCGAGATCATGCCGATCACGTCGCTGCGGTCGGTCCGCCGCGTGCTCGAACTGTCGGGGTCGCGTCTCCCGGCGCACCTCGAGAAGCGTCTCGCCGCGGCTGCCGGGGACGGTCCGGAGGAGAACCGCGCCGCCGTGCGCGAGATCGGCATCGACGTCGCCACCGAGATGAGCGAACGCCTCATCGCGGAGGGCGCACCCGGCCTGCACTTCATCACCCTCAACTTCGCGCGCGCCACGAGCGAGGTGCTGGCCCGGCTCGGCGACAAGGTCGGGTCGGGTGTGGCGGATCCCGCCGCGGTCACCCCGGCGCGGGTCAGCTGAGGCTCCGCCCCTTCCACCGGGTGCGCCCGCGGCGGTGATTGCGGTGTGACGACACCGTCAGTGCCGTCACCGCGGCGACGGACAGCGGGTGCGCGACCGCCCCGGCCACGTCGGCGGCGGTGATGCGGCCACCGCGTTCGAGTGCCCGGGCGCACAGCCGCGACGTCGTGGCCGCGAGATATCCCACCGCACCCCACCGGCGCACGCGTCCCCGTCCGGCCGCGAACGCGACCGGCGGCGCGAGGTACGCCACACTCGCCGCTCCGAGGACCGCTGCGGCGCCGAGGCGGGAGCCGAATGCCGTCCACAGCCAGCGGTCGTAACCGCGGCGCAGCGCGCCGGCGTCCTCGTACATCCGGCACGACGCCGACCGGCCGGCCACGACCAGTGCGGTCGCGTGACCCCGAGTGCGGAGCAGCCGCGCGATGTCGAGGTCCTCGGTCACGCTGTCCACGACGGCCCGGTGACCTCCGACCCTGCGGTACGCGGCGGAATCGAACACCATGAACTGCCCGCAGCCCACCGCCGTCGACGGGCGCCGCGACCGGTCGGCCACGCGGATCGGCAGCGTCGCCGCCCACGACCACGCGAGCAGCGGCTGCACCAGCGCCTCGGTCACCGACCCCGCCTGCTGGAACGGCCACGGGCAGACCAGCGCGGCCTCGGACTCGCGCAGTGCGGCGCAGGCGGCCTTCAGGGCACCCGGACGCAACCGCACATCGGCGTCGAGGAACACGAGTATCCCGCCGTCGCCGCGGCCCCGGGCGAAGGCGTGCTCACTCAGCCGATGGCAGGCCGCGGGTTTGCCCACCCAGCCCGGCGGCGGTTCCGCGGTCCCCCGCACCACGGAGAAGCGGGGGTCCGCGCCGCTCGCGGCGTCCGCGACGTCGGCGGTCCCGTCCGTGGAGGCGTCGTCGTAGACGAACACCCGCAGATCGTCGACGCCTCGCTGTTCTCGCAGGTCACCGATCAGGTCCGGCAGCCGGTCACGTTCGTCCCGGGCCGGGATGCAGACGGTGACGGGTTCGGTGACCGGGCGGGCCGCCGTGGGGAGGCGCGGGGCGCGGCACAGGTTGACGACGGTGGTGGCGAGTCCGAGAACCGAGATCAGGGAGCCGATCCGGACGACCCGCTCGATCGGGCGAGAGGTCACACCTCCGAGTGGTCCCGTGCGCGACCGCTGCCGATCACCGGATCCTTGTTGCGGGCCATCCAGGCCAGCGCACCGACGATCACGGCGACGCCCAGCGTCACGCCGGCCATGATGCCCGCCCAGCCCGCGAAGCTGCGGGTGCTCGGGTCCGAGTAGCGCACCTCGGCGCGGATCGTCGAGGTGTCGCCGGCGGGAAGTTTCCACGACACGATCGAGTCGCCCTCGCGGGTGCCGTTGGTGGTGGCGACGCGCGCCGGGAAGGCGATCGTGAACTGCACGTCCGTGCCCTGCGCGGGGACCGAACTGAGATCGGCCTTCCCGTCGAGGGTCACGAGGTCGCCGGTCCGCTGGAGCGAGATCTGGAAACTCCCGTTGGCCTGCTCCGACATGGTACCGAGCTGCTGCACGTCGCCGAACGTGAGGTCGCTGAAGAACGCCTGGCTGCCGACGTACCCGTCCTTCTTGTACTCCTGGACGCGCACCTTGTCCGACAGCGAGTCGGGCGGAGTGAGTTGCGGGCCCTTGTCCTGATCGTTCGCCGGCACGGCGGCGGCCACGATCTGGCCGGAGACCCGGTCGTCGGCGGACACCCCCATCGACACCTGAACCCGCAGGCATCCCGCGAGGAGGGGCACGAGGAGGAGCCCGAGGGCCGCGAGGGACAAAGCCCTCCGCGAGCGGGTCGAGGTCGGAACTGAGGGCGGCTGCACAGTCGTATCGTGCCAGGGGAGTGGATCGGTGTCAGGCGTGAGGGTGCGTGTCGTGGGTCCCGGGTCGCCGGGCGCGCGGCCGAAGCAGCGACACGAGCAGCGGAACTCCCAGGATTCCCATCGCCAACCACCCGTAGATCGCCGAATACCGCAACTCGGGAGAGCCCAGGAACACCGAGTGGGCCAGCGCCGAACCGAGCCACGTCCACAGGAACAACCCGATCGGGACACCGTCACGGTGCCGGGTCCCGGCGTCCAGTCGACGGTCGATGCGGTCCACGGCGACGGCCATCACGGCCGCGACGACGAACCACCCGGCGTAGTTGGTCAGCGGAATGTGCTCGATACCGGGCAGGCCGGCGTCGGTGACGCACCAGCGCCACTGCCCGTCCGCGACCATCTGCGGGTCGAGGTACAGGTCCCAGCCGACCACCCCGATCGTCGTCAGCGCGATGCGCGTCAGCCGTCGACGCGGACCGCGCGCGAGCACGGACGCCACACACCACACCGGATAGAACCCGGCCGTCCACGCGAACGGCACCACGAGAGGCACCCCGGCGAGTGCAGGCCCGAGCCGGTCGACGCTGTAGTCGTAGCAGCCGTAGGGGAAGCCGGTGGCCGTGCCGACGACCTCGGAGCACAGACCGAGCCCTGCGGTGACGAGCACCAGTCCCACCGTCCAGCGGGCACCCCGGGTCACGGCCGCGTGGGTGACGGACGCCGCGGCCAGCAGCGCGACGACGAGCACGGTGACCACGTCGCGGGTACTGCCGTGCACCAGCGGGTAGACGATCTGCGCCGCGACCGCCGCGCCGGCGAGGATCAGGGGCAGGCGGGAGGTCATCGCCGGCGTCGCAGGCGTCCCAGGCCCCGCCGGTCGTCGTGGAGCGCGATGCGTGCGGCGCTGCGACCGCTCGCGCCGGACACCCCGCCGCCCGGGTGGGTGGAGGCGCCGGTGAGGTACAGGCGGTCGGCGCCCGGCACCCGGTGCCCGGACAGTTCGGGGAGGGGACGCCACATCATCATCTGGTCCAGCGACATCTCCACGTGCATGACGTTGCCGCCGAGCAACCCCATCTCGTCTTCGAGGTCCTGCGGCGACTGCACGTGCCGGTCGAGGACGGACTGACCGAAACCGGGTGCCAGCGCGTCGATCTCGGCGACGATCCGATCGGCCTCCGGTCCGGCGAGGTCGCTCCAGCGCCTGCCGCCGCTCAGCCGGTACGGCTGCCACTGCGACCACAGGGTCACCTGGTGCCTGCCCTCGGGTGCGATGGTGGGGTCGAGGCCACTGAAGCTCATTCCCAGCACCGCGGGCCGCGGCGGGAGTTCCCCGGCGAGCGCCGCGCCGTGCGCGAGCCGCAGGTGCGCGCGATCCGAGACCAGTAACTGGAGCCCGTGGGTGACCGAGGCGTCGGGCGCACTCGGATAGGCGGGGAGGGCGTCGGTGGCCAACCGCACCACCATCCCGATCCCCGGGCCGACGCGGATCCGGCGACGCCACCGGTGGAGGGTCTGCGCGTCGTACCCGCCGCGCTCGAGCAGGCCGAGCGTGGTCAGCACGTGACAGCCCGCGATCACGGCCCGTGAGCGGATCTCCCGCCCGGACGCCGTCCGCGTCGTCCAGGAGTCGCCGTCGCGGCTCAACGAGACCACCGAGTCGCCGAGCGAGACGGTCCCGGAGTCGGCCCGCAGCCTCGCGGCGAGAGCCGCGGTCAGGGCTCCGCTGCCGCCGACGGCACGGCCGGGCGGAATGGTGTGCATCAGCGCCGCGAATCCGACCATCGGCGCCGTCCCCGGCTCCGACATCGGCGGACCGGACTGGGCGCCGAACCATGCGAGGGCGGCCTTGAGACGCTCGTCGTCGAAGTACTCGTCGAGCAGCGCGTCGCCGGAACCGAGGAACTGCCGGGACAGGTCGCTGCCGCCGCCGCCCGTGTCGAGCCCCCAGAACGACGAGAGCAGCGCAGGCCCGGTCGGCGGGTTCGAGAACGCGCGCATGACGCGTGCGCTGCGCGGACCCCACACCGCCACGAACCGGCGGTACGCGTCGGCATCCGCGGCGCCGCAGGACTCCTCGATGGACCGGCACGTCGCATCCAGGCTGCGGCGGAACACGATGCCCGGCCGATCCGTACCCGCCGGGGCGGGGGCGAACGCCCACGGATCGCAGTCGAGGTACCGCAGTCCGTGCGAACCGAGATCGAGTTCCTCGACGATCCCCGTGTGACGGACCATGATGTGCGCGGACGACCCGCGGTCGACCTTGTACCCGGGGAAGCGTTCCACCGTGGACACCGCGCCGCCGAGCACGGTGTCGCGTTCGATCACCTCGACCGACCAGCCGGATCGCGCGAGGTAACACGCCGACACGAGGGCGTTGTGTCCCGACCCCACCACCACCGCGTCGATCACAGGGGAAGCCCGCGTCCCAGCACCGCGAACGGCCGGTTGTCCCCGGCGAATCGGAAGTGGCGCAGGACGTCTCTGAAGCCGAGGCGGCGATACAGCCGCCAGGCGCGGTTGTCCTCGTCCGCCACTTCGGGGGTGGAGAGCAGCACCCCGCGTTCGGGCCTGCGTTCGAGGAGGCGGAGGAGCAGGGTCTCGCCGAGCCGGTGTCCCTGGGCGTCCGGGTGGACGTGGAGTTCGGTGAGTTCGAAGTAGTTGCCGAGGATCACGTCGATCTGGTCCCGGGTCCACCCCGTGTGGCGCAGACCCGAACGGACCTGCTGGTGCCACCACTGTTCGGGCGCCCCGCGGTAGCCGTAGGCGACGGCGACGAGCCGGGCGGCCCCGTTGTCGGTGGATCCGTCACCGGCCGGGACGAGCGCGCCGACGCCCCGCCACCCCGAACGCTGCAGGTGCTCGTTCCACATCGGCGCCCGGTGGTATTCGGTGCCGTGGGGATAGCCCATGGCGGCGACGTAGATCGACAGCGCCTCGTGCAGGCGGTCGCGGAACTCGGTGGCCGAGAGTTCGACCACGAGCGGAGTCTGGTCAGCGTTCGTGTCGACCGGTCTCACCTTTCTCTTGACGACGTGTCGGTGGGTCCAGCTATATTGAATAGGTCGAACAGATGTTCGATAGCGGGGATCCGGCGATGCTCGAGGGAAGCGAGCATCGCCGGCCCCCGAACTCACGACCTGACTACGCCCGGCGGGGTGGTTGCACCGGGGTTTTGGAGGTGTTCGAAGTGATGACGAACCCGGTCACGGGACCGACCTCTGGGAACTCACGCCGACCGGGTGACGTACGCAACCCGGGCTCCAGGCGGGGTTCGGTGCTGCTCGATCGCGCCGACGCGCTCCTCGCTCAATCGGTGGGGGCCGGTGGGCCGGCGGATCGATTCCACAGCGCGTATCTGGCCGCGCTCCGCGGGGCGGGCGCAGTGCTGGCCGCCGTCGAGGGGCCCGCAGCGGGGCGCAGACGGACACGAACGCGTAACGCCTGGGTTCTCATGGCCGACGCGGCGCCCGAATTCGTGAACTGGGCCGACTACTTCGCCGGGCACTCCGCCACCCGCGCCGCGATCGAGGCGGGAATGTCGCGAACCCTCACCGATCTCGAGGCCGACGAGTTCTTCGTCGAGGTCGGACGCTTTCTCCAGGCCGTCGAAGATCACATCGGACGTGGCGCGGGTCTCGATCTGCGGGCGTCCTAGTCGGCGGCGGGCCCGGAAACGGCGGGAAAACGGTGGGACGTCCGCGACATTGCGGTGCCCCGAACGGGGTTCGGTGCGGGAGTCCGTAAGGTTGGTCGGGAACTCGTACGTGGAGTAGGTGGTACGGGGATCGAACTGCTCGTATTATTAAATCTAGGTAGCCGCCAAAGTCGGTTACCCACCGTCTCGCACCGTGAGGCGGTGGCCAACACTCCAGTGCCGGGGGAGGTACCGTGCCACTCTCCGAGCACGAGCAGCGCATGCTCGACCAGATCGAGAGCGCTCTCTACGCCGAGGATCCCAAGTTCGCCTCCACTGTGCGAGGCGGTCGCATGCGTGCGGCATCGAGTCGTCGTCGATTGCAGGCGGTGGCCCTGTTCGTTCTGGGGCTGGTCCTGCTCATCGCCGGCGTCGCCCTTCCGATCAAGCCGGGCGGTTTTCCCGTCATCAGTCTGATCGGCTTCATCGTCATGTTCGGTGCCGGAGTCCTCCTCCTGTGGGGTGGAGGAAAGAGCAAGTCCGGACAGTCCTCACGTGGTGGCTCGACCACGCAAGGTGAGACCGGCCGTGCCGATCGCGGTAAGCCCCGAAGCGGGCGCAAGAGTGGCGGATTCTCGTCGCGAATGGAAGACCGCTTCAAGAAGAGATTCGAGCAGGAGTAGTACTACCCGCTCAGCAGCCCAGTGGCGGCGTGGCATGTGATGCCGCGCCGCCACTGCTGTGTCGGGGCCCGGTCCCGGGTCGCCCGGGTGCGGAGGCGGGTCGATCCGGTGGGGCCAGTGAACCGTCCCGCCCACGAATTCCCACCCTCACCCACCCCGTTTCCCACTTTCCCCCCTTTGCTCCGCGACGAACCGCGAGACGGGGGCGCCGCCACCTCGCGTTGGGCTTTCACCTGGGCTTTTGCGCCATCCTGCCCTGTTGTGGGGACGAGCCCGATCGGCTCCGCTCGTGGCGGTGATCACGTCGGGAATTTTCCCCCACCATCTGCAATGAGCGTTGACCAGCAAGTATTGGGCAAATTGGGGAACAACACGCCGTTATCCACCTTGTGGGTGGGGGAAAGTGGGGTACTGTGGTGCGCAGCGGGGAGCGAAGGTGAACCGCCCGGGCATACGGCGTTCGATATGAACGCGGTGGGAGGTGTCGAGTGTTTCTCGGTACCTACACGCCGAAGCTCGACGACAAGGGGCGGCTCACGTTGCCCGCAAAGTTCCGGGATGCGCTGGCGGGAGGGTTGATGGTCACCAAGGGTCAGGATCACAGCCTCGCGGTGTATCCCCGGGAAGAGTTCACCGCTCTCGCACGCAAGGCCGCGGCCGCGTCGAGAAGCGATCCGGAGGCGCGAGCCTTCGTTCGCGGACTGGCGGCAGGTACCGACGAGCAGCACGCAGATGCCCAGGGGCGCATCACCCTCTCGGCAGATCACCGTCGTTACGCGGGTCTCTCCAAGGACTGCGTAGTGATCGGTTCGGTCGATTTCCTCGAAATCTGGGATGCGCAAGCCTGGCAGACCTACGTCGAGGCGAACGAGGAGAACTACTCGCAGGCAACAGGAGTCGCGCTCGGCGAGATCGTCTGAGCGTGACCGCGTCCCCGCGAATGCCGCGAGGCCTCTGTCCGACGGAACCCTGACGCACTTCCCCAGCGCCAGGTTTTCATTTCGGGCAGGGACCTCGAAGCATTCGCCACGGCAACTGGCCGACAAGAGAAGGTCGAGCAGTGAACCCCGGCATCGGGCACTTCACCCGCACCACTGAGCAGGAGCCGGAGGGATCATGGTGGATCACGAGGGGGAAGATTCCTCGCCCGCCGATGGTTTCGGTCACATTCCGGTTCTGCTTCACCGCGCCGACGAACTGCTGGGTCCCGCCCTCACCGTGAACGACCCGCAGGGCGGGGGAGCCGTCATGATCGACGCGACCCTCGGTCTCGGCGGACACTCCGAGCACTTCCTGCGGACCTACCCTCAGCTGAGGCTCATCGCCCTCGACCGAGATCCGCACGCGCTCGAGATCGCCGGCGGACGGCTCGCACCGTTCGCCGATCGCATCACGTTCGTGCACACCCGCTACGACGGCATCGAGGACGCGCTCGACCAGGCGGGCCTGCCCGCGCAGGAGTCGGTGCACGGGATCCTCTTCGACCTCGGCGTTTCCTCGATGCAGCTCGACGAATCGGATCGGGGGTTCGCGTATTCGATCGACGCGCCCCTCGACATGCGGATGGACCCGACCACCGGCATCACCGCGGCCGAGGTCCTCAACACGTACAGCCACGGAGATCTCGCTCGTATCCTCAGCACGTACGGCGAGGAGCGCTTCGCGGGCAAGATCGCGTCGGAGATCGTCCGGCAGCGCGCGAAGGAGCCGTTCACCACCAGCGCAGCGCTGGTCGAACTGCTGTACCGCTCCATTCCTGCGGCGACCCGCCGTACCGGGGGACATCCCGCCAAGCGGACGTTCCAGGCCCTTCGAGTGGAGGTCAACGGCGAGCTCGATTCACTGCGCGCCGCGGTCCCGGCTGCACTCGACGCGTTGACCGTCGGGGGACGCGTCGTGTTCATGTCGTACCAATCCCTGGAAGACCGGGTCGTCAAGCAGGAAATCACTCCCAGGTCGAAGTCGAAGAGCCCCGAGGGGCTTCCTGTCGAACTACCGGGGATGGGACCGGAGTTCCGGATCCTCACACGAGGGGCGGAGCGGGCGTCCGAACAGGAAGTCGAAGAGAACCCACGATCAGCCCCGGTGCGTTTGCGCGCTGCAGAAAGAATTGCCAGGAGGTCGGCGGCATGACGGTTCAGGTGAGTTCCACCGAGATGCGGCCCGCGCGGGCGGCCAACCGGACGGGCGCGGCTGAGCGGGCGTACAAGAAGCGCACCCAGCGTGCGGCCGTGCACAGTGGGTCCGCGATCGCCGTCTCCGGCAAGAACCGCACCGGTACGCTCACCGCCCGCATCCCGTTCGTGGCGACGATCCTCGTTCTGCTCGCCATGGGTCTGGCCATGACACTGCTGCTGACCACCCGCTCCGCCGAGGACTCGTACCAGCTGAGCGCCGCCCGCGCTCACAACCAGTCACTCGCGGAGGAGAAGGCCGCGCTGCAGCGTGACGTCGAGACCGCCAACTCCGCCCCGAAACTGGCAGAGGAAGCGGCCAAGCTCGGCATGGTGCCCGCCAACGATCCCGCTCGCCTCGTAGTCCACCCCGACGGCAGCGTCGAGGTCGTCGGAAAGCCGGCCCCGGCGTCCGGTGCACCCGTGCCGCCGCTGGATGTCGCTGTCCCGCCCACCCAGCGCGGCAACGCCGTCGCGACCGCCCCCAACCGCGGGACGACGACGCAGTCGCCGCGCGCCACGCCGCAGCCCGGCAATGGCACGGAGATCCAAGCTCAGGGTGAACAATTGGTTCCCGTGATCCCCTCGACCACCGCTCCGACGACTGCTCCACCGTCCGGCGGTCGCCGGTGAATCGAAGCGCACCGAGAAGTCGTCCCCGGCGCCCCAAGGGCGCCGGTTCGGCGTCCTTTCCGTTCAGGCAACGGTACGGACGCCTGGTGATGTTCTTGGCGCTCGGCCTCGCCGCAGTGCAGCTTCTGTGGATCCAGGTCATCGACGCACCACAACTGTCCGCGGAGGCGGCGAACCAGCGCACCACCACCGAGGTGGATCCGGCGCTGCGCGGGTCGATCACCGACCGCAACTCCAACCCCATTGCGTTCACGATGGAAGCGAAGGCCCTGACGTTCCAGCCCGTACGGGTGCGGAAGGAACTCGAGGAGGCGAAGGCCAAGAGCGACACCGCCCCCGACGTCGACTCCCGTCTCGACGCGATCGCGAAGGAGATCCACGACCGGCTCGGCGACGCCGCACCCGAGAAGGATCTGAAGGAGAAACTGCACGGCGACGACACGTTCGTCTATCTCGCGCGCAGCGTCGACCCCAACATCGCGGCGCAGATCAGCGACAAGTTCCCGGAGGTCGGACTCGAACGCCAGGACATCCGCGAGTATCCGGGCGGATCCCTTGCCGCCAACCTCGTCGGCGCCACCGGCTGGGACGGCCACGGACTGCTCGGCCTCGAGGACTCGCTCGACTCCACCCTGGCAGGCACCGACGGCTCCCAGACCTACGACCGGGGCTCCGACGGCGCGGTGATTCCCGGCAGCTGGCGTGACAAGCAACCGGCGGTGGACGGGTCGAGCGTCGAGCTCACCATCGACTCCGACCTGCAGTACTACGTTCAGCAGCAGGTGCAGATGGCCAAGGACAAGTCCGGTGCGAAGGACGCCTCGGCGGTCGTGCTCGACTCCCACACCGGTGAGGTGCTCGCGATGTCGAACGACAGCACGTTCAACCCGGCGATCGGGGTGGGCAACAATCCGCGGACCGCGGAGATGGGCAACCTGTCGGTGAGCACGCCGTTCGAACCGGGCTCCGTCAACAAGATCGTCACCGCGGCCGCCGCGATCGAGTACGGGCTGACCACACCGGACGAAGTTCTCGAAGTTCCCGGCAACATTCAGATGTCGGGTGTGTCGGTGAAGGACGCGTGGGACCACGGGGTCGCCCCGTACACGGCCACGGGTGTGTTCGGGAAGTCCTCGAACGTGGGCACCCTGATGCTCGCTCAGCGGGTGGGGGAGGACCGCTACGCGGACATGCTGTCCAGGTTCGGGCTCGGCCAGCGCACCGACGTCGGGCTACCCGGTGAGAGCGCGGGCAGCGTCCCCAGCCGCGACCAGTGGTCGGGGGGCACGTTCGCGAACCTGCCGATCGGTCAGGGCCTGTCGATGACGCTGCTGCAGATGACCGGCATGTACCAGGCGATCGCCAACGACGGCGTTCGCATCCCGCCGCGCATCGTCAAGGCGACCGTCGACGCGTCGGGGAACCGGACGGAGACCGAGGCGCCCGAGGAGGTGACGGTCGTCAGCCCCCAGACCGCGTCCACCGTCCGTGACATGTTCCGCTCCGTCACCCAGAACGACACGGGCAACCAGCGCGGTACCGGGGTGCAGGCAGCCGTCGACGGGTACCAGATCAGCGGCAAGACGGGCACCGCCCAGCAGGTCGACCCCGCCTGCAAGTGCTACTCGAACTCGAACTACTGGATCACGTTCGCCGGGATCGCCCCCGCCGACAACCCTCGGTACGTCGTCGGAATCATGCTGAACGCGCCGACACGCAGCGCGGACGGTTCCGGCGGCCAGTCCGCGGCGCCGCTGTTCCACAACATCGCGTCCTGGATGCTGCAGCGCGACAGCGTGCCGATGTCCCCGGACCCCGGACGCAGGCTGGTGCTGCAGGCCGATTGAGCGAAGGTCGGCCGAATCGGGTTCCGAGAGCGCTCGCGGTAATCTGACACGTCGGCCGTTCAGTGGACACGGACTTTCCCGTGGACGCAGGGAACTGCCGAGGTAGCACGCTGTATCGATCCGTGCACTATGCCGTTGTCAGTGAGAGTCGACATCCGAGAGGAGCCCGGTGCCTGTTCCGTCCCGCCCGCAGTCGGCGTCAGTGGAGGTGAAGGTCACAGACAGCCTTCGCCCCGCCCAGCCGGTCCGTACCACGGTGAGCGCTCTGGCGGCGCTCGCCGGAGCGAGGGTCGAGGCACCCACCGGAACCGCCGAGCACGTCATCGTCACCGGGGTGGATCTCCGCGCCCAGGGGATCGTCGAGGGCGATCTGTTCGCGGCCCTTCCCGGGGCCCGCGCGCACGGCGCGGAATTCGCCGCCGACGCTCTCGCACGCGGCGCGACCGCGATCCTCACCGACGAGGCCGGATTCGCGCTGGTGTCCGCGCTGGGCTCGGACATGCCGGTGCTCGTCCACGACGACCCACGCGGCGTCCTCGGTGAGCTGTCGGCAACCATTTACGGCCGGCCCTCGGAGAAGATGCAGGTCATCGGCATCACCGGGACGTCGGGGAAGACCACGACCTCGTATCTCGTCGAAGCCGCGCTCACCGCCGCGGGGCGGACGACCGGTCTCGTGGGCACCATCGAGACCCGGATGAGTGGCCGCCGGGTGCCGAGCGCACTGACGACCCCTGAGGCGCCGCAGCTCCACGCCCTGTTCGCCGTGATGCTCGAGCAGGGGATCGACACCGTCGTGATGGAGGTGTCCAGCCACGCGCTGTCGCTCGGCCGCGTCGACGGAGTCCGCTTCGATGTGGGCGCCTTCACGAATCTCTCCCAGGACCACCTGGACTTCCACCGCGACTTCGAGGACTACTTCGCCGCGAAGGCGCGGCTCTTCGCGGCCGATTCGTCCGTGCACGCCCAGCACGCCGTCATCTGTATCGACGACGTGTGGGGACAGCGGATGGCCGACGTCGCCCGCGGTGCGCACTCGATCGTGACGACGGTCGCGACCACGCCGGACAGCGAGGGCGCGGTGTGGACGGCGGGCCCGGCGACGGTGTCGCTCTCGGGCTCGCAGACCTTCGCGCTCACCACGGCCGAGGGCACGACACTCGACGTGGAGCTCCGTCTGCCGGGGCAGTACAACGTCGCCAACGCTTCCCTCGCCGTCGCGCTGTGCGCGGCGCTGGGTGCCGATCCGCGCGACGCCGCCCGGGGCATCGCCGGGGTCGACGTGCCGGGCCGGGTGCAGCGGATCGACCGGGGACAGGACTTCCTCGCCGTCGTCGACTACGCGCACAAGCCCGCAGCGGTCGAGGCCGTGATCGCGACGCTGCGCGACCAGGTGCGCGGTCGCGTCGCTGTCGTCGTGGGTGCGGGCGGCGATCGCGACGCAGGCAAGCGGCCGCTGATGGGCGCCGCGGCCGCGCGCGGTGCCGACCTGCTGATCATCACGGACGACAACCCCCGCACCGAGGACCCGGCGAAGATCAGGGCCGCGGTCCGCGAGGGCGCTCTCGGAGTGCCCGAATCCGAGCGGGGACAGGTGTGGGAAGTAGCGGACCGAGCGAAGGCGATCGCCGACGCCGTCGGCTGGGCGCAGGCAGGCGACGTGATTCTGGTCGCAGGCAAGGGACACGAGATCGGTCAGGAGATACACGGGGTGAAGTACCCATTTGACGACCGCGACGTACTGGGCGACGCGATCGAGCGACAGGTCGGAGGAGCGCGATGATCCCGATGACACTCGCTCGCATCGCCGAGATCGTGGGCGGCGAACTGCACGACGTCGCCGATCCGTCGGCCGAGGTGACGGGAACGGTGGAGTTCGACTCGCGCAAGGTCACCGCCGGGGGGCTGTTCCTCGCCCTGCCCGGCGCCCACGTGGACGGCCACGATCACGCGGCGTCGGCGGTCGAGGCCGGTGCGGTCGCGGTCCTGGCCGCGCGCCCGGTCGGCGTCCCCGCGATCGTCGTCACCCCGACGCCCAGCGACATCCCGAGCAAGGCGATGGCTCTCGAACACGACACCGACGGATCGGGCGCCGCCGTGCTCGCGGCCCTCGCGAAGCTCGCGCGCGCCTCCGTCGACGGCCTCACCGCGAAGGGGCTGACCGTCGTCGGCGTCACCGGATCGGCGGGAAAGACGTCGACCAAGGATCTGCTCGCCGCCGTCCTGCGCCCCCTCGGCCTCGTCGTCGCGCCGCCCGGATCGTTCAACAACGAACTCGGCCACCCGTGGACCGCGCTGCGCGCGGACGCGGACACGGGATTTCTGGTTCTGGAGATGTCGGCCCGCGGCCGCGGCCACATCGCCTCCCTCGCGAACATCGCACCCCCGAGGATCGGGGTCGTCCTCAACGTGGGTACGGCGCACCTCGGCGAATTCGGTTCGCGTGACGCGATCGCCGCCGCCAAGGGCGAACTCGCGGAGTCGCTGCCCTCGGCGGACGAGGGTGGTGTCGCGATCCTCAACGCCGACGATCCGCTGGTGGCAGCCATGGCCCCGCGCACGTCGGCCCGTGTGGTCCTCGTCGGCCGGTCGGAGTCCGCGCACGTGCGGGCCACCGACATCGTGCTCGACGAGAAGGCAAGGGCGCGTTTCACTCTCACGGCGCCGGCGGGCAGTGTCGCCGTCGAGCTCGCCGTGCACGGCGAACACCAGGTCGGCAACGCGCTCGCCGCAGCGGCGGTGGCGCTCGAATGCGGGGCGGACCTCGAGCAGATCGCGCAGGCCCTCTCCGGTGCCGCCGCCGTCTCGGCGCGCCGGATGGACGTCCGCGACCGGCCGGACGGTGTGACCGTCGTCAACGATTCGTACAACGCGAACCCCGACTCGATGCGGGCGGCCCTGAAGGCGCTGGTGTCGATGGCCAGGACGGGCCGGGGTGCGGCGCGCCGGAGTTGGGCGGTGCTCGGAGAAATGGCCGAGCTGGGTCCAGAATCAGTGGTCGAACACGACGCCATCGGCAGATTCGCCGTCCGACTGGACGTGAGCAGGCTGATCATCGTCGGAACCGGCAGGCCCGCCCGCGCCATGCATCAGGGTGCGGTCATGGAGGGTTCGTGGGGTGAGGAGTCGATCCTCGTCCCCGACATCGCCGGTGCGGTCGCCTTGCTCGAAGCGGAACTGGCGCCGGGTGATCTGGTGCTGGTCAAGGCGTCGCAGTCCATCGGATTGTGGGAGGTCGCGGACACGGTGTTGGCGGGAAGCACGGGACAGAAGGGTTCGGAGGCTACGCGGTGAGACAGATCCTCTTCGCGGCGGGCATCGCGCTCGCCGTCTCGATTCTGCTGACCCCCGTTCTCATCAAGGCCTTCTCCCGTCAGGGATTCGGCCAGGAGATCCGTGTCGAAGGTCCGGCGAGCCACCAGTCGAAGCGCGGCACCCCGACGATGGGTGGCGTCGCCATCCTCGCCGGACTGTGGGCCGGCTACTGGGGTTCGCACCTGATCGGCATCGGCTACAACGCGGACGGGCCGTCGGCATCGGGACTGCTGGTTCTCGGTCTCACGACGGCGCTCGGCGGGGTCGGGTTCCTCGACGACTTCATCAAGATCCGCAAGCAGCGCAACCTCGGACTGAACAAGACGGCGAAGCTGGTCGGACAGCTCATCGCGGCAGTGGCGTTCGGCATTCTCGCGCTGCAGTTCCGGGGCGCGAACGACCTCACACCGGGCAGCGAGCACCTGTCGTACGTGCGTGACATCGCGACGGTCACGATGGGCTCCGTCGTGTTCGTCGCGTTCTGCTACCTCCTGGTGAGCGCCTGGTCGAACGCGGTCAATCTCACCGACGGCCTCGACGGTCTCGCTGCCGGGTCCATGAGCCTGGTCCTCGGCGCGTACGTGATCATCACGTTCTGGCAGTACCGCAACGCGTGCGAGACGAGCCCCGGCAAGGGCTGCTACGACGTCCGAGATCCGCTCGACCTGGCCCTGATCTGCGCAGCCGGTGCCGGTGCGTGCATCGGATTCCTGTGGTGGAACGCGGCGCCGGCGAAGATCTTCATGGGCGACACCGGTTCGCTGGCACTCGGCGGCATGCTCGCCGGACTGTCGATCACGACGCGCACCGAACTGCTGATGGTCGTGATCGGCGCGCTGTTCGTCGCCGAGGCGGCATCGGTCGTGATCCAGGTCGCGGTGTTCCGGTCGAGCCGAAGACGAGTGTTCCGGATGGCTCCGTTCCATCACCACTTCGAACTCGCAGGGTGGGCGGAAACCACGGTGATCATCCGGTTCTGGTTGTTGGCCGCCATCGCCTCCGCGATCGGGCTCGCGCTGTTCTACAGCGAGTACCTGGCAGCGATCGGGGGCTGACGACGTGGCAGAGGAACACGGCGGGCTCGACTGGTTGCGGGGTCGCAGCGTCCTCGTCGCCGGTGCGGGTGTCTCCGGCCGGGCCACCATCGAACCTCTTCGTGACCTCGGTGCGCTCGTCACCGTGACCGACGCGAACGTCGACGCCCTCGCCGAGTGCGCGCGGCTCGGCGCCGCGACCGTCCCGATCGACGATCTGCTCGCCGAGCGGGACCGGGTCGCCGAGTTCGCGCTGGTCGTGACGAGCCCGGGGTTCCGCCCGGACGCACCGCTGCTCTCGCTCGCCGCCGGGGACGGGGTACCGATCTGGGGCGACATCGAGTTCTCGTGGCACGTGGACCGGGCCGGGCTCTACGGCCCGCCGCGACGGTGGCTGGTGGTCACCGGCACCAACGGCAAGACCACGACGACCTCCATGCTGCAGTCCATCCTCGAGGCGGCCGAGCTGCCGAGTCTGGCCTGCGGCAACATCGGGCTTCCGGTGCTCGACGCCCTGCGGCACACCGAACCCCGGGCGGAGGCGCTGGCGGTCGAACTCTCGTCGTTCCAGCTGCACTGGGCGCCGTCGGTCCGGCCGGCCGCAGGCGCGATCCTCAATATCGCCGAAGATCATCTGGACTGGCACGGCGGGATGCAGCCGTACATCGATGCGAAGGCGCGCGCCCTGACCGGTGAGGTCGCGGTGCTGGGCCTCGACGACGAGGTCGCGTCCTCTCTCTTCTCATCGTCCCTCGCAGCCCGGACCCTGGGTTTCCGGCTGGGGGTGCCGGCGCCGGGCGAGCTGGGTGTCGAGGACGGGTACCTCGTCGACCGCGCGTTCGCGGACGGCGAGCGGCTGGCCCCGACCGAGGGGATCACTCCGCCCGGGCCTGCCGGACTGATGGATGCCCTGGCCGCGGCGGCTCTGGCACGGGCGATCGGAGTTCCGCCGGACGCGGTCGCCGCAGGTTTGGCCGCCCACGTCGTGGGCCCGCACCGCGCGGCACTCGTCGCCGAGGTCGGGGGCGTGACGTTCGTCGACGACTCCAAGGCCACCAACCCGCACGCCGCCCGCCCGTCGATACTCGCCCACGAGCGGGTGGTGTGGATCGCCGGGGGTCTGCTGAAGGGTGCGCGGGTCGACGACCTCGTCCGGGAGGTGGCCGGTCGCCTCGCCGGCGCCGTCCTACTCGGCCGCGATGCGATGCAGATCGCAGAGTCCCTTGCGCGACACGCCCCCGAGGTTCCCGTGGTCACTGTGGAAACGGGAGACGATGCAGGTGTGAGTGCAGTCCCGCAGACCGCGACGCACCGGGTGGTGCTGCCGGCGGACACCGACAGCGACGCCGTGATGGGTGTCGTCGTGCGTGAGGCGGCTGCGCTGGCAACGGCAGGGGATTCCGTCGTCCTGGCGCCTGCGGCGGCCTCGCTCGACATGTTCGCCAGTTACGGCCACCGGGGGGACAGCTTCGCGGAAGCCGTCGGCGGGCTCGACGCGTCGGACATCTCCAGGACGCTGCGATGACCTCCGCCGGAGCCCGCACCCGACGCGTCCCCGAGGGACAGCGGTCCCCGGCTCGCACGGCGGCCGCCCCCGGTGTGGCGAAGCGTGCACCATCCGGTCCCCGCACCCGCACTGCACCTCCGCGCGGCCCGCGCACCCGGATCGGGGCCTGGCTGTCGCGGCCTCTGGCGTCGTTCCACCTCGTGGTCACCATCGCGTTTCTGCTGACGGTCCTCGGCCTGGTGATGGTGCTGTCGTCGTCGAGCGTCGAGGCCTACGCCTCCGACGGTTCGGCGTACACCCTCTTCACCCGGCAGGCGTTGTTCGCGGCTCTCGGGCTCGGCCTGTTCTACGCGGCGCTGCAGATCCCGGTCCGGGTGATGCGCGCCCTGTCGTTCCCGGCCTTCGCGGTCACGATCATCCTGCTGGTTCTGGTCCTCATACCCGGCATCGGCACCGTGTCCCAGGGCACCCGCGGCTGGTTCGTCGTCGCGGGATTCTCGTTGCAGCCCGCCGAGCTCACCAAGATCGCGCTGGCCGTGTGGGGTGCGCACATCCTGGCGTCGCGGCGCAGCGACATCTCCAGTGTCCGGGACATGCTCGTTCCGCTGGTGCCGGCCGCGCTCGTCGCGTTCGTCCTGATCATCCTGCAGCCCGACCTCGGCACGACGGTCTCGCTGGCCATCATCCTGATGGCGCTGCTGTGGTTCGCGGGCCTGCCGCTGAAACTGTTCGTCGCCATCCTCGGCACCGGTTTCGGCGGAATCGTGATCCTCGCGCTCACCGCCGGCTACCGCTCCGCTCGCGTGCGCGAGTTCCTCAATCCCGGTTCCGACCCGCAGGGCATCGGGTACCAGTCGCGGCAGGCGATGTATTCGCTCGCGGACGGCGGGATCCTCGGACGAGGGCTGGGGCAGAGCCGCGCGAAGTGGAGCTACCTGCCGAACGCCCACAACGACTTCATCTTCGCGATCATCGGCGAAGAGCTCGGATACCTCGGCGGCGCCGCCGTCCTCGGCTTGTTCGGACTGTTCGTGTACACGGGCCTGCGCATCGCGGCCCGGTCCGCCGACCCGTTCCTGCGCCTGCTCACCGGAACGGCGACGGTGTGGATCACCGGACAGGCGTTCATCAACGTGGGGTACGTGATCGGGCTGCTGCCCGTCACCGGCCTGCAATTGCCGCTGGTGTCGGCCGGCGGAACGTCGACGGCCACCACATTGTTCATGTTCGGCCTCGTCGCCAACGCGGCGCGGCACGAACCGGAGGCGGTCGCGGCGCTGCACTCCGGGCAGGACGGCCCGTTCGGTCGTCTTCTGCGTCTCCGCAAGCCGGAGGCGTATTCGCCGGTGCGGGCCGACGCGGCACGCGCCGAGGCGGTGCGCCGCGCCGAAGCCCGGCGGAGGGCCGGTCGCGAGATGGCCCCGCGGACCCGCAGCGTCACATACGAGAAGGGCCGCCCCGAACGCGGCAAGGGCCGCACCCCCGAACGAGGTGCACGTCAACAGCGAAGCTCGGGTGGCCGAGCAGGAGAGCGAGGATTTCGTAGGTGAACGGCGACAAGTCCACCCTGTCGGTGATCGTGGCCGGTGGTGGTACCGCCGGGCACATCGAGCCGGCTCTGGCAGTGGCCGATGCGATCAAGGCGATCGACGACACCGCGGTGGTGACCGCTCTCGGCACGGCGCGCGGCCTCGAAACCACCCTGGTTCCCGAGCGGGGCTATCCGCTCGAGCTCATTCCGCCGGTGCCGCTGCCCCGTAAACCCACCCTCGACCTGCTGCGGCTTCCCGGCCGGGTACGCGCGTCGGTGCGCCGCACCCGCGAGGTACTCGACGCGACCGGCGCCGACGTCGTCGTCGGGTTCGGCGGGTACGTCGCACTGCCCGCATACCTGGCGGCCGGCCCCGGTCTGCTCCGCCGCAGGCGCCGCATTCCGATCGTGGTGCACGAGGCGAACGCCAGCGCCGGGATCGCGAACAAGATCGGTGCCCGCCGCGCCGCCCGGGTCCTGGCGGCGGTCGCCGGTTCCGGAGTGTCCGCTCGCGGCCGCTCGGAGGCGGAGATCCTCGGGATCCCGGTCCGGGCGTCGATCACCGGTCTCGACCGGGCGGCTCTGCGCGCGGAGGCGCGTGCACACTTCGGGCTCCCCGCCGAGGGTCCGGTGCTGCTCGTCTTCGGCGGCTCGCAGGGTGCGCGGTCGCTCAACGAGGCCGTGTCGGGCGCGGCGGAGTCGCTCGCCGCGGCCGGTGTGGCCGTTCTGCACGCGCACGGACCGAAGAACACCCTCGACGTTCCCGCGACCCCGGGCGGCCCGCCCTACGTGGCCGTTCCCTACCTGTCGCGGATGGACCTCGCGTATTCGGCCGCGGACGCGGTGATCTGCCGGTCGGGCGCGATGACGGTGGCGGAGGTGTCGGCGGTGGGACTTCCCGCGGTATACGTGCCGCTGCCCCACGGCAACGGGGAGCAGGAACTGAATGCGCGACCGGTGGTCGCCGCCGGAGGTGGAATGATTGTCGCCGACGGAGACCTGTCCGCCGGATTCGTCGCGGAGACCGTGATCCCTCTGCTGCGCGACCCCGCACAGCTCGAGGACATGGGGCGACGGGCGGCCGGCGCGGGTCACCGCAGCGCAGCCACCGAGGTTGCGCGGATCGTGCTCGACGTGGCCGCGCTGACAAGGGGAACCCGATGACCGACCTGCCCGCGGAGTTGGAACGAGTCCACATGGTCGGGATCGGCGGCGCCGGAATGTCCGGAATCGCGCGGATCCTGCTGGCCAGGGGAGGGCAGGTGTCCGGATCGGACGCCAAGGAGAGCCGCGGCGTCCTCGCCCTGCGTGCCCGCGGCGCGCAGGTCCGCATCGGCCACGACGCCGGCGCGCTCGACCTGCTGCCCGGCGGCCCGACCGTCGTGGTCACCACCCACGCCGCCATCCCCAAGGACAACCCGGAACTGGTGGAGGCGGCCAGGCGCGGGATTCCCGTGATCCTGCGGCCCGCGGTGCTGGCGTCGCTGATGCAGGGGCACCGCACCCTGCTGGTTTCCGGCACCCACGGCAAGACGTCGACCACGTCGATGCTGGTGGTGGCGCTGCAACACTGCGGCTTCGATCCGTCGTTCGCGGTCGGCGGCGAACTCAACGAGGCCGGAACCAACGCGCACCACGGCAGCGGCGACGTGTTCGTCGCGGAGGCCGACGAGAGCGACGGTTCGCTACTCCAGTACGACCCGGACGTCGTCGTCGTCACCAACGTCGAAGCCGACCACCTCGACTACTTCGGCAGCACCGAGGCGTACATCCAGGTGTTCGACGATTTCGCGGCCCGTCTGTCGCCCGGCGGTCTGCTCGTCGCCTGTCTCGACGATCCAGGGTCCTCGGCGCTCGCGCAGCGGGTGGCGGCGCGGGGGCTGCCCGGTGTGCGGGTGCTGGGATACGGCAGCGCCGAGAACGCGGACGGGGCCTTCGCGTCGGTCGACGGTGTCGAGGTCGGCGCGCGACTGCTCAGCTTCGAGGCGAGGGACGTCGGCGGAGTCCTGCAGTTCCAGCTGGCCGGCGAGCAGTCGCCGAGGACGGTCCGGATGGGTGTGCCCGGCAGGCACATGGCGCTCAACGCGCTGGCGGCTCTCCTCGCCGCCCGGGAGGCAGGCGCCGACGTGGACGAGATCCTCGAAGGCATCGCCGGATTCGGGGGAGTGCACCGCCGGTTCCAGTTCACCGGCCGCGAGCACGGGGTCCGCGTGTTCGACGACTACGCGCATCACCCGACGGAGGTGCGTGCCGTGCTCGGCGCCGCCGCCGATCTGGTGCGCCATCCCCACGAGGCCGACCGCCGAGAATCCGAGGACTCGGTGCGCAGCGGCAAGGTCATCGTGGTGTTCCAGCCCCACCTGTACTCCCGCACAGCAACATTCGCGGAAGAGTTCGGACACGCCTTGGATCTCGCCGACGAGGTTGTGGTCCTCGACGTGTACGGCGCGCGCGAAGAACCGCTCCCGGGTGTCAGCGGCGCCCTGGTCGCGCTGTCGGTGTCGAAGCCGGTGCACTACCAGCCCGACCTGTCGCTGGCACCGCGTCAGGTCGCGGCACTCGCGTCCCCCGGGGACGTGGTGATCACCATGGGTGCCGGTGACGTGACGATGCTCGGCAACCAGATCCTCGACGCTCTGCGTGCGGCTCCGCACCACCACCCGTCGCGATGACGCGGGAGCGTCGGGGCCGGTCCGAGCGGCCGGACCGCCCGGTTCGCCGCGACGTCCAGCGAAGTCCGCGGCCGGGGGCTGCGGCCGGTGCCCGCGCGACGGCGAGCGATCGGGCGTCCTCGCGTCGGCGCACCTCGACGGTCACCGAGCCCGGAACGCGGCGCACCCGCGAATCGGCCTCGGCGGCACGGAAGTCCGCGGCGGTGGAGACACCGCGGCGGCCGTGGTACCGGCGGCCGGCGGTGATGGGCGCCGTCGGTGTCGTGGTGGTCGTGGCGCTCGGTCTCGTCGCCTGGTTCACGCCGCTGCTGTCGGTGCGGAAGACGGATGTCGCGGGGGCGATGTCGATCTCCGAGGAGCAGATTCGGCAGGTGCTGGCGGTGCCGCAGGGGCAGCCGTTGCTGCGTGTCGACACGGAGGGCGCGGCTCAGCGGGTCGCCGCGATCCCGAAGGTGGCGTCCGCGCGCGTCCAGCGGGTGTACCCGTCCACCATCCGGGTCACGGTAACCGAGCGGGTGCCCGTCGTGTTCGTCGACAGCCCCGGCGGTACCCATCTGCTCGACGCGGAGGCCGTGGACTACGAGATCGCACCGCCGCCGCCCGGGGTGCCGCGTCTGGTGACGGAGTCGCCGGGGTGGGGCGACCCGTCGACGGCGGCGGCGATCGAGGTGCTGGAGTCGATGCCGCCTCAGCTGCGCGGTCAGGTGGGACAGGTTGCGGCGAAGTCGATTTCGGATATCTCGGTGACGCTGCTCGACGGCCGGATCGTGGTGTGGGGCGGTACGGAGAAGTCCGAGCGCAAGGCTGCGGTCACCCTGCCGCTGCTCACCCAGCCCGGGCAGACGTACGACGTGTCGAGTCCCGACCTGCCGACGGTGCGGTGAGGGGTCGTGACCCGGATGCGAAACAGTTGCGGGCGAGTTCGTCAAATAACTCGGCGCGTCTCGGCGCGCCTAATGGCGTATCCCTATGCCGGTGCATAGCGTTTCGCTCTAGTCGAGCAGCACTTGACATAACCGTAACCCTATGGTTGAGGTTGAGAGTTCAGGCTGGACCGATCTGTACGAAAGCGTGATACACACTCATGGAAGGCGAGAGCCGATGACGCCCCCGCACAACTACCTCGCCGTAATAAAGGTCGTCGGCATCGGCGGCGGCGGCGTGAACGCAGTCAACCGGATGATCGAGCAGGGACTCAAGGGAGTCGAGTTCATTGCCGTCAACACCGACGCGCAAGCGCTGCTGATGAGTGACGCCGACGTCAAGCTCGACGTCGGCCGGGAACTCACCCGCGGGCTCGGCGCCGGCGCGGATCCCGAAGTCGGCCGCAAGGCCGCAGAAGACCACAAGGACGAGATCGAGGAAGTCCTCAAGGGCGCCGACATGGTGTTCGTGACCGCAGGCGAGGGCGGCGGCACGGGTACCGGTGGCGCACCGGTCGTGGCGAGTATCGCGCGCAAGCTCGGAGCCCTCACCGTCGGTGTCGTCACCCGCCCCTTCTCCTTCGAGGGCAAGCGCCGCGGCGGCCAGGCCGACACCGGCATCCAGTCGCTGCGCGAATCGTGCGACACCCTCATCGTGATCCCGAACGACCGCCTCCTGCAGCTCGGCGACGCCGCCGTCAGCCTCATGGACGCGTTCCGCAGCGCCGACGAGGTGCTGCTCAACGGTGTCCAGGGCATCACCGACCTCATCACCACCCCCGGTCTGATCAACGTCGACTTCGCCGACGTCAAGGGCGTCATGTCCGGCGCGGGTAGCGCGCTGATGGGCATCGGATCCTCGCGCGGCGAGGGCCGCGCCATCAAGGCCGCGGAATCGGCGATCAACTCTCCGCTGCTCGAGGCGTCGATGGAGGGTGCGCGCGGCGTGCTGCTCTCGATCGCCGGTGGCAGCGACCTCGGCCTGTTCGAGATCAACGAGGCGGCGTCGCTGGTGCAGGAAGCTGCCCACATCGACGCGAACATCATCTTCGGCACCGTCATCGACGATTCGCTCGGCGACGAAGTGCGGGTCACCGTCATCGCCGCCGGGTTCGACGGCGGCGCCCCCGCCCGCCGGCCGGTCGAGTCGGGCGCTGCCGGTCGCAGCGCCATCGGTGCCGGGCGCGCAGGCGAGGTCGGACAGTCGGCCGACCAGCACAGCGAGCCTATGTCGGTGACCCGCGAGACGATCAGCTCCCACCAGAGCCCGAGCAGTCTGCCGCCGCTTCCGGGAAACGGTCAGTCCCGCGCGGTGCCGGTGTCCGACGAGGAGGGTGAAGACGAAGTCGACGTGCCCTCCTTCATGCGTCGTTGAGTTCACCGTCCGCCCCCGATTTCAGGGTTCGCCGGGTCGTCACCACCCGTGCCGGAGGGCACTCCGTCGCACCGTACGACACGTTCAACCTCGGTGATCACGTCGGCGACGATCCGGCCGCGGTGGAGGCGAACCGGCGTCGACTGGCAGACAACATCGGCGTGGCCTTCGACCGCCTGATCTGGATGGAGCAGATCCACAGTCGCAACGTCACCGTGGTCGACGGGCCCACCGACGTGCCGGTACCCGCCACGGACGCGCTGGTGACGACGGTTCCGGGGCTCGCACTCGCGACCCTCAGCGCCGACTGCGTCCCGGTGCTGCTGTCCGACGACGAGGCCGGAGTGGTCGCCGCAGTCCACGCCGGCCGGATCGGCGCCCGTATCGGCATCGTTCCGCGGGTGCTCGACGTCATGGTCGAGCAGGGGGCGCGCGTCGACCGGATCGGCGCATTCCTGGGTCCGGCGGCAAGCGGCCGACAGTACGAGGTCCCCGCGGCGATGCAAGCCGACGTCGAGAAGTTCCTTCCCGGCAGCGCCACCCGCACCGTCAAGGGCACCCCCGGCCTCGACCTGCGGGCCGGCCTGCGGAAGCAACTGCTCGACGCGGGTGTCGCGGGGGTGGCGGAGGATCCGCGCTGCACCATCGAGGACCAGACACTGTTCAGTCATCGCCGGCAGGCCCCGACCGGTCGGCTCGCGGCGGTGATCTGGATGGATACTGGGCAAGACAGCGTGTGACGACGACCGCCGACGGCGGTGAGGATCGGTGTGGGAGTGGAAACGATGAGCAGGGTCGGGGAGATCGAGGCTGCGCTCGGCGCCGTGCGCGCACGGCTCGACGCGGCGTGCCGGGACGCCGGCCGCGACCCCGCGGAGGTGTCGCTGCTGCCCGTCACCAAGTTCTTCCCCGAATCCGACGCGCGGATCCTGTACGAACTCGGGTGCCGCGAATTCGGGGAGTCGCGGGAGCAGGAGGCCACGGCCAAGATCGCGGAGTTCCGCACCGTGGTGACGGATCCGTCGGTGCGGTGGCACATGATCGGACACCTCCAGCGCAACAAGGCGAAGGCCGTCGCGCACTGGGCGTACGCCATCCACTCGGTGGACAGTGAACGGCTCGTCGGCGCACTCGGCCGCGCGGCCACGACGGCGCTCGAGGCGGGGGAGCGGCCCGGGCCCCTGCGGGTGCTGCTGCAGGTCAGTCTGGACGGCGATCCGCAGCGCGGCGGTGCCGCGATCGCCGACCTCGAACGCCTTGCTGCGCAGGTGCAGGCGTCGCCGGGACTCGAGTACCGCGGGCTGATGGCGGTTCCGCCGATCGACGCCGACCCGGACGCGGCGTTCGAGGAATTACAGCAGATTCACGCGCGGCTCAGGCGCGACCATCCGGATGCGACGGACCTCTCAGCGGGCATGACGAATGATCTCGAGCACGCTGTCCGACACGGGTCGACGTGCGTGCGTGTCGGAACCGCGCTGTTGGGTTCGAGGCCTATAACCTCGAAATAGATCGCCCAGGTGATCGCCAACCCGTCCACACCGCTGCGACCGGTCGCAGTTGGATCCTGTCCGCCGCGCCAAGGAAGGTCGATCAATGAGCAGTCTGCACAAGTTCAAGGCTTACTTCGGCATGGTTCCCCTCGACGATTACGAGGACGAGTACCTGGACGAGCCGGAACCTGGTCGCAGGCCTGCTCGACCGGCCCGCGACAGTGGACGTGATCCGTACCTCGACCGTGACGACCGCGACTTCGCCGAGCCGGCCTTCAGCAAGGCTGCCTATGCTCCCGGCCGCCGGGACGACCTCGACGACGACTTCGACCGGTACGACGGCCCCCGGCACTCGTCCCGGGTCGAACCCGTGGCCGTTCGGTCGGCCCGTCCCAGCGCGAGCGGTGCGGTGCGCGGCAGCACCCGTGGCGCGCTGGCCGTCGACACGCGGTCCGAGCGGGTGGAGAGTCGTCGCGGACCCCTCTTCGACGAAGGTGGGCCGCTGTCCAAGATCACCACGCTGCGCCCCCGCGACTACGGGGAGGCCCGCACGATCGGCGAGCGGTTCCGTGACGGCACCCCCGTCATCATGGACCTCGTCGAGATGAGCAACGCGGACGCCAAGCGCCTCGTCGATTTCGCCGCCGGACTGGCATTCGCGCTGCGCGGGTCGTTCGACAAGGTGGCCACGAAGGTGTTCTTGCTCTCACCCGCAGACATCGACGTGTCCGCCGAGGAGCGTCGCCGCATCGCGGAAACCGGCTTCTACAGCCAGAAGTAAACCGGGGAGCGGGGGAAACGACCATCGGGATCCGAACGTCCGAAACGGCGCGGGCCGCGGCGGCTGTGGCGGAGAAAGCCCTGGCCAAGCGGCTCGTTTTGATCGGCCGGACATTCTCAGGCAGAGTGAAGGTGTGGCCTTGTTCTCGGTGATCTACTTGATACTGTTTGTCTTTTGGCTGCTACTCATCGGCAGAATCATTGTCGAGTTCGTACGGACCTTCGCACGAGACTGGCGGCCAACCGGCGTCGTGGTCGTCATTCTCGAGGCGATTTTTACGGTCACCGATCCACCGGTCAAACTGCTACGGCGGTTGATCCCCCCGATCAATCTCGGTGGGGTGCGGTTGGATCTATCCATCATGGTCTTGCTGTTCATCGTCTTCATCCTGATGTCGATCGTTCAGGGACAAGCGCGTGCTACGGGTCTGGTGTGACAGAATGGACCCCATTGATCCAGTCTTGTTTCACCGTTACGTAGACTGCGCTGTAACTGAATGCTTGCTAGACCGCCAAATGACGCGTGAAGGGATCCTTCCATGCCGCTGACTCCCGCTGATGTGCACAATGTCGCGTTCAGCAAGCCACCGATCGGTAAGCGGGGCTACAACGAAGACGAAGTCGATGCGTTTCTCGACCTCGTCGAGCAAGAGTTGTCGCGCCTGATCGAGGAGAACGCCGACCTTCGGCAGCGAGTAGGGGAGCTCGACAAGGAGCTCGCCGATGCGAAGAAGGCTCCACGCTCCGGGTCCGCAGCACCGACTCCCGCCCCCAAGGCGGAGCCGGCTCGCGTGGTCGAGCAGCCCAAGGCTCCCGCGCCGGCACCGGCTCCCGCCGCTGCGGCCGCGGCCGCTCCCGCCCAGGGCGCCGACGCTCACATGCAGGCCGCCAAGGTTCTGGGTCTCGCCCAGGAGATGGCGGACCGCCTCACGAGTGACGCGAAGACGGAGTCCGAGCAGCTGCTCGGCAACGCGCGCACCAACTCGGAGCAGCTGGTCAGCGATGCACGGACCCGTTCCGAGACGATGATCGCGGACGCCCGCCAGAAGTCGGAAGCACTGATCACCGACGCTCAGACCCGGTCCGAGACCCAGCTGCGCCAGGCCAAGGAGAAGGCCGATGCGCTGCAGGCGGACGCGGAGAAGAAGCACACCGAGATCATGGCGACGATCAACCAGCAGCGTTCCGTGCTCGAGGGTCGTATCGAGCAGCTCAAGACGTTCGAGCGCGAATACCGTGTGCGCCTGAAGTCGTACCTGGAGTCGCAGCTCGAGGAACTGGAGCAGCGGGGATCCGCGGTTCCGGTGGACGGCGGTCAGGATTCGTTCGCGCAGGGTGGATCGCAGTCCAACTACAGCCAGTCCTACGCCAAGGGCAATAGCTGACTGAGCGCGCGGTAGTTGCCCAGCCAGCGGCCCGGATAGAGGTTGAGCCGTGCTGGTCGTGACACTCGCTCTTGCAGCGGTGGGGTTCGCTCTCCTGGTGGTGGCTCTCATGACCGGTTCGGTCGTGTGGGCCTGGGGATGCATCGTGGTGTGCGTCGCCGGAGCGGTCCTGCTGCTCGTCAGCGCCCTTGCAGGCAAGAAGGCGGCGGCCGTTCCGGGGCAACCCGCGAGCGGTGTCCCCGGTGACCGCGGTCCCGCACGGGACGCGGACACGGCGCCCGGATCCGACGAGGGCGACTGAGCTGCCGTATCCCGGTGCCGACTGAGCCGCCCCGCGACGGTGGCGGCTAGACTGCATTCAGCGAATAATTCAGTAACCGAGTTTCGCGGCGACGATCCGGCCATCACCGGGGAGCCTTCGGAAGAACGGCCGGCACGCCGGCTCAGTAGAACCGAACGGGTGGGCCCGTCACAGCCCGGCACCGAGAGGCGCCCTCCGGGGTGCAAGCGGGGTGGTACCGCGGTGGTGACGCAGGAGGCGTCTCCGTCGTCCCCGTGCCGAGTACGTCAGGCACGAGGAGATCGCGGTGACCGACACCAGCAACGTGACCAGCAGCAACGAGTCCTACCCCAAGGTCGACTACGGCGTCTCCCAGGACGCGGGTGTCCGGTTTCCCCAGATCGAGCAGCGTGTGCTGGCCGGCTGGGACGAGGACGACACCTTCCGGGCGTCGGTCGCCCAGCGTGACGACGCCCCCGAATTCGTGTTCTACGACGGTCCGCCGTTCGCGAACGGTCTCCCGCACTACGGCCACCTCCTGACGGGGTACGTCAAGGATCTGATCCCCCGGTTCCAGACCATGCGCGGCAACAAGGTCGAGCGCCGATTCGGCTGGGACTGCCACGGACTGCCCGCCGAACTCGAGGCGGAGAAGCAGCTCGGCATCAAGGACAAGTCCGAGATCGACGTCATGGGTCTCGAGAAGTTCAACGAGTACTGCAAGTCCTCCGTGCTGCGGTACACGGACGAGTGGCGCGACTACGTCACCCGGCAGGCCCGGTGGGTCGACTTCGACAACGACTACAAGACCCTTGACCTCGACTTCATGGAGTCGGTCATGTGGGCGTTCAAGGAACTGTTCGACAAGGGCCTGATCTACCAGGGCTTCCGTGTGCTGCCGTACAGCTGGTACGAGCAGACGCCGCTGTCGAACCAGGAGACCCGGCTCGACGACGCGTACAAGATGCGCCAGGATCCCGCCGTCACGGTCGACATGCCGCTGCACGGCGAGGGCCCGCTCGACGGAGCCAACGCGATCATCTGGACCACCACGCCGTGGACGCTGCCGTCCAACCTCGCGGTCGCGGTGCACCCGGACATCGACTACGTCCAGGTGACGGGCGCCGACGGCAAACGCTACGTGCTCGCCAAGGATCGGCTGGGGCACTATGCCCGCGAACTCGGCGAGGCACCCGAGGTGCTGTCCGAGCACAAGGGTGCGGACCTCGTCGGGCTCCACTACGACCCGCCGTTCGACTTCTTCGTCGGTCACGAGAACGCGCACCGCGTCATCTCCGCCGACTACGTCACCACCGAGTCCGGTACCGGAATCGTCCACCTCGCACCGGCTTTCGGTGAAGAGGACATGGAGTACTGCACGGCGAACGGGATCGAGATCGTGCAGCCGCTCGACCCGGGCGGCAAGTTCACGGCGATGGTGCCGCCGTACGAGGGTCTCCAGGTGTTCGACGCGAACCCGGTGATCATCAAGGACCTCAAGGCTGCTGGAAAGTTGCTGCGGCACGAGACGATCGAGCACTCGTACCCGCACAGCTGGCGCAGCGGGCAGCCGCTGATCTACATGGCGGTCCCGTCGTGGTTCGTCGCGGTCACCAAGTTCCGCGACCGCATGGTCGAGCTGAACCAGGACATCACGTGGGTGCCCGAGCACATCCGCGACGGACAGTTCGGCAAGTGGCTCGAGGGCGCCCGCGACTGGAACATCAGCCGCAACCGGTACTGGGGCAGCCCGATTCCGGTGTGGGTGTCCGACGACCCGGCGTACCCGCGCACGGACGTGTACGGCTCGCTCGACGAACTCGAGCGCGACTTCGGGGTGCGGCCGACGGATCTGCATCGGCCGATGATCGACGACCTGGTGCGCCCGAACCCGGACGACCCGACCGGGAAGTCGATGATGCGGCGTGTCCCCGAGGTCCTCGACTGCTGGTTCGAGTCCGGCTCGATGCCGTACGCGCAGGTGCACTACCCGTTCGAGAACCGTGAGTGGTTCGACGGCCACTTCCCGGGCGATTTCATCGTCGAGTACAACGGGCAGACCCGCGGCTGGTTCTACACGCTGCACGTGCTGGCGACGGCGCTGTTCGATCGTCCCGCCTTCAAGACCGTTGCGGCTCACGGCATCGTCCTGGGTGAAGACGGACTGAAGATGAGCAAGTCCAAGGGCAACTACCCGGACGTGAAGGAGGTGTTCGAGCGGGACGGCTCGGACGCCATGCGCTGGTTCCTCATGTCCTCGCCGATCCTGCGCGGCGGGAACCTCGTCGTCACCGAACAGGGCATCCGCGAGGGTGTCCGGCAGGCGCTGCTGCCGCTGTGGAACGCGTGGAGTTTCCTGCAGCTGTACGCGCCGACGTCCGGTGAGTGGCGCACGGATTCGACGAACGTCCTGGACCGGTACATCCTCGCGAAGCTGGCCGGAACCCGGGACGCCATCACCGGCGCGCTCGAGACGAACGACATCGCCGGGGCGTGTGACGAACTGCGCACGTTCTGCGACGCGCTGACGAACTGGTATGTGCGGCGGTCGCGTTCGCGCTTCTGGGACGAGGACAAGGACGCCGTCGACACCCTCCACACGGTGCTCGAGGTGGTCACCCGGCTCGCCGCTCCGTTGCTGCCCCTGATCAGCGAGGTCATCTGGCGGGGACTGACCGGCGGACGGTCCGTGCATCTTGCGGACTGGCCGGCCCACGGTCAGCTGCCGGCGGATGCGGAGTTGGTGTCGGCGATGGACGAGGTGCGGTCGGTGTGCTCGACGGTGCTGGGACTGCGCAAGGCGCAGAACCTCCGGGTGCGGCTGCCGCTGCCCGAGGTGACGGTCGCGTCCGACGACGCGGAGCGCCTGCGCCCGTACCTGGGTCTCATCGCCGACGAGGTCAACGTCAAGAAGGTCGACCTCACCACCGACGTGGACGTGCACGGCCGGTTCGAGCTCGTCGTCAACGCGCGCGCCGCGGGACCGCGCCTGGGCAAGGACGTGCAGACCGTCATCAAGGCCGTGAAGGCCGGTGACTGGTCGGAGAATTCGGACGGCGTCGTCGTCGCGGCGGGGATCGAGTTGCTGCCGGAGGAGTACACGCAGCGGCTCGTGGCCGCCGAACCGGAGTCGACGGCAGCCCTGCCCGACGGGGCCGGTCTGGTCGTCCTGGACTCGGCGGTCACCGAGGAACTGGAAGCCGAGGGGTGGGCGAAGGACCGGATCCGCGAGTTGCAGGACGCGCGGCGCGCCGCCGGGCTCGAGGTGTCCGATCGGATCACCGTCGTCCTCGACGTGCCCGAAGAGCGGCGGGACTGGGCGCTCGCGCACCGCGAGCTGATCGCGGGCGAGATCCTCGCCGTCGAACTGGAACTGGCCGAGGCGCCGGGCGACGCCGTCGAGCTCGGTGAGGGTGTGCGGGCGGCGATCGCGAAGGCGTGACCTGTCGGACCGGGCGGGTATTTTGCATCAGGTGAGTCGTCGGTGGGTGCTGCACCTCGACATGGACGCGTTCTTCGCGTCGGTCGAGCAGCTCACCCGGCCGACGCTCCGCGGCCGCCCGGTTCTCGTCGGTGGTCTCGGCGGGCGCGGCGTCGTCGCCGGCGCCAGCTACGAGGCGCGGGTGTTCGGCGCGCGTTCGGCCATGCCGATGCATCAGGCCCGCCGGCTGGTGGGTCCGGGTGCGGTGGTGCTGCCGCCGCGGGGTCGCCTTTACGGCATGTTGAGCAAGTCCGTGTTCGACGCGCTCCGCGGCCCGATGCCGGTGCTCGAGCAACTGTCGATGGACGAGGCGTTCGGCGAACCCATCGAGCTGGCCGGGGCTGATGCGGGCACGGTGCAACGGTATTGCGAGGGACTGCGCGCCCTGGTGCTCGAGGAGACGGGACTGGTCGCGTCCATCGGCGCCGGGTCGGGCAAGCAGGTGGCCAAGATCGCGTCCGGTCTGGCCAAACCCGACGGGATCACGGTGATCCCGCCGGACGAGCAGCATGCGGTGCTGGACGAGCTTCCGGTGCGGAAGCTGTGGGGCATCGGCCCGGTCGCCGAGGAGAAGCTGAAGCGGCTCGGCATCGAGACCATCGGCGGGTTCGCGCGGACCCCGGAATCGGAGGTGGCGTCCATTCTGGGCACCACGGTCGGACCGGGCCTGCACCGGCTGGCGCAGGGCATCGACAATCGGCCGGTCGCCGAACGCGCCGAGTCCAAACAGGTCAGTGCGGAGACGACTTTCGCCACCGACATCATCACGATGGCGGAGTTGCGCGGTGCCGTCGAGTCGAGCGCTGCGTCCGCGTTCGGGCGCCTGCAGAAGGACGGCCGGGCCGCGCGGACGGTGGTGCTGAAGCTGAAGAAGGCGGACATGAGCATCGTGACGCGCTCGGTCACGCTGCCCTACGCGACCCTCGACCGTCAGATCCTCGTCGCGGCGGCGCAGCGGCAGGTGATCGATCCGCTCGAACTCGGGCCGGTGCGTCTGGTCGGGGTGGGATTCGCCGGACTGTCGACGGTCCGCCAGGGCTCGCTGTTCCCCGAACTGGACCTGGACGTCCCGGGTTATCAGGAGTCGAAGATCACGGAGGCGGGCGCCGACGACGGCCTCTCCGCGCCCACACCCGCACCCGCCCGGGCGATCGACACCCGGTGGCATCCCGGTCTCGACGTGACGCACCCGGACTTCGGTCACGGCTGGGTGCAGGGGGCGGGTCACGGTGTCGTGACCGTCCGATTCGAAACGCGCACAACGGGTCCGGGGAAGGCGCGGACCTTCAAGGAGGACGACGCACAACTCGAACAGGGCGATGTGGAAGGCTCGCTCGAGTGACCGGACCCACCGCCCGGACGAAGGAGTGGAGACCGGCTCCACGAGAAGGTAGCCTCGGGCGCTGATGCTTACCCTTGGGTAATGTTGGCCCGGGTAGCGATAGATGCTCAGATCGTCCGAGAACGAACACCGAGAATGAAGAGGTTATTGAGTTGAAGCTTCGTAAGATCACGGTTGCCGGAGTAGCAATCGCCGCAGCCCTCACGATGTCCGCGTGTGGCTCCGACGAGAGCGACACGGCGACCAAGACCACGACGACGACTTCCGCAGCTGCCGAGACCTCGGAAGCCATCGAGGTGCCCACCGCGGCCGATCTCAACGCGCTTCTGGTGCAGGGCCTCGATCCGGCCACGCCGCTCGAGGTCAAGTCCGCGATGGTCGAGGGCTCGGAGCAGGATCCGGAGCTCATCAACCAGGTCGCCGCCGCAGCCAAGGCCAACAACGCCGAGGTCACCGTTCTCGACCCGGTCATCGACAACGGTGACGGCACCGCCAGCGGCCAGCTGCAGCTGACCGTCAACGGCCAGGTCCAGCAGGGTGGCGTCCCGGCCATCTTCGTTCCCGGCGAGAACGGAACGTGGAAGCTGTCGAAGATCACCGCATGCCAGATCGTGTCGCTCGCGCAGCTGACCTCGCCTGCATGCCCTGCCTGATTCCAGGCCGAATTACGCGGTCCTGACGGATCGCCGTGTTCTACCACCGATGCCGGTGTCCCCTCGGGGACACCGGCATCGTTCGTTCGTGGCCTGGTCGGTTCAGCCGGCGGGGGCGGGTGCGAGCTTCGCGACGGCGGTGGCCGTCAGGTCGCCGAGGACGCCGGCGTCGATCGGGTCCTGGCCCGTCGCGACCAATTGAGTGACGGTGCTCCCGACGACGACCACCACCACGTCCGAGACCAGACTGACGCCCTCGCTGGTGGTGACGAGCCGGAACGCCACCGATGCGTCGCCCGCGGGCTGCTGCTCGCGGCCGCCGACCCGGTACTGCACCTGCACGCCGTCGGCGTCCGTGCCGGTGTACTCGGTGCATCCCACCAGCCGGTCCTGCACCGCCGCGAACGCCGCGGAGGCGTCGGCGCCGGTGCCGTAACTGGCCGCGTCCTGGTCGATGGTCGCGAAGCCGGGGCCGGTGAACCAGCCGGACGCCGACGCCACCGCGCCCGCACGCTGATCCGCGACGGGCGACAGCACGGCGCCGCATTCCGCGGGATCCGTGCTCGACTTGTCGGAGTCCGCCGACCCCGACGCCGGAGGCAGCCCCAGATCGTCCTCGGGATCGGGCACGGGGGTGAAGCCGACGGGAAGGTCCCCGACGTCGAGGAGAGCCGCCTTCAGCGCGCCCCGATCGGTGAACGGTGTGCCCGCCGCATCCGGCGCTGCGGTCACCACCGGTCCGAGCGGCGCGAGTGAGGCGCCGGCACCGGAGTCGCCGGACGCGCTCGACGAGCACGCCGACAGTGCGAGCACCGCGAGGAGGGAACAGGATGCGGCGACGGTTCCGCGGCGCATCAGGAACCCCACCGGACCGAGTTCGACGTGGTCTGGTGCAGGCGGGTGGAGCCGTCCGGGTCGCTGTACTCCTGGTCACCGCGCACGGTCACCGTCCCGGTGACGGGCAGCGGAAGGCCGAGGTCGACGGTCATGGTGCCCGAGCCCTGCATCACGTACTGGTCGACGTTCAGCGTGCCCGCCTCCCCGGGCAGCTCCCAGACGGGGGACTTCGGTTTCTGGTCGATCGTGTAGTCGACGGTGAGGCGGTTGCCGTCCCGGGCGGTCAGGGTGGCCACCGTGGTCTGGTCGAGGGCGATGCCGCTCATCACCTGCTGGTGGATCGTCCACTGGGCGCCTACACCGACGGGCTCCGCCGGAAACGGGACGGTGCGGTACACGGCCTGGTAGAACGCCTGCTCGATCGCGGAACGGGCGATGTCCTGAGCTTCGGCGTCCGGACGCAGTCGCAGTGCGGTGATCGCACCGGTGGGGTCGACGGTGAATCCGGCGCCCGAACCGGCACTGGCCTCGAGCGCGCTGCCGAGCCGGTCGTCGGGGCTGGTGACGTCACCGAGCGTGAGGTCGACCGTGGTGCCGCCGTCGGTGTCGTCGGTCGACTGCCCGACGGCGGCGGTGAGGGGGAGTGTGATCTCGGGTGAGGAGAAGTCCTGGGCGGGCTGGTCGTCGATCTGCTGGAACACCTGTGCGTCGGTGATCAACTGCACCTGCTGCGTGACCCCCACCGGCGGTCTGCGCTGGATCACCTCGCGCGGCTCCTCGCCGGGCTGGATCAGTTCGACGGTGGTCGCGGAGATCGGGACGGTCACTTCGGCGGGCGTGGACGTGGACCCTGCGGGGTTCGACTCCGAGGAGTCGCCGTCATCTCCGCACCCGGCGGTCAGAGCGACCAGGGAGAGGGTTGCGGCGAGTAGGCAGAATCCGGGTCGCAGAGCTTTCGAGAACAGTGGCACGCCCCCAGGTTAGTGCGCGCGGGAGCGCGTGAACGGAGGCTTGCCTCCGTAGTGGATGATGAACGGGTGAGTCAAGACCCCACGGCAGAGAACGAGACCGACGCCGAAGACCGAAACGACGGTGACCCGTCCGGCAGCGCACCGCCGCAGCCGGTGAAGCATCAGCGCAGGCTGCTGCTCTTCGTGATCGCAGGTGTCGTCCTGGCCACGGACCTGCTGACGAAGATCCTCGCCGTCGCCAACATCGAGCCCGGCCGGCCGGTCTGGCTGATCGGGGACATCGTCTCGCTGCGGCTCGTGCGCAACCCGGGCGCGGCGTTCTCGATGGCCACCGGCATGACGTGGCTGCTCACGCTCGTCGCCGTGGGTGTGGTGATCGGCGTCGTCCGCATCGGCCGCACGCTGCGGTCGCCGTGGTGGGCGCTCGGTCTGGGGCTGGTACTCGGCGGCGCCCTCGGCAACCTCGTCGACCGGTTCTTCCGGGCGCCGGGAGTGATGCAGGGGCACGTCGTCGATTTCGTGTCCGTCGGCTGGTGGCCGGTGTTCAACGTGGCGGATTCCGGCATCGTGTGCGGTGCGATCCTGCTCGTCGTGCTCACCCTGATCGGGCTGGAACCGGACGGAACACGTAAGGGGGTAGAGAAGTGAGGGAAACACGGTCGATGCCGGTCCCGGACGGGCTCGAAGCGATGAGGGTCGACGCCGGACTCGCTCGACTACTCGGGTTGTCGCGCACCGCGGTGGCTCAACTCACCGAGGAAGGCTCGGTGCTCGTCGACGGCGCGCCCGTCGGCAAGTCGGATCGCCTGTCCGCAGGCGCCTGGCTCGAGGTGGAACTGCCCGAACCGCCGCGTCCGCTGACCATCGAGGCGGAGCCCGTCGAGGGCATGGAAATCCTGTACGCCGACGACGACGTGGTCGCCGTCGACAAACCGGTCGGTGTCGCCGCCCACGCCAGTGTGGGCTGGACCGGTCCGACGGTGATCGGCGGACTCGCCGCCGCAGGCTTCCGGATCTCGACGTCCGGTGCGCACGAGCGCCAGGGCATCGTGCATCGGCTGGACGTCGGCACGTCCGGAGTGATGGTGGTGGCCACGTCGGAACGCGCCTACACACTCCTCAAGCGCGCATTCAAGCAGCGGACAATCGACAAGCGGTACCACGCGCTGGTGCAGGGTCACCCGGATCCGAGCAGCGGAACCATCGACGCGCCGATCGGCAGGCACCGCAGCAACGACTGGAAGTTCGCCGTCACCGCGGACGGCAAGCCCAGCATCACGCACTACGACACGGTCGAGGCGTTCCAGGCGGCGAGCCTGCTGGACATCCACCTCGAAACGGGCCGGACCCATCAGATCCGCGTCCACTTCGCCGCACTGCGGCACCCGTGCTGCGGCGACCTCACATACGGGGCCGATCCGCGGCTGGCGGAACGTCTCGGGCTGGAGCGGCAGTGGCTGCACGCCCGGTCGCTCGGTTTCGCGCATCCCGCGGACGGGCGGTGGGTCGAGATCACGTCCAAGTATCCGAAGGATCTCGAGGACGCTCTCGGGGTTCTGCGGGCGAGCTGATTTGAGGCACCCGCACCCGAGCGGTCCGGCGGTGCCGGCAGTGCTCACCGCCGTCGTCCTGATCGCGGTGACGGTCGTGCTCGGAGCACTGCATCCCGTCCGGCGTGCACCCGTGTCGACGGACACGTTGGGCCCGGACAACGGGGAAGTGGTGGCCGATTACCTGGCCCGGACGGACCGATCACTCGACGCGGCGGACGGGCGCCGAGAGCACTGGGCGCTGGTGTCGTTCACGCGTCCGGTGACGACGGAGGTCGTCCGGGACGCCGCCTCCGGCACTCGGGTGTCGCAGGTTCTCTTCCGTGTGCCCCTGGACCGGGTGCAGACACCCCTCGTTCCCGTGTCCGTCGGGGCAGGCGATGCGGCGCTCGCACGGGCGAGCGTCCTGGCCGCCGGACGCGCCCAGGCGATGACGGGCGAAACGGAGCGGCAGGCGCAGATCGCGGCGGTGTCGTCGGAGGAACTCGCCCGGAACTGCGCGTGCGTGATCGGTGTCGTCGTCCGCGGTGATCACGAAGCCCTCACCGCGCTGCGGTCCGCCCCGGACGTCCGGGCGGTCGAGGCACTCGGAGCCGACGCCGTCGCCGGGCGGTTCGCCGTGCGCCCGCTGCTGCCGGAGCAGGTCGAGATCGTCGCGCCGGGCCCCGACGACGGCATCGTCCCGGGGAGCGGTTCGTGAAGGCGAGGAAGGCGGAAACCGTGGGCGCCGCCTGCGGAGTCGGCGCCTACGTGCTGTGGGGCGCGTTCCCGGCGTTCTTCGGATTGCTCGGCCCGGCCGGGTCGGTGGAGATCCTCGCGCACCGGGTGGTGTGGACGCTCGCGCTCATGTTCGTCGTCCTCGCGGTCTCGGGCCGGCTCCGGTCGCTGCGCGGGCTGAGTGTGCGCACCTGGCTCCTGGTCTCGGCCGCGTCGACGGCCATCGCGGTGAACTGGGGCACCTATATCTACGGGGTCACCTCGGACCGGGTGGTCGAGACCGCGCTCGGCTACTTCATCAACCCGTTGGTGAGCGTGCTGCTCGGGGTCGTGATCTTCCGGGAACGGCTCGTCCCCGCCCAGATCGTCGCCCTCGCGCTCGCCGCAACCGCGGTGATCGTGATCACCGTCGACTACGGGCATCCGCCGTACATCGCGCTGACCCTGGCCGCGTCGTTCGCCCTGTACGGGCTGTGCAAGAAGGTGATGCCGCTCGACCCGCGGACGAGCCTGACCGCCGAGGGAATCGTGGCCGCGCCCGTCGCGGTCGGCTACCTCGTGTTCCTCGCCCTCACCGGGGCCGGCACGTTCCTCGGGTTCGGGATCGGTCACACCCTGCTGCTGCTGGCCGCGGGACCGGTGACCGCGCTGCCGCTGTTGCTGTTCGGCGCGGCCGCGCAACGGGTGCCGTTGCGCACACTCGGCATGCTGCAGTACCTGACACCGGCGCTGCAGATGGCGTGGGGTGTCGCCGTTCTCCACGAGGACATGCCCGCGTCGCGGTGGATCGGTTTCGCGCTGATCTGGGTGGCACTCGCGATCTTCAGTACCGATGCGCTGGTACGGGTCCGGCGCGAGCGGCGAAATCCCGAACCGTCCCAGGCGCCCGTCCAGTAACTCGCGTCACGACTTCTCCGACACCCGCCGTCGGCGACCGGTGCTGTCGGTCCGAGGGCCTACACTCGTGAGGCTCCCAGACCTTCAGAGAGGCGCACGTGGCTGACTCGTTCGTACATCTGCACAATCACACCGAGTACTCGATGCTCGACGGTGCGGCCAAGGTCGGCCCCCTGTTCGAAGAGGCCGAGCGACTGGGGATGTCGGCGGTCGGCATGACCGACCACGGCAACATGTACGGCGCCAGCGAGTTCTACAACGTGGCCAAGAAGCAGGGCATCAAGCCGATCATCGGCATCGAGGCGTACATCGCGCCCGAGTCTCGCTTCAACACCAAGCGCGTGTTGTGGGGCGACCGCAGCCAGAAGTCCGACGACGTCTCCGGTAGCGGTGCGTACACCCACATGACGATGGTCGCGGAGAACGCGACCGGCCTGCGGAACCTGTTCAAGCTGTCCTCTCTCGCGTCCATCGAGGGTCAGCTCGGCAAGTGGGCACGAATGGACGAAGAGCTCATCGCCACCCACCACGAGGGCATCATCGCGACCACGGGCTGCCCGTCCGGTGAGATCCAGACCCGGCTGCGGCTCGGCCACGACCGCGAGGCGCTCGAGGCCGCCGCCAAGTGGCAGGAGATCTGGGGCAAGGACAACTTCTTCCTCGAGCTGATGGACCACGGACTGTCGATCGAGCGACGGGTGCGCGAGGGCCTGCTCGAGATCAGCAAGAAGCTGGAGATTCCGCCGCTCGCCACCAACGACTGCCACTACGTCACCAAGGAAGCCGCGGAGAACCACGAGGCCCTCCTCTGCATCCAGACCGGTAAGACACTGTCCGACCCCACCCGGTTCAAGTTCGACGGCGACGGTTACTACCTGAAGCCGGCCGCGGAGATGCGGGCGCTGTGGGACGACCAGGTGCCCGGCGCGTGCGACAACACACTGCTGATCGCCGAGCGGGTCCAGTCGTACGACGACGTGTGGGCGCACCACGACCGCATGCCGATCTTCCCCGTCCCCGAGGGCGAGACGCAGGGCACCTGGCTGCGCAAGGAGGTCATGCGCGGACTGGACCGCCGGTTCCCCGACGGACCGCCCGAGGAGTACCTCGCCCGCGCCGATTACGAGATCGGCGTCATCCTCGAAATGGGTTTCCCCGCCTACTTCCTCGTCGTCGGCGACCTCATCAACCACGCCCGGGAGGTCGGCATCCGCGTCGGCCCCGGACGAGGCTCGGCGGCCGGTTCGCTCGTCGCCTACGCGATGGGCATCACCAACATCGATCCCATCCCGCACGGCCTGCTGTTCGAGCGGTTCCTGAACCCCGAGCGCGTCTCCATGCCCGATATCGACATCGACTTCGACGATCGCCGTCGCGGCGAGATGGTGCGCTACGCGACGGACAAGTGGGGCAGCGACCGCGTCGCCCAGGTCATCACGTTCGGCACCATCAAGACGAAGGCGGCCATCAAGGACTCCGCCCGAGTCCAGTTCGGTCAGCCCGGTTTCGCGATCGCCGACCAGATCACGAAGGCGCTGCCGCCGCCGATCATGGCCAAGGACATCTCGGTGTCCGGCATCACCGACCCGAACCACGAGCGCTACAAGGAAGCGGTGGAGGTTCGCGCCCTCATCGATTCCAACCCGGACGTCGCGAAGATCTACCAGACGGCCAAGGGACTCGAGGGCCTGATCCGTAACGCCGGCGTCCACGCCTGCGCGGTGATCATGTCGTCCGAACCGCTGATGGACGCGATTCCCGTGTGGAAGCGCGCCCAGGACGGTGCCATCATCACCGGCTGGGACTACCCGTCGTGCGAGGCCATCGGCCTGCTGAAGATGGACTTCCTCGGACTGCGCAACCTCACCGTCATCGGTGACGCCATCGACAACATCAAGGCCAACCGGGGGATCGACCTCGATCTCGACACCCTCGCGCTCGACGATCAAGCCACGTACGAACTGCTTTCGCGCGGAGACACTCTCGGCGTGTTCCAGCTCGACGGCAGCGCGATGCGCGACCTGCTGCGCCGTATGCAGCCCACCGGTTTCGAGGACATCGTCGCGGTGCTCGCGCTGTACCGGCCCGGTCCGATGGGCATGAACGCGCACAACGACTACGCCGACCGTAAGAACGGGCGGCAAGAGGTCAAACCCATCCACCCGGAACTCGAGGAGCCCCTGAAGGAGATCCTGGCCGACACGTACGGCCTGATCGTCTACCAGGAGCAGATCATGCAGATCGCTCAGAAGGTGGCCGGGTACTCGCTCGGACAGGCCGACATTCTCCGCCGAGCCATGGGTAAGAAGAAGCTCTCGGTGCTGGAGGAGGCGTACGCCGGCTTCCGGGAGGGCATGCTCGCCAACGAATTCTCCGAGCCCGCCATCAAGGCACTGTGGGACACCATCCTCCCGTTCGCCGGGTACGCGTTCAACAAGTCGCACGCGGCCGGGTACGGCCTGGTGTCGTTCTGGACCGGGTATCTCAAGGCCAACTATCCGGCCGAGTACATGGCCGGTCTGCTCACCTCGGTCGGTGACGACAAGGACAAGGCCGCCATCTACCTCGCGGACTGCCGCAAGATGGGTATCACCGTGCTGCCGCCGGACGTCAACGAATCGGAGGTCAACTTCGCCTCCGTCGGTGAGGACATCCGGTTCGGAATGGGCGCCGTCCGCAACGTCGGCGCCAACGTCGTGGGCTCGATCATCAAGGCGCGCAAGGAGAAGTCCAAGTTCGTCGACTTCTCCGACTACCTCAACAAGATCGACGCCGCCGCCTGCTCCAAGAAGGTCACCGAATCGCTGATCAAGGCAGGCGGGTTCGACTCGCTGGGCCATCCGCGCAAGGGACTCATGCTCGTCCACGCCGACGCCATCGACGCGGTGATGGGCACCAAGAAGGCGGAGGCGATCGGACAGTTCGACCTCTTCGGCGGCGACGACGCCGACGAGTCGATCTCCTCGGTCTTCAACGTGAAGATCCCCGAGGAAGAGTGGGACTCGAAGCACCGATTGGCGCTGGAACGGGAAATGCTGGGACTGTACGTGTCCGGGCACCCGCTCAACGGCGTCGAACACGTGCTGTCGGCGCAGTCCGACACCGCGATCCCGACCATCCTCGAAGGCGACATCAAGGACGGCACCCAGGTCACCGTCGGCGGCATCCTCGCGTCGGTGAACCGGAGGATCAACAAGAACGGTCTCACCTGGGCGTCCGCGCAGCTCGAGGATTTGACCGGTGGTATCGAGGTGCTGTTCTTCCCGCAGGCCTACTCGGTGTACGGGATGGACGTCACGGAGGACTCCGTCGTGCTGGTCAAGGCGCGCGTGTCGATTCGTGACGACCGGATCTCACTCATCGCCAACGATCTTGCGGTGCCGGATCTCTCGGCGGTGGGGGTCGCGAAGCCGCTGGCGGTCAGTCTGCCGCTGCGTCAGTGCACCAAGGACAAGCTCGGCGCGCTGCGTCAGGTCCTCACGCGCCATCCGGGCACCTCGGACGTGCACGTGCGGTTGATCGGCGGCACCGAGGTCACGTTGTGGAAGGTGGACGACGTGCTCCGGGTGGAACCGTCGTCGGCGTTGATGGGCGATCTCAAGGCGCTGCTCGGACCGAGCTGCCTGTCGGTGTGACGGGCTAGGGGCGCGGCGGGTAGAGGCGCCGCGCCCACCACACGACGACGGCCACCGCGGCGGCGGTGAGGACGGCCGCCTGCAGTGTCTGGGTGACGACGAGGATCGTGACGAAGACCAGGAGCGCGACAGCCAGCGCTTCCAGCTTGTACAGGGGCCACGCGGTGCCGGCGAGATCGACGGTGCGGGCAGGGTTGCTGCGGCGAATCTCGCGGCGCACCCATGCGTCGTGTGTCGTCATCGCAGGTCACCTCACTGGCGCGGATCGGGAGAGCGGACGTCCCCCGCGTGGGATCAGGGTACTCGGAACCCGGAGTTCGGCGCAACGAACAATCGGATGTGGTTCTTCGCATGTGCGCTCGTTCGGTGGAATCGGTGGCGCGTTCTCGCGCATCAGGTGTTGACTGGACGCATGCCACTCACAGGTGAATATGAGCCCAGTACGTCCAAGTGGGCAGCAGATCAGGCCGAGTTGATGGAATCCACCGATGGAGCGAAGGGCACGACGCTGGGCGGCAGGCCCGTCGTCCTGCTGACCACGCGTGGCGCGAAATCCGGCAAACTCCGCAAGACGCCATTGATGCGTGTCGAACACGACGGGACGTACGCGATCGTCGCCTCGCTCGGCGGCGCACCCAAGAACCCGGTCTGGTACTACAACGTGAAGGCCGAGCCGCACGTCGAACTCCGCGACGGCTCGACCACACAGGACATGGTGGCCCGTGAGGTGACGGGCGAGGAGAAGACCGCCTGGTGGGACCGCGCCGTCGCCGCGTTCCCGGACTACGCCGAGTATCAGAAGAATACCGATCGGGAGATCCCGGTGTTCGTGCTCGAACCCGCCTGACCCGCGCCCCGCTGTCTTTCGCCGTTCGACCGTCCCCCGACCGGAGGCCCGATGAGAGCGAAAACCGTTGCCGATCAGCTTGTACGTCAACTCCAGGACGCCGGCGTCCAGCGGATCTACGGAATCGTGGGCGACAGCCTCAATCCCGTCGTCGACGCGGTCCGGCGGTCGGGCGGCGCGGCGAAGGGCGGGATCGACTGGATCCACGTGCGTCACGAGGAGGCCGCCGCGTTCGCCGCGGCCGCGGAGGCGCAGGTCACCGGCAAGCTGGCGGTGTGCGCCGGCTCGTGCGGCCCGGGAAACCTGCACCTGATCAACGGTCTCTACGACGCGGACCGCTCGGGGGCGCCGGTGCTCGCGATCGCGGCACAGATCCCGAGCGAGCAGATCGGACTCGGCTTCTTTCAGGAGACCCACCCGGACCGCCTGTTCGTCGAGTGCTCCCGGTACGCGGAGCTGATCGGAAGTCCCGCCCAGGCGCCACGCGTGACGGCGTCCGCCATCGCGCACGCGACCGCGCTGTCCGGTGTCGCGGTCATCACGCTGCCCGGCGACATCGCGGACCGGCCCGCCGAGGGGAAGGCGCCGTCGGTGCCGCGGACCGGCGCACCGGCAATCGTGCCCGACCAGGCCGACGTGCAGGCGCTCGCCGACGCCGTGAACGCGGCGGGAAAGGTCGCGATCTTCGCCGGCGAGGGTGTGCGGGAGGCGCGCGAGGAGTTGCTGAGCTTGGCCGACACGATCGGTGCGCCGATCGGCCACACGCTCCGCGGCAAGGAATGGATCCAGTACGACAACCCCTTCGACGTCGGAATGACGGGGCTGCTGGGGTACGGGGCGGCGCACGACGGGATGCACGGCGCCGACCTCCTGCTGCTCGTCGGAACGGACTTCCCGTACAACCAGTTCCTGCCCGACGGAGTCCGCACCGCGCAGATCGACTGGGCTGCACAACGAATCGGCCGGAGAACGAACGTCGATCTGGCCGTGCACGGCGACGTGGCGAGCACGTTGCGTGCCCTCGCCCCGTTGATCCGGCGGAAGGACGATCGCCGATTCCTCGACGACATGCTCGACAAGCACCGGACGCTGATGAACAAGGTGGTCGGTGCGTACACCAAACCCGCCAAGCAGCGCATCCCGATCCACCCCGAATATGCGGCGTCGATCCTCGACGACCTCGCCGCCGACGACGCGATCTTCACGACCGACACGGGAATGTCGAACGTGTGGACGGCGCGCTACCTGACACCGAACGGGTCGCGGCGGTTCCTGTCCTCGGCCCTGCACGGATCGATGGCGAACGCCCTGCCCCACGCGATCGGCGCCCAGGTGTGCGCGCCGGGCAGGCAGGTGGTGTCCGTGTCGGGCGACGGCGGGCTGTCGATGCTGCTGGGGGAACTGGTGACGGTCGCGATGTACCGGCTCCCGGTCAAGATCGTGGTGTTCAACAATTCCACTCTGGGGATGGTCAAGCTGGAAATGCTGGTGGACGGGCTGCCGGATTTCGGGGTGGACGTGGCACCCGTCGACTACGCGGCGGTGGCGTCGGCCCTGGGCATCTTCGCCCGCCGGATCGAGGATCCGGCCGACATCGAATCGGGCCTGCGGCAGGCGTTCGATCACGACGGACCGGCGCTCGTCGATCTGGTCACCGACCCGCTGGCGTTGTCGCTGCCACCGACCATCACGGGCGGGCAGGTCACCGGTTTCGCGTTGGCGTTGTCGAAGATGGTGATGAACGGGGGTGTCGGCGAGGCCGTGAAGATGGCGAAGTCGAACGTCCGCAATGTTCCGCGACCGTCCCAGTTCGATCCGCGCGGCTGAACCCGACTGGTATCCCGTGGCTGGAGAGTGGGAACATATCCGGGTGTCCACATCGCCCGATACCGCAGCCCAGAACATCACCTCGCCCCTGGCGGTGGGCGACATCGATGCGGCCATCGAGCGAATTTCCCACGTGATCGACGCGACCCCCTTGCAGCGGAGCGAGCGCCTGTCGTCGCTGACCGGCGCGAACGTCTACCTCAAGCGCGAAGATCTGCAGGTCGTCCGCTCCTACAAGCTGCGCGGCGCCTACAACCTCATGGCCCAGCTCGATGCCGGCGAGCGTGCGGCCGGAGTGGTGACGGCCAGCGCGGGCAACCATGCGCAGGGCGTCGCGTTCGCCTGCCGGACAATGGAAATCACCGGCCGCATCTACGTTCCGTCGAACACCCCCAAGCAGAAGCGGGATCGCATCCGCGCGCACGGCGGCGAGTTCGTCGAGCTGATCCTGACAGGGGAGACGTACGACGCCGCTGCCGCTGCGGCCGCCGCCGACGTGCGGCGGACGGGCGCGACGATGGTTGCGCCGTTCGACGACGCACGTACCGCGGCCGGTCAGGGCACCATCGCCGCCGAGATCCTCGCGCAGCTCGGTGCGGCCCCCGATACCGTGCTCGTCCCGGTCGGTGGCGGCGGATGCATCGCCGGCATCGCCACGTATCTGCGTGCGCACGCACCCCGCACGGCCATCGTCGGGGTGGAGCCGACGGGGGCGGCGTCGATGACGGCGGCCCTGGTCGCCGGTGGTCCCGTGACGTTGACGGAGATCGACCCGTTCGTCGACGGCGCCTCGGTGAAGCGGGTCGGCGACCTTCCCTACGCCGTGGTGTCCGCCCTGGGCGCCGAGGTGGTGACGCACACGTCACTGGGCCAGTCCGACCGGGCCACCACGATCCGGCTCGATCCCGAGAGCTTCGTGATGGCCAACCTCGACGAGGGCGCACTGTGCACCACGATGCTCGAGCTGTACCAGAACGAGGGCATCATCGCCGAGCCCGCGGGCGCCCTGTCGGTGGCGGCCCTCGGGAACATCACGTTCGAACCGGGGTCCACGGTGGTGTGCCTGATCTCCGGAGGCAACAACGACGTCTCGCGGTACGGCGAGATCCTGGAACGTTCGCTGGTGAATCTCGGCCTGAAGCACTACTTCCTCGTCGACTTCCCGCAGGAGCCGGGCGCGCTGCGCCGCTTCCTGGACGAGGTGCTCGGCCCCGAGGACGACATCACCCTGTTCGAGTACGTGAAGCGCAACAACCGGGAGACCGGCGCCGCCCTGGTGGGTATCGAACTCGGCAAGGCCGAGGGGCTCGGCGAGCTGCTCGAGCGGATGGAGCAGTCCCGGATGCAGGTGGAACGCCTGGAGCCGGGGAGCCCGGCGTACCGCTACCTCACCTGAGCCGCTACTTCTGCAGCAGCCGCGCGACGACCTTGTTGTACAGCTCGGGCTCGGGCATGGGGAGCCCGAGCAGCGCGGACAGGTAGATGCCGTCGCCGACGAGCCGGACGATCTCGGCCTGCACGGGGTCGTCGATCTCGCTCTGGAGACCTTCGTCCCAGCCGCGCATCACTTCGGTGACGGCCTTCTGGATCTCGTCGTGCTGACCGTCGACGCTCCGTAGCGCGGCGATGGTCGAACGGTAGAGGGCGAGTTCCTCGGTGGTGCTCGCGTCGGGAACCTGCAGATACCACTCGGACAGCGAGGTGCCGCCGGAGACGGCGTCGGCGAGCTGGGCGTCCGCTCGTTCGCCGAGCCGGCGCACCATGGCGGCGAGCAGCGCTTCCTTGCTGGGGAAGTGGTAGAGCAGGCCGCCTTTGGACACCCCGGCCTCCGTAGCGACCGCTTCGAGGGTCACCTGGGCTATCCCCACGTCGAGCAGCAGCTTCTCGAGGGCGTCGAGTATTCGATCGCGCGTTCCGGCAGCCATGGAGAGGGACTGTACCCGGGAAATAACTTTACCGTCCGGACGGTTCACGATAAGGTAACGGAACTGTACCGGCTGGACGGTTCTCGCCGTGCCAGCTCTTGAATCGGAAAGTCGCAGGAAGATAAATGTCTGTCTCCACGGATCGCGGGATCAACGACGCCTACGGCGCGCCAGGTCAGTCCTCCGCATCACGCCGAGACTGGCTCGGATTGGTCGTCCTCGCCTTCGCCGTCCTCCTGATCGCCGTCGACGGCACAGTGCTCGACCTCGCGCTGCCGTTCATCAGCGCCGACCTCGAACCCAGCAGCACGCAGCTGCTGTGGATCATCGACGTCTACTCGTTCGTCCTCGCCGGCCTGCTCATCACGATGGGCACGCTCGGCGACCGGATCGGACGGCGTCGTCTGCTGCTCCTCGGCGCCGCCGGATTCGGCATCGCCTCGCTGATCGCAGCGTGGTCGCCGACACCCGAGATGCTGATCGCGGCCCGCGTGCTGCAGGGAATCTCGGGGGCGACGCTGATGCCCGCGACACTCGGTCTGATCCGCACGATCTTCGTCGACCCGCGCCAGCGGACCCTCGCCATCGGAGTGTGGGGTGCGATGGCCGGTGGCGGTACCGCGGCCGGCCCGCTGATCGGCGGCTGGCTGCTCGAGCACTTCTGGTGGGGCTCGGTGTTCCTGATCAACATCCCCGTGATGCTGATTCTGATCGCCGTGGGACCGCTCGTGATTCCCGAGTCCAAGGACCCCGCCCCGGGGCGCTTCGACCTTCTCAGCGCCGCGCTGTCGATGACGACGATGCTGCCGCTGGTGTACGCGGTCAAGGAGACCGTGGTGCACGGTGTCGACCCGGTGCTGCTCGCCGTCGGACTCGTCGGCGTCGTGTCCGGTGTGGTGTTCGTGCGCAGGCAGAAGGGGATGAAGGACCCGATGATCGATATCGGCCTGTTCGCCAAGCCGGCGTTCTCGACCGCCGTCCTCACCAACCTGCTGTCCATCTTCGCGCTGGCCGGTGTGCTGTTCTTCGGCTCGCAGTACCTGCAGTTGGTGCTGGGCAACAGCGCGTTCGAATCGGGTGTGCTGATGCTGCCCGGCATGCTGATGAGCGCGGTCACCGCACTCGCGGCGGCCTGGATGGTGCGCCGGTGGGCCACCTCGCACGTGCTCGGCGGCGGTCTCGCGATCGCGGCTGTGGGTGCGGCACTGATGCTCACGCTCGGCGTGGACGGTGCCCCGACGATGTTCGTGATCGGCTTCGGCCTCGCGGGCGCCGGTGTCGGTATCGCACTGACCCTGACCTCCGACCTCGTGGTCAGCGCCGTCGAGCCCGAGCGGGCCGGCGCCGCCTCCGCGGTGTCCGAGACGGCATACGAACTCGGTATCGCACTCGGCGTCGCCGTGCTCGGCAGCGTCGTCATGGCGATCTTCCGGAACGGCCTCGACACATCGATGCTGCCGGCGGAACAGGTCGAGTCCGCCCAGGGCACGCTCGGTGCCGCCGTCGCGGAGGCCCAGCACCTCCCGGAGACGGCCCGGACGGTGTTCCTGGAGTCCGCGCAGTCGGCGTTCGTCGACGGCATGCACGTCGCCGCCGGCGCGACGGCCGTGATCCTGTTCGCGACCGCCATCCTCGTCCTGCGGATGCTGCGTGACCGTCAGGGCGAGCTGTCGAGCACCACGAACGAGTGACCCGGTAGCACCGTCGCCGACGCGGTCTCGTCCTGGGTCGGCGGCTCCCACCACAAGACGGGGGAGCCGCCGACCGGGACGGTCACCGGTTCGGCACCCAGGTTGCACGCGAGACGAAGTGCGCCGCGGTGCACCACGATCCACTGCTCCGCCTCGTCGTAGTCGACCGACAGGTTCTCCAGCCACGGATCCGTCAGCTCGGCGCGCTCCCGCCGTAGGCGCAGCAACGAGCGATAGCAGTCGAGCAGCCGGGCATGCGGTTCGCGGACCAGTTCGTCCCAGTCGAGCTTGGACCGCTCGAACGTCTCCGGGTCCTGTGGGTCGGGGACGTCGTCCGTGCTCCAGCCGTGCTCCGCGAACTCGGCCTTGCGCCCCTCGGCCGTCGCCCTCGCGAGTTCCGGTTCGGGGTGGGAGGTGAAGAACTGGAACGGGGTGCTCGCACCCCACTCCTCACCCATGAACAGCATCGGCGTGAACGGCGAGCACAGCACGAGCGCGGCCTTCACGGCGAGCTGCCCGGAATCGAGATACGTGCCGGGGCGGTCGCCGATCGCCCGGTTGCCGATCTGATCGTGCGTGCACGTGTACGTGACCAGCGAACTGGCCGGGGTCCGGCGGGTGTCCAGCGGCCTGCCGTGGGTGCGACCGCGGAACGTCGAGAACGTGCCCGCGTGGAACCACCCCTGGCGCAGGGTGTCGGCGAGGCAGGCCATCGAACCGAAATCTCCGTAATAGCCCTGCCTCTCGCCCGAGACGGCGGCGTGGATGGCGTGATGCACGTCGTCGTCCCACTGCGCGTCGAGGCCGCAGCCGCCTGCCGACCGCGACGTGATCAGGCGCGGATCGTTGAGGTCGCTCTCCGCGATGAGCGTCAGCGGCCGCCTCAGGTGCGCGGACAGCCGGCGGGTCTCGATGGCCAGGTCCTCGAGAAGATGGGTGGCGGTGTGGTCGACGAGTGCGTGGACGGCGTCGAGGCGGAGCGCGTCGATGTGGAACTCACGGAACCACCGCAGCGCGTTGTCAATGATGTAGCGGCGGACTTCGCCGCTGTCCGGTCCGTCCAGGTTGATGCTCCGGCCCCACGTGTTGGCGCCCTGCGCGAGGTACGGGCCGTACCGGTCGAGGTAGTTGCCGGACGGTCCGAGGTGGTTGTACACGGCGTCGAGGACGACGCCGAGACCGCGGGCGTGGCACGCGTCGACGAGGGTCTGCAGCCCGTCCGGCCCGCCGTAACCCTCGTGCACCGTGTACCAGAGAACGCCGTCGTATCCCCAGTTGTGGGTCCCGTTGAAACCGTTGACGGGCATCAGTTCCACAAAGTCGACGCCGAGTTCGACGAGGTGGTCGAGCCGGTCGACGGCGGCCGCGAACGTGCCCTCCGGAGAGAACGTGCCGACGTGCAGTTCGTAGACGACGGAGCCGGCGAGCTGCCGCCCGGTCCACCGCGAGTCGGTCCAGAGGCTCTCGTCGAGGGTGTGGAGTTGGGACGCGCTGTGCACTCCGTCGGGCTGTCGCGGCGACCGGGGATCGGGAAGTGGGGTGTCGCTGTCGTCGAGGACGAACGCGTACCGCGAATCCGGCGACGCGTCGACGTCGGCTCGCCACCATCCGTCCGATGACGGGGTCATGTCGTGGCGTCGGCCGTCGACCTCCACAGAAACGGAATCCGGAATCGGGGCCCATACCTCGAATGTGTGCACCCGATCAGCATGCCTCGATGCGGCGGGCCGCGCAGAACAGTCAGCTCTCGGACGTGCCGGAGTCCTCTACCTCCTCGATGATCTCGGCGCCGAGAACGGACAACCGGTGTTCCTCGGCGTCCTGCACGGTGCCGAAGTCCTGCTCCTCGAGCACGTTACGGTCCTTGTCGAGGTATCGATACGTAGCCATGTCCCCACGATGGCACACGCCGGCAGAGATGGCGGCGAGTCGACCCTTTCGCCCCGGTTCCGGAAGTAGCAAGCTGGGGGTACGGACTCGAACGTCGCGAGGAGCAGTCATGCACGTAGCAGTGGGAGACCGGTTGCACGTCCAGGGCAGGGTGGTCGGAGTGCACGAGACGACCGCCGAGGTCGTGGAGGTACACGGAGAGAACGGCGAACCGCCCTATCTCGTCCGGTACGACGACGGCCACGAGGCGCTCGTGTTTCCCGGATCCGATGCCTGGGTGGAACACCCGAAGTCGTAGGTATCGGGTGTTTCGCCTGGTCGATGTGTGGCAAATCGCTGTGCCACATTGGTTGCACGATTGATGTATCGAATGCGTCTATCGTGAGCCCATGCCCGAATCCGCCAAGAGGTCCTACAGCTCGCCGCTTCGTGCGGAATCGGCGCGCCGGACCCGCCTCCTCGTCCGGGACGCCGCGGCCCGGCTGTTCGTCGAGCGTGGATACGTCAGCACGACGGTGCGGAACGTGGCCGAGGCCGCCGGGGTGTCGACCCGCACGGTGTTCACCGCGTTCCCCGGCGGCAAGGCGGAACTGTTCCACGAGGCCCTGCACACGGCCATCGACGGTGATACCGCCGCGACCCACACGCCCGCACCCCGGGACGGCGACCCCGTCGAACGGATCCTCGACCAGATGGTCGGATTCAGCACCGACGTCCTGGAGCGCGCCGGAACCCTGATGACGACGTCGATCGAATCCTCGGGAGCGGACGACGACATGCGGCGGTTCGCCGACGAGGGAGCGCGGGCCTCGGCCGAGAATGCGATGACGCTCGCCGAGGGGCTCGCCGCGCACGAACTGCTGCGTCCCGAAATCTCCGTCCAGCGCGCCGCCGACGTGCTGTTCACGGTCGTGTCGCCGCAGGTGTACTCGATGCTGCGACGGCAGTGCGGGTGGGATGTCGTCGAGTACCGGAACTGGGTGAAAGCGACGATCCGGGCGAGTTTGCTCCACTGATCCGAGGTGCGTCGCGCCTACGGCAGCAGGATGAACTTGCCCGCCGCGTGCGGCTTCCGAAGATCGGCATGAGCGCGCGCTGCCTCCGTCAGCGCGTACGTGCGCGCCACGCGCACCCGCACGTCGCCGTTGCCCGCGAGGTCGACGAGGAAGACGCGGGCCCGTTTACGCGGCTCCATACCCTCCGGCCCCAGCGCGCCCACGATCCGGAAACCGGCTTCGGCCGGGCGGGGGCCGGGAACGGTCGTCACCAACCGCGACCGGTCCCGCACCAGGTCCACGGAAACGTCGATCGCCTCGTCACTGCCCGCGGTATCGATCACGGCGTCCACCCCGTCCGGTGCCAGGACGCGGACCCGATCGTCCAGGCCGGCGCCGTAGGACACGGGGGTGGCACCGAGCGAGCGGACGTAGTCGTGGTGCTCGGGGCGCGCGGTACCGATGATCGTGGCACCGCGGGCCCGCCCCAACTGCACGACGAACGACCCCACGCCGCCGGAAGCTCCGTGCACGAGCAGGAGGTCGCCGGTGCCGACGTTCGCCGTGTCGAGGGTGTCGACCGCGGTGGCACCCACGGCGAGAAGTCCGGCCGCCTCGTTCCACGGCAACGACGCCGGTTTCGGGATCACCGAATCACCGGACACGACAAGTCGATCCGCGTACGACTCGGACACCGGGTACACGATCACCTCGTCGCCCACCGAGATCGGGCCCACCGGCCCCGCCGCGGTGTCACCCACCTCGCCGACGATGCCCGCGGCCTCGCTGCCCAGACCCATGGGCAAGACGTCCGGGTCGGCGCCGAACGCGCCGCTGTAGAGCTTGTAGTCGATCGGGTTGACCCCGATGGCGCGAACCTCGATCACCACCTCGCCGGGGGCGGGATTCACAGCCTCCGCGTCGACGACCGCGAGGACCTCCGGCCCTCCGTACGCCCGGGCAACCACACGTCGCGACATACAAGGCCAGTACCCCTGTGAGTACTTGTCAACCGCGGGCGGTTAACAAGTACTCACAGGGTCAGAAGCGCCACGGGATAGCGGGCGAACAGCGTCGCGGTGTCGATGCGGCCGCCGGTGTACGTCTGGGAGGTGAGCAGGTCGGTCCAGGTGCCGTCCGGGAGGGGCACGGTGGTGCCGCCCCAGCCACGTTGCTCCAGTCCGACGGTGTGGCGGGTGGCCAGTGCCACGACGTCCGGCGCCGACCCTTGCCGTCCGCGAGCGAAGCCGATCAGATGCTCCGCCGCGGTCCCCGACGCGAACACCGGCGTGTAGGTCCCGCCGACGAAGCTGTCCGGACGTTCCCGGCGCAGGCGCAGAGCCGTGCGGACGATGTGCATCTTCGCCGCGCCCGTCGCATCGACGGGAGGAGTGCCGAGCCCCGCGAGCAGGCTCCGTCGTATGTCGTAGTCCACGGGACGGCGATTGTCCGGGTCGACGAGCGAGTCTTCCCACAGCTCGGTTCCCTGGTACACGTCCGGGATCCCGGGTCCGCACAGCTGCAGAAGCTTCTGACCGAGCGAGTCCGACCAGGCGTGCGGGGCAAGCTGGGTGCACAGCGAGCCGAGCGCCTTGCCGACGGTGCCGTCGATCACCGTGTCCAGCCAACTGTGGAGGTCGCGCTCGAAGTCCTCGTTCACGTCGTGCCACGACGTCCGGGTCCCGGCCTCGCGGACCGCCTTCTCCGCGTACGCGTGGACGCGCTCGCGGAAGTCGGGCACGTCGGCCGCGGCCCGGCCGTCGACCGGCCACACCCCGAACAGGTTCTGCCACAGGAACAGTCCGGTCACGGGATCGGGGCTGGGTGCGATGCGTTCCCACTGATCGACGCATTCGGCCCACAGGTCCGGCACCTGCGACAGGATGCCGATCCGGGCCCGGACGTCCTCCCCGCGCTTGGTGTCGTGCGTCGACAGCGTCGTCATCGCCCGCGGCCACCGGGTGGCTCGCTCGGCTGCGGCCAGGTGGAATTCGGCGGGGGAGACGCCGACGTTCGCCGGATTGCCGCCCACCTCCTGCAACGACACCAGCCGGGCGGTGCGGTAGAACAGGCAGTCCTCCACGGACTTCGCCATCACCGCGCCGCACACCTGCTGGAATCGGGTGGCCGCCTCACCGCCGGCGATCAGGGCGGCGCCGAGGGCAGAGAGTGCGTCGGACCAGTGCGGTTCACGCCGCAGGACGTCGCCGATCACCCGTTTCGCCAGCCCGGCCAGCGGACTGTAGTCGGACCGGTACACGGGCATGGCCGCGACGACGTCCACGACGGCGTCACGCAGGTCCGTATCGCTGCAGTCGGTGCCGGTTTCCGCGCGGATCGCACGGACGAGGCGCCGGACCTCCGGGGCGAGAATGGTTCCGGCGACGTCGCGTTTGATCGCGGTTTCGTGTTCGTGAATCCACGTCGCGTCACCCCGGTCACCCGTGCGGGACGCCGACAGGGCGGTGAGCGCGGGGGCTCCCGACGCGTCGACGAAGACGCCGCCGACTTCGGCCAATGCGTCGTAACCGGTGGTGCCCGCGATCGGGAGGTGGTCGTCCAGTGGTTCGGTGTGGCCGAGGATTTTCTCGATCACGAGCCACCGGTCCGCGCCGATCAGCCCGCGCAGCCGGTCGAGATATTCGGCCGGATCGGACAACCCGTCGGGATGGTCGATGCGCACGCCGTCGATCAACTCGTCCGCCACCCAGCTCCGCAGTTCGCGGTGCGAGGCCTCGAACACGCGCGGGTCTTCCTGACGGATACCGGCCAGTTCGCTGACCGCGAAGAATCGCCGGTACCCGATGAGACCGGAGTCCCACGGGACCAGGCGGTACGACTGCGCGTCGTGCACCGACGTCGGCTCGGCGGCATCGGTTCCGGGGGCGATCGGGAAACGGTGCTCGTAGAACGCGAGCAGAGGTTCGGGTCCCGAGCGGTCGAGGGTCAGCGACTCGAGATCGGCGTCCGATCCGAGGACGGGCAGCGCGAGCCGGCCGCCTGCGCCGTTGTCGTCGCTCCAGTCGATGTCGAAGAACTCGGCGTACTCGGAGCGGCGACCGTGCGTGAGAACGTCCCACCACCACGGGTTCTCACGCGGATTCGCGACACCCACATGATTGGGGACGAGGTCGACGACGAGACCCATGCCGCGGCCCCGCACCTCCCGGGCCAGCGCGGCCAGCGCCTCCCGCCCGCCGAGCGCGGGGGACACGCGGGTCACGTCGGTGACGTCGTACCCGTGGGTCGATCCGGTGGTGGCCGACAGGATCGGCGACAGATAGGCGTGGGAGATCCCGAGGTCGTCCAGGTAGTCGGCGGCGGCGGCGGCGTCCGCCAGGGTGAAGCAGTCACCGCGCAGTTGCAGCCGGTAGGTGGCCGTGATCGACATCGTCGTCCCCGGCTCAGGCGGTCCGGCGCAGCACGACCAGCGACCGGGCCTCGACCTGCAGCGGATCCCCGGCCTTGATCACCGCTTCCTTCGCCCCCGTCGGGACGGCGGTGTCGAGCACGACCGCCCACTCGTCGGCGTAATCGGAGTTCGGCGTGGAGAACTCGATCTCCTCGTCGTGCGCGTTGAAACACAACAGGAACGAGTCGCCGACCACCCGCTCGCCGCGGTGGTTGGGTTCGGGGATGCCCTCGCCGTTGAGGAATACGGCCAGGGACTTCCCGAAACCGCTGTCCCAGTCCTCGGGGGTCATCTCCTCGCCGGCCGGCGTGAGCCACGCGATGTCGCGGGTCTGGTCACCGCTGCGGATGGGCGTGCCCTCGAAGAACCGGCGACGACGGAACACCGGATTCTTCATCCGCAAGGCGATCACCCGTTTGGTGAATTCGACCAGGTCGGCGTTGGCGTCCGCCAGCGACCAGTCCATCCAGGACAGTTCCGAGTCCTGGCAGTACACGTTGTTGTTGCCCTGCTGGGTGCGGCCCATCTCGTCGCCGTGCGCCAGCATCGGCGTCCCCTGGCTGAGCAGCAGGGTAGCCAGGATGTTGCGGCTCTGCCGCCCGCGCAGATCGAGGATCTCCGGGTCGTCCGTCGGTCCCTCGACACCGCAGTTCCAGGACCGGTTGTGGCTCTCGCCGTCGTTGTTGCCCTCGCCGTTGGCCTCGTTGTGCTTCTCGTTGTACGACACCAGGTCGTGCAGGGTGAACCCGTCGTGGGCGATGACGAAGTTGATGCTCGCGCCGGGGCGGCGTCCGGTCGCCTCGTAGAGGTCGGACGAGCCGGTGAGCCGGGACGCGAATTCGCCGAGCGTCGCGGGTTCGCCGCGCCAGTAGTCGCGGACGGTGTCCCGGTACTTGCCGTTCCACTCCGTCCACAGGCCCGGGAAGTTGCCCACCTGGTACCCGCCCTCGCCGATGTCCCACGGTTCGGCGATGAGCTTGACCTGGCTGACGATCGGATCCTGCTGGACGAGGTCGAAGAACGCGGAGAGCCGGTCGACGTCGTGCAGTTCACGGGCGAGCGTGGACGCGAGGTCGAACCGGAATCCGTCGACGTGCATCTCGGTGACCCAGTACCGCAGCGAGTCCATGATCAGTTGCAGCGTGTGCGGGTGCCGGGCGTTGAGACTGTTCCCGGTGCCCGTGTAGTCCATGTAGTGCTCGGCGTCGCCGTCGACGAGCCGGTAGTAGGCGGCGTTGTCGATGCCGCGGAACGAGATGGTCGGACCGAGATGGTTGCCCTCGGCGGTGTGGTTGTAGACGACGTCGAGGATGACCTCGATGCCCGCCTCGTGGAACGAGCGGACCATCGCCTTGAACTCCGACACCGCGGCGCCCGGCTTTTCCGCCGACGAATACCCGGTGTGCGGGGCGAGGAAGCCGAACGTGTTGTAGCCCCAGTAGTTCCGCAGCCCCTTGTCGAGCAGCGTCTGATCGTGCATGAACTGGTGCACCGGCATCAGTTCGATCGCGGTGACCCCGAGGTCGACGAGGTGGTCGATGATCACCGGATGCGCGAGGCCCGCATACGTGCCGCGAAGCTCTTCCGGCACACCGGGATGCGTCGCCGTCATGCCCTTGACGTGGGCCTCGTAGATCACGGTGTCGTGGTACGGGTGTTTCGGTGCGCGGTCGGCAGCCCAGTCGAAGAACGGGTTGATCACCACCGTCGTCATCGTGTGGCCGAGCGAGTCGTGTCCGGGCAGTCCGGGCGCCGAGGTCTCCTCGGGTTCCGCCGCGAGCTCGGCCTCCGCCTCGTCCTCGGCCTCGATGTCGTCGTCCGTGTCGACGATCAGCGCGGCGTCCTCCGATTCCTCGGGGGCGGACTCGGCGGGCGCGTCGATGTCGTAGGAGAACAGGGACCGGTCTCCGTCGAACTCGCCGTCGAACGCCTTGCCGTAGGGGTCGAGGAGGAGCTTGCTGGGGTCGCAGCGGTGCCCGGCCGCGGGATCCCAGGGGCCGTGGATCCGGTACCCGTACCGCTGACCGGGAACGACGGTCGGCAGGTACGCGTGCCACACGTAACCGTCGACCTCGTCGAGGCGAATCCGCGTCTCCGTGCCGTCCTTCGCGATCAGGCACAGATCGACCGCCTCGGCGACCTCGGAGAACAAGGAGAAGTTCGTCCCGGCTCCGTCGTAGGTGGCGCCTAGTGGGTAGGCGCTGCCGGGCCACACGGGAATGGGCGTGGTGCCGGTCGACTCGCTTGCTTCCATATCGAGAACACTAGCCCGCGTCGGCGTTGCTCTCAGCTCGACGAGATCGGGCTATCGGCCCGGGGCGGAGCTCCGTGCCGCAGCAAGCATTCCGGTTGTGATCTTCCGCACGTCGCCGGTGGTGCACACGTACGGCGGCATCGCGTAGATCAGGTTCCGGAACGGCCGCAACCAGACCCCGGCGGCCACCGCGGCGTCGGTGGCGGCACGCATGTCGACGGGTTCGGCGAGTTCGATCACACCGATCGCGCCGAGCACCCGGACCTCCCGGACGCCGGGGAGTTCCCGGGCCGGTGCGAGCCCCGATTCGAGCTCGCGGCGCACATCCTCGACCTCGCCTCGCCAGTCGCGCGACAGCAGGAGTTCGATCGACGCCACCGCGACGGCGCAGGCGAGCGGGTTGGCCATGAACGTGGGACCGTGCATCAGCCCGCCGGCCTCCCCGGAGCTGATGGTCTCGGCGACGTCGGTGGAACAGAGCGTCGCCGCGAGGGTCATGTACCCGCCGGTGAGGGCCTTGCCGACGCACATGATGTCGGGGCGGGCGCCGGCGTGGTCCGCGGCGAACAGCTCGCCGGTGCGGCCGAAACCGGTCGCGATCTCGTCGAACACCAGCAGCAGCCCGTGTTCGTCGCAGATCCGCCGCAGCTCCGACAGGTACCGGGGGTCGTGGAAGCGCATGCCACCGGCGCCTTGCACCACCGGTTCGACGATGACGGCCGCCAGTTCGTCGGTGTGCGAGGCCACCAGGCGCTCGAACTCCGCGACGTACCGCGGGTCGAACTCGCGGGGCGGAGGTCCCGCGAAGACCTGCCGTGCCAGGACGTCCGTCCACAGGGAGTGCATGCCGCCGTCCGGGTCGCAGACGCTCATCGGGGCGAACGTGTCGCCGTGATACCCGCCGCGCCAGGTGAGCAACCGGTGCCGCTCCGGCCTGCCGCGACTGCGCCAGTACTGCAGGCACATCTTGACGGCGACCTCGACGGACACCGAACCGGAATCGGCGAGGAACACCTTGTCGAGTCCGTCCGGGGTGATCTCGACGAGCAGCTGGGCGAGCCGCGCGGCCGGTTCGTGGGTGAGCCCGCCGAACATCACGTGACTCATCCGCCCGAGCTGCGCCGTCGCCGCCGCGTCGAGGACGGGATGCCGGTAGCCGTGGACCGCGGCCCACCACGAACTCATGCCGTCGACGAGTTCACGACCGTCGGCGAGAGTGAGGCGGGTCCCGCTCGCCTCGGCCACCACGAGCGGGGTGGTCGAGGCGGGGAAGGCGCCGTACGGATGCCAGAGCAGCGAGGCATCGAGGGACGTGATGTCGTCGACGGACAGGCTCGGGGAGGTCACGGTCTCGACCCTAGCCACCCGAAGAAAACCGGGCCCACCCGGGTTGAACACCGTTCAAGTCGAGTATCGTGCCGGGAGTGAGTACCGACCGCACCTTCATTACCTGGCTCGACGACGTCGAGGACCAGCGGCGCGCCGCGGGACTGCGCCGCGAGTTGCGTCCACGCACGCCCGGCAACGCGCTCATCGATCTGGCGTCCAACGACTACCTCGGTCTCGTACGGCACCCGGAGGTGCTGCACGGCGCGATGACCGCGCTGCGCCGCTGGGGTGCGGGGGCCACCGGCTCGCGTCTGGTCACGGGATCGACCACCGAACACGAACTCCTCGAAACCGAACTCGCCGAGTTCGTCGGCGCCGAGGCCGGGCTGGTGTTCTCCTCCGGGTACACCGCGAATCTCGGTGCCGTCACCGCGCTGTCCGGCGCCGGATCGCTGATCGTCTCCGATGCGGGCAGCCACGCGTCACTGGTCGACGCGTGCCGGCTGTCGCGGGCCCGCGTGGCCGTCGCACCGCACTCCGATCTCGATTTCGTCCGCAGCGCACTGGCCACCCGGCCGGAGGAGCGGGCGCTGGTCGTCACCGACTCGGTGTTCAGCGCGGACGGGGATCTCGCACCCCTCGTCGACCTCCACCGGGTGTGCCGCGAGCACGGCGCGTTCCTCGTCGTGGACGAGGCGCACGGTGTCGGAGTCCGCGGCGCAGGGGGCCGCGGACTCGTGCACGAGGTGGGTCTCGCCGGCCAACCCGACATCGTCGTCACGGCCACGCTGTCGAAGTCGCTGGCCAGCCAGGGCGGTGCGGTGCTGGCGTCGGAGAAGGTGCGCGCGCATCTCGTCGACGCCGCGCGCACGTTCATCTTCGATACCGGCCTGGCCCCAGCGGCCGTCGGCGCGGCACGGGCGGCCCTCGCCGTTCTGCGCCGTGAACCCCACCGTGCGGAGTCCGTCCTGGACCGTGCGCGGGATCTCGCCCGGTTCACCGGCGCCGGGACACCCGAGTCCGCCGTCGTCTCCGTGATCCTCGGCGACCCGCAACGCGCCGTCGACGCAGCCGCCGCCTGCCGGGAACAGGGCTTGCACGTCGGCTGCTTCCGGCCCCCGTCGGTGCCCGAAGGCACGTCGCGTCTGCGGCTCACCGCGCGCGCGACGCTCGACGAGGACGAACTGGCGCGGATCGAAGCCGTGTTGACGGACGTCCTGGCGGGAGCGTCGGCGTGAGCATCCTGGTGGTCACCGGCACGTCGACGGATGTCGGCAAAACGGTGGTCACGGCGGCGCTCGCGGCGGCTGCACGTGAAGCGGGCCTGTCCGTGGCGGTGTGCAAGCCCGCGCAGACCGGCGTCGCCCCGGGAGAGCCGGGCGATCTGGTCGAGGTGACCAGACTGTCCGGTGTGACGGCGGTGGTGGAGCTGGCCCGCTACCCCGAACCACTCGCCCCCGACACCGCGGCCCGGCGCAGCGGCCTGCCGATGCTGCGGTGCGCCGACGTGGTCGAGACGGTCCGCGCGCTCGACGACGGGCACGATCTGGTGCTCGTCGAGGGTGCAGGCGGCCTGCTGGTGCGGCTGGGCGCCGAGGGCTTCACGCTCGTCGATCTCGCGCTCGCCCTCGACGCACCGGCTGTCGTGGTCGCCGCGGCAGGCCTCGGCACGCTCAACCACACCGAGCTCACGATCCGGGCACTGTCGGCGGCCGGTCTCGCCTGCGCCGGAACGGTGATCGGGTCGTGGCCGGACGAGCCCGGGCTCGCCGAGCGGTGCAATCTCGACGACCTGCCCGCCGTGACCGGGGTCGACGTCGTCGGCTCGGTGCCCGCAGGCAGCGGACGCCTGGCCTCTGCGTCGTTCGGTGCGGCCGCATCCACGTGGTTCGACAGCACCTGGCTGAAGTCGACGCTCACGCGGCTCTGAGCTGGGGCGGTCAGGATTCGGCGAGCACCGACAGCACGTTGCCCGCGGGGTCGGTGAACCACGCGATGTCGGGACCGTTGCCGCGCATAATCCCCTTGTCGTCCTGATCGAAACCGTCGTACCGCAGGAACCGGACCCCACGTTCGGTGAGCGCGTCGACGGCCTTCTCGACGTCGTCCACGGCGAAGTTCAGGATGGTGAACGTCGCCGGCGTGTGGTCGGGCTTGGGATAGATCAGCACCACCGGCCCCTTCGGGAGATGCAGGCCCAGTAGTCCCATCTCCTCCTCGGTGACCTCGAGGCCCAGGGTGTCGGTGTAGAAGGACTGGGCCGCGGCGATGTCGTCGACGGCGAAACCGCTGAATGCTCGCGCATTGCTCAACATGTCTGTTCTCCTTCCGTGCTGTCGGTCAGGACATCTCGGCCCGCGCCTGCGCGCTGAGCTGGATGATCTGGACGTAGTTGCCGTCGGGGTCCACGGCGGTGCCGAACCAGCTGCCGTCACGATCCTCGAGCGGGGACAACCACGTCGCACCGAGTTCGTCGATCCGGTGTGCTGCGGCGCGGGCGTCGGTGACCTCGACGTTGAGGAGGACGCGGCCGGGTTCGGGATTGGTGTCGCCGACGTCGTCGCGCCGGTCGAGCATGATGTAGAAGCCGTCGAAGTCGAGGACGTCGTAGCCCGGTTCGCCGGGGGTGCGTTCGACCTTCGGCGAGAACGCGGCGGTGTACCAGTCCCGCAGTCGGTCGGGGTGAGTGCTCGCGAGCAGGATGCTTCCGATCGTGGCGTCGGCCATGATGTCCTCCCGGTGGGTGTGCGTTGTCGGTGGTCCTGCAGATATGGACTCGTCCGCCCCGCGAAATTCATCGCAACGGAGTTTCCGAGGTTCCGAAAGCCGCACCGTCCCCTCCGAATATCGGTAGTGTGATTCATGTCACGGCTACATCCGGCTGGGTTGGGAGGGGTCACATGTCGACCTCCGAAATGCTCGAATTGAATCGCACCATCGACCGCCTTCGGCGCGCTGTCGGTTCGTTACGATCGATGTACGGCGACGCCGCATCCGTGCGGCGACTGAGCAACGATCTGGAGCGGCTCGAGATCGACGCGCGGGAACTCGACTCGTCGCCACCGAACGTCGTCCACCGCGAACCGGTGGAGCGAATCAAGGTGTCGGACACCCCGTACGACGCGTCGATGTGGCTCGGTATCGATGACGAGGGGCTGGGCGGGCTCCACTACGAGCGCGGATGAGCGCGCCGCCGAAGGATTCCGAAAGTGCCGGTGTGGGGGCGCCGACGCGTGCCCGGATCGCGGAACGCACGCTCCGCACCGACCGGTGGTGGCTGGCCCCGCTGCTGACGGTGCTCGGCCTGTCCGTCTTCGTGGTGTACGCATCGGTCCGCTCGTGGGTCCGCACCGCGTACTTCGTCGAGGACTACCACTACCTGACGCCGTTCTACTCGCCGTGCCTGAGCGATTCGTGTGTGCCCGGTTCGAGCGACTTCGGGACACCCATCGGCGAGTTGCCGATGATCATCCCGCTCGGGTTCCTGGTGCTGCCGTTCCTGCTCGGCTTCCGGCTCACCTGCTACTACTACCGCAAGGCCTACTACCGGTCGGTGTGGTTCTCGCCGCCCGCGTGCGCGGTCGCGGAACCCCATAGCACCTACACGGGTGAGACGCGCCTGCCGCTGATCGTCCAGAACGCACACCGCTACTTCTTCTACGTCGCACTCGTCGTCTCGCTGATCAACACGTACGACGCGATCCGCGCGTTCCACGGCGCCGACGGCGGATTCGGAATCGGGCTCGGCACACTCGTCATGGTCTGCAACGTGATCCTGCTCTGGGCGTACACCGTCTCCTGCCATTCCTGCAGGCACGTCATGGGCGGCAGGCTCACCCACTTCTCCCAGCACCCGATCCGATACCGGCTCTGGACCTGGGTCAGCACACTGAACACCCGGCACATGCAGCTCGCCTGGACCACCCTCGCCACGCTGATCGTCACCGACTTCTACGTGATGCTCGTGGCGAGCGGGACCATCTCCGACCTGCGCCTGATCAACTGACTTCACCGAAGAGGGAGTGGAATGACGGAAGTCGAACGGCACCAGTACGACGTCGTGGTCATCGGTGCCGGCGGCGCCGGACTGCGAGCGGTCATCGAGGCCCGGGAACAGGGCCTGTCCGTCGCCGTCGTCTGCAAGTCGCTGTTCGGCAAGGCGCACACGGTCATGGCGGAGGGCGGCTGCGCCGCCGCGATGGGAAATGCCAACGAGAAGGACACGTGGCAGACCCATTTCCAGGACACGATGCGCGGCGGCAAGTTCCTCAACAACTGGCGAATGGCCGAACTGCACGCCCGCGAGGCTCCCGACCGGGTGTGGGAACTCGAAACATACGGCGCCCTGTTCGACCGGACCCCCGACGGCCGGATCAGCCAGCGTAACTTCGGCGGTCACACGTATCCGCGGCTCGCCCACGTCGGTGACCGCACCGGACTCGAACTGATCCGCACGATGCAGCAGAAGATCGTGTCGCTGCAGCAGGAAGATTTCGCCGCCACCGGCGACTACGAGGCCCGGATCAAGATCTTCGCCGAGTGCACCATCTCCGAGCTGACCAAGGACGGCGACCGGATCTCGGGTGCGTTCGGATACTGGCGCGAGAGTGGACGTTTCGTCCTGTTCGAGGCCCCCGCCGTCGTGATGGCCACCGGCGGGATCGGCAAGTCGTTCAAGGTGACGTCGAACTCGTGGGAGTACACCGGCGACGGTCACGCGCTCGCCCTGCGCGCAGGCGCCAACCTCATCAACATGGAGTTCGTACAGTTCCACCCCACCGGCATGGTGTGGCCGCCCAGCGTCAAGGGCATCCTCGTGACGGAAGGCGTCCGCGGTGACGGCGGGGTCCTGAAGAACTCCGAGGGCGAGCGGTTCATGTTCTCGTACATCCCGCCGGTCTTCAAAGGGCAATACGCGGAGACCGAGGAAGAGGCCGACGGCTGGTACAAGGATTCCGACAACAACCGCCGCACACCGGATCTCCTGCCCCGCGACGAGGTGGCCCGGGCGATCAACTCCGAGGTCAAGGCCGGACGGCAGACCCCGCACGGCGGCGTGTACCTCGACATCGCCTCACGGATGCCCGCCGACGAGATCGTTCGGCGGCTGCCCTCGATGTACCACCAGTTCAAGGAACTCGCCGACGTCGACATCACCAAGGAGCAGATGGAGGTCGGCCCCACCTGCCACTACGTGATGGGGGGCATCGAAGTCGACCCCGACAGCGGATCGTCCAGCGTCGCGGGGCTGTTCGCCGCGGGGGAGTGCTCGGGCGGGATGCACGGTTCCAACCGGCTCGGCGGCAACTCGTTGTCCGACCTCCTGGTGTTCGGGCGCCGCGCCGGACTGGGGGCGGCGGAGTACGTGAAGTCGCTGGAGGGCCGGCCGGTCGTGTCCGCGGACGCCGTCGATGCGGCGGCGCGAATGTTGTTGTCGCCGTTCGATCCCGCGGTCGGGGAGGGTGGCACCACCGAGAACCCGTACACGCTGCACACCGAACTGCAGCAGACCATGAACGACCTCGTCGGCATCATCCGGAAGGAAGACGAGATCGTCCGTGCCCTGGAGAAGCTCACCGAGATCAAGGGCCGCATCGGGGGCGTGGAGGTGGAGGGGCACCGCCAGTTCAACCCGGGATGGCACCTCGCCGTCGACCTGCGGAACATGGTGCTGGTCAGCGAATGCGTGGCCCAGGCGGCGCTGCTGCGCACGGAAAGTCGCGGCGGGCACACCCGCGACGACCACCCGAGCATGGAGGCGGAGTGGCGCAACACCCTGCTGGTGTGCAGCGTGGTCGGCGACATGTCCGCACATCCCGATTCGGTGGTGCCGGACGTCACCGTCACCCGCGAGCTCCAGCTCCCGATGCGCTCAGAGCTGTTGGAGCTTTTCGACATCGACGAACTCGCCAAGTACTACACCGACGCCGAACTCGCGGGACACCCGGGAAGGAAGGCCTGAGATGGGTTACGACGCGCAGTTCCGGGTCTGGCGCGGCGACGCGGACGGCGGCGCCCTCCAGGACTACTCCATTCCCGTCAACGAAGGTGAGGTGGTGCTCGACATCATCCACCGGTTGCAGGCGACGCAGACCCCGGACCTGGCGGTGCGATGGAACTGCAAGGCGGGCAAATGCGGATCGTGTTCCGCGGAGATCAACGGCCAGCCACGGCTGCTGTGCATGACGCGGATGTCGACGTTCACGGAAGACGAGGTGGTGACGGTCACGCCGTTGCGGGCGTTCCCGGTCATCCGGGATCTCGTCACCGACGTGTCGTTCAACTACGCGAAGGCGCGGGAGATCCCGTCGTTCACCCCGCCCCCGGGGCTCGGGCCGGGCGAGTACCGGATGCAGCAGGTCGACGTCGAACGGTCGCAGGAATTCCGCAAGTGCATCGAGTGCTTCCTCTGCCAGAACACCTGTCACGTCATCCGTGACCACGACGACAACAAGCCGGCGTTCTCCGGCCCCCGCTTCTTCATCCGCGTCGCCGAACTGGAGATGCATCCACTCGACACGGCCGACCGTCGTGACGCGGCGCAGGAAGAGTTCGGCCTCGGGCTCTGCAACATCACCAAGTGCTGCACCGAGGTGTGCCCCGAGGGGATAAAGATCACCGACAACGCCATCATTCCGATGAAGGAGCGGGTGGTCGATCGACGGTACGACCCCATCGTCTGGTTGGGCAACAAGCTCTTTCGCCGCGGTTAGCGCCTCCGGCACCCGTGAGTACTTGTTAACCGCGGGCGGTTGACAAGTACTCACGGGTGCGTCAGCGCACGGCGTGGAGGTTGCGTGCGGTGGGCGACTTCTCGACCGATTCGGGGTCCGGGTCGGTGCCCAGGATCCGGTCGGCGGTTCCCGAGGTGGTGACGGTGAACCAATAGTGCTCGTTCTTGTAGTGGTGATGGCGGTGGTTGCGCCAGATCGCACGGTACAGGCGGGAGTTCGGCTTGTAGTCGCTGTGGATGAGGTAGTGCGTCCATTCGTAGAGGACGCCCAGAATGCTCAGCACCACCAGGAACGTCAGTCCGAGTCCGATGCGCGGGAACGCGAGCAGCGAGAGGGCCACGAGAACGGGAATCAGCCACGTCAACGTCTGCCACGGGATGAAGACCAGCGGTACGTCCCGGGGGTCGACGTGATGCTCGCGATGCTTCCGGGCGAGCAGCGAATCGACGGTCAGGCCCAGGACCTTTCGGGGTTTCCAGTGCAGGATGCAGACGTGGATGACCCATTCGGCGAACGGGAACACGGCCAGCATCACCAGCGGAAGCACGGCGTCGGTCGGCTGCCAGTCGCCGACGATCAGGCGGGCGGCCACCGCGGCGACCAGCATGCCGCCGATCATCCACGGGGACGGGTGTCGGCGGAACTGGTCTGCGGCGTCGCGGAGGGTGATCGACCTCCGTTGGCGGCGATCTGCGGAAGGTTTCGTGGTCATGTGTCCTTCTCCGAATCGTTCTGGGGCAGTGCGTCGATCACGGTCGTGACGGCGGCCGTGCCGAGGTCGAGGAGTGTGGTGGCGGTCTGTGCCGCGGCGACTTCGTCGTGGGCGGTGATCGCCTCGGCCAGCTGGTGGTACAGGTCGGTGCGTCCGACTTCCGCGACCATGACGGCGGCCATCGCCGTCATGGTCGGTTCGTACGCGTTGCGGAGGCTGTTGAAGATGAGCCGGAATGCGATGGAATCGGCCGTGTCGACGACACGCTCCCAGAAGGCCAGGGCGCCGACCTGCTGCGCGACCGGGTCGCTGTCGGAGGCGAGACGATCCACGGCGTCGCGGAGAGCGGCACCCGACTCGTCGGTGGCCCGGCCGGCGGCGAGCCGGGCGACCTGCACGCCGATCATCCGCCGGGCCTCGAGGACGCTGCGCACCACCGCCCAATCGGGGATGCCGTCGCGGACGAGCAGCTGGGACAGCAGTTCGGGCCCGCCGTGCTGGCGGAAGTCGCGGACCGAGGTGGCGTCGCCCTGCCGGACGTCGACGAGTCCGGCCTGGGCCAGCTTCTGGATCGCTTCCCGGACCGCGGGCCGGGACACCCCGAAGGCTTCGGCCAGGCGCCGTTCGCTCGGCAGGGCGTCGCCGGCGGCGAGGTCGCCGCCCAGCACACGCGCGGTGATCTGGTCGAAGACTTCGGTGGAGGCGGATTTCCGCGCGATCGGCTCGAACATCATGACCGCGACATTAAGCCGGCGATAGGTAAGAGGTCAAGTGGTCTTACCAGTGGAGTTTGCTAGTTGAAAAGGCTCCGGACGAACGGAGTGGTGTCGGGCAGGGACGCCGGCATCGTGTAGAGATGGCCGGTCGGATACGTCCGGAACACGAACTGCTGCCCGTTCGCGGCGAGGTCCGCCGTCAGTTTCCAGGAAAGAGGAATCGGGACGACGTCGTCGAACAGACCCTGCCCGATGAACAGCGGCCGGTCGTAGCCCCGCACGGGCACGCCCAGCGTGGTGCGTAGCGCCGCCAGCACCACCGGGTCGTCGAGGGGGCGGGACATCAACTGGCCGATCGAGATGCCGTCGAGTTGCGGGGCCGCCTCCTCGTAGCAGAGCGATTCGACGCGATTCAGGACGTCGACGCCGAGCGGTGTGAGGTAGCTGTCGACGTCGAGGTCGGGCCGCGACGCCCGCAATCCGGCGAGCGCGTACGCCACGAACACCGTGCTCCCGGTGAGGGGCACGTCCGGGAAACCCGGGCCGACGAGCGGCGCGAGATTCTCCAGATTGGACGGGGCGCCGGTGGCGACGGTGCCGCGGAAGTCGAGTTCGGGTGCGTACGTGATGGCCATCGACGCGGCGACGAGAGCGGCATGGCCGCCTTGCGACTGACCGAGGGCGACCCACCGGTTCGACAGGGACGGCGTGACGGTCCGCGCCGCGCGCACCATGTCGATCACGCTGTGCGCCTCCGTCGGGCCGTCCAGGTACGGGTGCACACCCGGTGTGCCGAGGCCGACGTAATCCGTTGCGACGACGGCGTATCCCTGGTCGAGCCAGTGCTGGACGTACGGTCCGACGAGTTTTCCCGTCACCGTCGGCGCACACTTGTCGGCGATACCGACCGTGCCGTGGGCCCAGGACACGACGGGCCACCCGCCGGGTGGCGCCGCGCCGGGGGGCAGGAGAACCGCGCCGGTGCTGAGCGCGGGTTCGTCCATCGGCCCCGTCGTCCAGTAGGTGACGTACGTGGCGTCGGCGACGCCCGCCGGCCGCGCGTCCGGTGCCACCGGCGTCGCGGCGACGACCGCACCCGGATCGCCGCCCGCGGTCTGTGCCGCCGCCGGGGTGGGCGCGCCGAGGAGCGACAGTGCGAGTGCCGCCGCGAGAACCGTTCCGGTGCGGCGGCCGAGTGAAGACGTCATCGCGTCCGTCCCTGGGCCGTCGGAGGCGCCGCGCGGTCCTCGAGTGGCCGACGCGGCGTCGACTCAATTGTGCGCGCTCAGGGGCGGTGGGCGGAGTCTTTCAAGCGTGCGCGAATTCCGTCGACGAACAGCGACAGGCCGAAGTCGAACCGGACCGCCGGATCGCCGTCGAGGAGGTCCTCGTCGTACGCCGCGATCGGAGACTGTGGGGCGTCGGGGGAGAGGGCGGCCCGGGTGAGGGCGCCTGCCGACTCCATCTGCGCCCGCGACTGCTCGTCGACCGTGTGGCCGAGGACGTAGTACAGCAGCGAATACGACGACAGTTCCGCGTGTTCGCGGGACAGTCCGGATCGCAGGCCGACTGCTGCGAAGCTTTCCCGGACCCGGGAGTTGGTCATGCGCGACGCGTACGTGGCGGAGACCAGTTCGGCGCCGTCGCGGTGAGCGAGCAGTGCGGTGCGGAGCCGGTGGGCCTGTTCGGTGAATTCCGCGTCCCAGCCGGGGGCCGTGACCGGGGCGTCGACGTCTTCGAGAATCTTGTCGGCGAGCGCCCCGAGCAGGGTCTGCTTGTTGGGGAAATGCCAGTACAGGGCGCCCGGCTGCACGCCGAGAGCCGTCGCGAGCCTCCGCATCGTGAGGTCGGCGAGGCCGAACTCGTCGAGGATGGCCATTGCGCCGTCGAGTACGTCGCCGCGTCGCAACTGCACTGTGTGATCTCCCAATCTCGTCGAAAAGCCCGCCCCGGCTTTGACAGTATTCCACCACGGATCTAACGTGAACACCGTTCAACTTGTACGGTGTTCAATTTTTCGGTTCCGTCGATTCACGGCACGTGATCGGCCCGTTTTCCAGGAGATACGTGTGACATCGGCCCCGGTACAGACAGATATCCTCGCCCTCGCGCGTGAGCAGGTTCTCGAGCGCGGAGACGCGCTGAACGAGAGTCAGGTGCTCGAGGTCCTGCAACTTCCGGACGATCGGCTCGAGGAACTGCTCGCCCTCGCGCACGACGTGCGCATGAAGTGGTGCGGACCCGAGGTCGAGGTCGAGGGCATCATCAGCCTCAAAACCGGCGGCTGCCCCGAGGACTGCCACTTCTGCTCGCAGTCCGGCCTGTTCCAGTCGCCGGTGCGTGCGGCGTGGCTCGACATTCCGTCGCTCGTGGAGGCTGCGAAGCAGACCGCCAAGTCCGGCGCAAGCGAATTCTGCATCGTCGCCGCCGTCCGCGGCCCCGACGAGCGGCTGCTCGCCCAGGTCGCTGCCGGCATCGAGGCGATCCGCAACGAGGTCGACATCCAGATCGCCTGCTCGCTGGGCATGCTCACCCAGGAGCAGGTCGACCAGCTCGCCGCGATGGGTGTGCACCGCTACAACCACAACCTGGAGACGTCGAAGTCCCATTTCCCGAACGTCGTCACCACCCATACGTGGGACGAGCGCTGGAACACCCTCCGCATGGTGCGCGAGGCGGGCATGGAGGTGTGCTGCGGCGGCATCCTCGGCATGGGGGAGAGCCTCGAGCAGCGCGCCGAGTTCGCGGCCAACCTCGCCGACCTCGAACCCGACGAGGTGCCGCTGAACTTCCTCAACCCGCGTCCCGGAACCCCGTTCGGCGACCTCGAGGTCCTGCCCGCGAGCGAGGCCCTCAAGTCGGTGGCCGCGTTCCGCCTCGCGCTGCCCCGCACCATCCTCCGCTTCGCGGGCGGGCGCGAGATCACGCTCGGCGACCTCGGGGCCAAGCAGGGCATCCTCGGCGGCATCAACGCCGTCATCGTCGGCAACTACCTCACGACCCTCGGCCGCCCGGCCGAACAGGATCTCGACCTGCTCGTCGATCTGCAGATGCCGATCAAGGCCCTGAACGACACCCTGTGACGATCATGGCAGAGGCGACCATGGGCGACCGCCCCGAAGACCGGGTCGACCGCCCCGGAGACCGGGTCGACCGCCCCGGAGACCGGGTCGACGGCCGCGAGGGCCGGGTCGACGGCCTCGAGGAGCGCTACAACCCGTACACCGGCCGCCGCGTGGTGGCCGGTGTGGACGACGCCGTGCCCACCGCCGCGCAGCTGGGACTCGAGCCGCCCCGCTTCTGCGAGGCGTGCGGCCGCCGGATGGTGGTGCAGATCAGCCCGGACGGCTGGTGGGCGAAATGTTCCCGCCACGGTGTGTTCGACTCGATCTACGGCGGACGGCGGTAGCGTCGGACGGGTGACCACGCTCCCGCGCTTCAGGCTTCGATCTGCCGCCGGAATCTTCTGCGGGACGGTGGTGGCGAGCGCGCTCGCCGGGGTGCTGTGGGGAGTCCTCGCACCGCCCGAGCACCTGCTGGTCGTCGCCCCCGACCGTGGGGTGTCGCTGACAGGGGAGAGCGTGCACCGGTTCGACGCGATCGGGATGTTCGCCTGCGCGGGCCTGGTGATCGGCATTCTCACCGCGGTCGCGGCGTGGACGGCGCGGACGAGTCGCGGCCCGGTGGCGCTGGGCGCGGTCCTGGCAGGCAGTGTCGTCGGGGCCGGGGTGATGGCGCTCGGTGGAATCGGCGTGGCGGCGCTGCGTTTTCCCGACCCCGACACCTCGACCGCCGGCACGGTCGTGGCGGTCGCGCCAGGGATCGGGACCTTGCTGGTGCTGATCTTCCAGCCCCTCGTCGCCTGCGTCGTGACGTTGGTGCTCGCCGCGCTCAATCCGTACGACGATCTCGGCGTCAGTGGTCCCCCGGTCGAACTCGACGAGCCGGAAGAGCGCGACGCGACGCTTACCTCGTGACCGACGTCCGCATCCGCACGTCCCCGAGGAGGCGCCCGCTGGCGAGAGCGCCGATGCGGCGAGTCGCGAATCGGGTGCTGACCGACGACACCCAGTTCATCAGCCCGGAGACGACGCTCGGCGGGGTGCTGCGCCGGTCCAGGGCGCGCAGGGCTGTCGACACCACCTGATCCGCGGTCTGCATCCGGCCGACGGCGGCGTCCTCGGAGCCGACGACGTCGAAGAACTCGGTGCGGGTGGGGCCCGGGCAGACGGCGAGCACGGTGAGGCCGGTGCCTCGCGCCTCGGCCCACAACGCCTCCGTGAAATTGAGGACGAACGCCTTGGTCGCCCCGTAGACGGCCATGCCGGGAGTCGGCTGGAACGCGGCGGTGCTCGCCACGTTCACGAGTGCGCCGCGTCCCCGGAGCAGGTCGGGCAAGAATGTGTGCGACAGCTCGACGAGGGTGGTGACGTTGAGCTGGATCTCGGAGGTGAGGCGCTCCAGGTCGGCGGACGCGAAATCTCCGTGCGTCCCGAATCCCGCGTTGTTGATCAGAGAGTCGACGCGGATGTCGCGGGCGGTGAGTTCGCCGCGCAACCGCTCCCCGGCGCCTGGTGTCGCGAGGTCGAACGGGAGCACGGTGACCGACACGTGGTGCGCGGCGCGGAGTTCGGTGGCGAGTTGTTCGAGCCGGTCGGCGCGGCGGGCGACGAGGACGAGATCTGCACCCCGTCCGGCGAACCGGCGAGCGAATTCGACACCGAGGCCCGCGCTGGCGCCGGTGATGAGGACGGTGGTTCCGGATACGTCGAAGGACATGTCTGCTCCTGGCGGTGGGTGTCCTTCGAATGTAGTCACTGCCATCTATGTTGTCAATGACAACATCTTGCTAGGCTGGCGGCATGCCCGTCGCCGAACAGCCCTACCACCACGGGAGTCTTCGCCGGGTGCTGCTCGCGCGCGCCGAGAGCACGCTCGAGAAGGACGGCGTCGACGGACTCTCCCTGCGGCAGCTCGCCCGCGAGGCCGGGGTCAGCCACGCCGCACCCAGCAAGCACTTCCGCGACCGGCAGGCGCTGCTCGACGCACTCGCGGAGTCCGGTTTCCTGCGCCTCACGGCCGCCCTCGAACTCGCGGTCGAGGAGGCGGAACCGCACGCCCGGGCCCGCTTCGCCGCGCTCGCCGGCGCCTACGTGAGCTTCGCACTCGCACACCGGGAGTTGCTGGCCCTGATGTACGGCAACAAGCACGCGCCCGGAGCCGCCTCCCGGGTCGTGGAGGCCGGCCACGCCTCGATGGACCTGACGGTCCGGATCGTCGCCGAAGCCCAGGCCGCGGGCGACATCGGACCCGGGGACGCTTCGCGCATCGCCCTCGTCGCGTTCGCGACGTTCCACGGGATCGCCACCCTCGCCGCAGGCGGGATGCTCGACGGCGCGCCGGTGGACGAAGTCGTCACCACCGCATCGGACACGTTCTGGCGGGGTCTCGCCCAGGCGTGAGGCCGCCTGACGTGCGGGATCAGCTCGGCGGTCGAAGCGCCGCGAACTCGTCCGTCACCCGCAGCGTGGAGTCGGTGAACCGGTAGAGCGCGGCCGGGCGCCCACCGGCGCGGCCCGACGGCGCCGTGTTCCCGGTGGGAGTCAGCACTCCACGTCGCCCGAGGACGCGCTGGAGGTTGGTCGCGTCCACCTGGTACCCGAGTGCGGCGCAGTAGATCTCGCGCAGCGTCGACATGGAGAACTCGTCGGGGGCCAATCCGAACGCGATGTTGGTGTAGGAGAGCTTGGCGGCGAGGCGGGTCCGGGCGTGCCGGACGACAGTGCCGTGGTCGAACGCCGTCTGGGGGAGCGCGGACACCGGGTGCCACGCGGTGTCCGGCGGCAGCTGCGGGTCGGCGGGAAGGGGGACGAGTCCGAGGAAGGTCGACGCGATGGTGCGCGGGCCGGGCACGCGATAGGGGTCGCTGAACACCGACAGCTGCTCGAGGTGGGAGACCTCCTGCACGTCCACCTTCTCGGCCAGCTGACGTCGCGCGGACGTGGTGAGGTCCTCGTCTTCGCGGAGCAGTCCGCCGGGCAGGGACCAGGCGCCCGCCTGGGGGTCGAGGGCCCGTTGCCACAGCAGCACAGCGAGCTCGCCGGCGTGACGCGCATCACCGCCTTGACCTGCGGTGATGTGGTCCGGGAAGTGGCGAACCTGGAACACCGCGGTAAGCACTTCATGCGTGGTGTTACTATTGGGCATGTTTTCGATCCTAAGTCGAAAACCTCGATTGCGGAAATTCGGGCCAGCCCGCCCGAGTTCACGGTGAAGGAGCAAGCCATGACGACCACGACGTTGTGGGCGGGTACCAACCCGCAGATTCAGGACGGTCCCGGCGGTTACGCGGGCGTCGAGGCGAGCGAAGAGTGGGCTGCCGAGATCAAACGGCTGGCGCGTGAGCGGGGAGCGACCCTCCTCGCGCACAACTATCAGTTGCCCGCCATCCAGGACGTGGCCGACCACGTCGGCGACTCCCTCGCGCTCTCGCGCATCGCGGCCGAGGCCCCCGAGGACACCATCGTGTTCTGCGGCGTGCACTTCATGGCCGAGACCGCGAAGATCCTCAGCCCCGCCAAGACGGTGCTTATCCCGGACGAGCGCGCCGGCTGCTCGCTGGCCGACTCGATCAACGCCGATCAGCTGCGTGAGTGGAAGGCGGAGTTCCCCGACGCCGTCGTCGTGTCGTACGTCAACACGACCGCCGAGGTGAAGGGTCTGACGGACATCTGCTGCACGTCGTCCAACGCCGTCGACGTGGTCGCGTCGATCGACCCCGACCGTGAGGTCCTGTTCCTGCCCGACCAGTTCCTCGGCGCACACGTCAAGCGCGTCACCGGCCGCAAGAACATGCAGATCTGGGCGGGTGAGTGCCACGTCCACGCCGGCATCAACGGCGACGAGCTCACCGCGCAGGCCAAGGCGCACCCCGGTGCCGAACTGTTCGTGCACCCCGAATGCGGCTGCGCCACCTCGGCTCTCTACCTGGCCGGTGAAGGGTTCGTGCCCGAGGACAAGGTGAAGATCCTGTCGACGGGCGGGATGCTCGACGCCGCCCGCGCGACCGGGGCCAAGCAGGTTCTCGTGGCCACCGAGGTCGGAATGCTGCACCAGCTGCGCAAGGCCGCGCCGGAGGTCGACTTCCAGGCCGTCAACGACCGCGCGTCCTGCCCGTACATGAAGATGATCACCCCCGCGGCCCTGCTCCGCTGCCTGCTCGAGGGCAAGGACGAGGTTCACGTCGATCTCGCGACCGCGGAGCGTGCCCGCAAGTCGGTGCAGCGCATGATCGAGATCGGAAACCCGGGCGGCGGCGAGTGAGCAGCCCGGCCCGGGGGATTTCCTGGGAAGAGCACGCCGACCTCGTGGTCGTGGGCGGTGGGGTGGCCGGACTGACGGCCGCCCGCACCGCGTCGCTGCGCGGACTGACCGTGCTCACCGTCAGCAAGGGCGGGGCGACGGACACGGCGACGCAGTATGCGCAGGGCGGTATCGCGGTGGTGGGTGACGCCGTCACCGATTCGGTGGACTCGCATGTCGCCGACACGTGCGAGGCCGGGGTGGGCCTGTGCGACGAGGACGCCGTGCGGTCGATCGTCGCGGGCGGCCGTGATGCCGTGGCCGCGTTGACCGATCTGGGCGCGGTGTTCGACCGCGGCCGCGACGGCGCCGTCTCGCGCACCCGCGAGGGCGGGCACAGCACCCGGCGGATCATTCACGCCGGCGGGGACGCCACGGGCGCCGAGGTGCAGCGCGCCCTGGGTGCCGCCGGGCTTCCGGTCCTGTTCGACAGTTGCGCCGTACGGGTACTCACCGACGCGCGCGGCGTCACCGGCGTGCTCGTGGATTCGCCGCGCGGACTCGGCGTCGTTCACACACCGGCCGTCCTCCTGGCCACCGGCGGACTCGGGCAGCTGTACGCCTGCAGCACCAATCCGCCCGGAGCTACCGCCGACGGCGTCGCTCTCGCGCTGGACGCAGGCGCGGCCGTCGCCGATCTCGAGTTCGTGCAGTTCCACCCGACCGTCCTGTTCACCCCCGGCGGTCTCGGACGGCGTCCGCTGATCAGCGAGGCCGTCCGCGGCGAGGGTGCGATCCTCGTCGACGCCAACGGCGAATCGGTGACCGCGGGTGTGCATCCGCGCGGCGACCTCGCCCCCCGCGACGTCGTGTCGCGGGCGATCGCGTCGAGGCTTCGGGAACTGGGTCACGACCACGTCTACCTCGACGCGCGTCATCTGTCCGGCTTCGCGCAGCGGTTCCCGACCGTGACGGCCTCGTGCCTGGACGCCGGGATCGATCCGCGCGAACAGCTGATCCCGGTTGCGCCCGCCGCGCACTACTCGTGCGGCGGAGTGGTCACCGACGTCGACGGACGAACCGCCGTTCCCGGCCTCTACGCGGCGGGCGAGGTGGCCCGCACCGGGCTGCACGGAGCTAACCGGCTGGCCTCCAACAGTCTTCTCGAAGGCCTGGTGGTCGGCGAGCGGGTCGGCGCCGCGGCCGTCGAACGCGCCGGCCTCCGCGTCGAGGCAACCGACCCCGAGCGGCGTGCCCTGCCGTCCGCACCGCGGGACCTGGTGCAGCAGTTGATGACCGGCAACGCCTCCGTCGTCCGGGACGGCGCCGGACTCGATGCGGTGGCCGCCGCCCTGGCGGTCGCGCCGCGCACGGTGCCCGAGGGTGAGACCGCGCTCGAAGACGCCGCGCTGACCCTGACGGCGTCCGCACTGGTACTCGCTGCCGCGGCGCGGACCGAAAGTCGTGGATGCCACACCCGCAGCGACTACCCGCAGACGTCCGACGAGTGGCGCCGCAGCACGCACGTGCGTCTGCGCGACGGCGAACTCGAGCTTCTCGAACCCCAACTGACAGGAGTGCTGTGATGTCCGACCATGTCCTTCCCGACGGTCTGGACGCGGACGAGGTGCGTGCGCTCGTGCGTCTCGCCCTGGACGAGGACCTGCGGTACGGACCGGACGTGACGTCGTCGTCCACGGTCCCGGCCGACGCGGTGGCCAAGGCGTCCGTGGTCTCCCGTGCGCACGGCACCGTCGCCGGCCTCGACGTGGGACTGCTGGTGCTCGATGAGGTGATCGGGGCGGGCCGCTACCAGGTTCTCGACCGGGTCGCCGACGGTGCCCGGGTCGTGCCCGGCCAGGCCGTGCTGACGGTCACCGCGCCCACGCAGGGTTTGCTCACCGCGGAGCGGACGATGCTCAATCTGGTGTGCCACCTGTCCGGCATCGCCACGGCGACGTCCGCCTGGGTGGACGCGGTCGAGGGCACCGGCGCGAAGATCCGCGACAGTCGCAAGACGCTGCCGGGACTGCGCGGCCTGCAGAAGTACGCCGTCCGGGTGGGCGGCGGCGTCAATCACCGCATGGGGCTCGGCGACGCGGCACTGATCAAGGACAACCACGTCGCGGCCGCCGGTTCGGTGGTGGCGGCGCTGCGGGCGGTGCGCGCGGCGGCACCGGACATCGAGTGCGAGGTGGAGGTCGACAGCCTCGAGCAACTCGACGAGGTGCTGGCCGAGAACGTCGAACTGGTGCTGCTCGACAACTTCCCGCTCTGGCAGACGCAGATCGCCGTGCAACGCCGTGACGCGAACGCCCCCGGCATCAAGCTGGAGTCGTCGGGCGGTCTCACGCTGGACGTCGCGGCCGAGTACGCCGGAACCGGAGTCGACTACCTCGCGGTCGGTGCGCTCACCCATTCCGTCACCGTGCTGGATCTCGGCCTCGACATGTGACCCCACCCGTGAGTACTTATCAACCGCCCGCGGTTGATAAGTACTCACGGGTCAGACGGCGCGGCGCACCGTCGCCAGGAACGTGGCCGCGACGAAGAACAATCCGGAGAACGTCCGGTTGGTGGCGCGCTGCTGGCGTGGTGACCGCATCAGCCGCAGGACCTTCGACGCCAGCCCGGTGTAGCCGGTCATGACGACGACATCGACCGCGATCATGGTGGCGGCGATGATCAGGTACTGGGGGAGCAGGGGCGCCGACGGGGTGATGAACTGTGGGAGCACCGCGAGCATGAAGACGACGGCCTTCGGGTTGCTGGCATTGACCAGGAAGCCGCGCAGGGTCATCGCGGGCCCGCTGGTTTCGGCGACCTCGCCGTCGACGCCGGACACGTCGGTCGCACTCGCCCGCCACTGGCGGATGCCGAGATACACCAGGTACGCGACGCCGAACCACTTGATCACCGAGAAGGCGAGTGTCGAGTTCGCGAGCAGCGCCCCGAGTCCGGCGGCGACCACCGCGATCTGCAGCAGCAACCCCAGCTGGAGACCCGCGATGTTCCAGTAGCCCCGACGCAACCCGAACCGCATCCCCGTGGCCATCGACGCGATCGCGCCGGCCCCCGGGGACAGACTGATCACGCACGAGGCCCCGAGCACTGCACACCACATCTGCCACGACACCACGTGATGGTACGTCGCGCCCCGGGCGGCACCCGTTCTACGGGGGATCGGTGCAGCTGAGGGGCGGATTCGCGAGGGAACAGAGTGCGGCAGGGCGTTCGGGTCCGTAGCCGGGCGGGAGCCCGTTCGCGACGAGGTCCCCGTAGGTGGTCACCGCATCGGTCGGTCGGCGGGTGAGGGTGGGATCGGTCAGCGCGTCGACGGTGAACAGGCCGAACCGGGGACGGTACGTGCCCCACTCGTAGTTGTCGGTGATCGACCAGTAGTTGTATCCGATCACCGGGGCGCCGTCCGCGCGTGCCCGCTCCAGCCAGTAGACGTGATCGCGGAGATGATCGGACCGGGTGTAGCCGTCCGGGCGCGGTGTCCCGTCGTCGGTGGGCATGCCGTTCTCCACGACGTACAGCGGTAGTCCCGGAAATTTTCCGGTGTACCGCATCAGGGCGTGGTAGATGCCGTCCGGTTGGGGGCTGATGTCGTAGAAGGCGTCGGTGACCGCATGTGCCGCGGTGAGGTTGTCGGGGGACAGGCCGTAGTAGTAGTCGACGCCGAGGAAGTCGAGCTTGTCGCGGATCCGGTCGACGAAGGTGGCGTCGAGCGCGTCCATGGCGGCCGGGACGTATGCGAGATTGCTGCTCACCCGGGCGCCGGGGTCGTTCTCGTGGATCAGGTCGTAGGCGCGGCGGTGGACCTCGACGAGCCGGTCGAGCATCTGCGGGGCCCGGTCGGGGGTGATGCCACCGAACGTCAGCTCCTTCTGCACGTACACGGTCGGTTCGTTGATCGTGATCCAGAGCGCACCGAGACCGGAATAACGCTCGATCACTTTCTGCGCGTTCGCGAGCCAGTAGTCGACGGTGTCCGGGTCGGCCCAGCCGCCCTGATCGGCGACCCACCCCGGATACACCCAGTGGTCGAGGGTGATCATCGGGGTCATGCCGCGGCTGGTGATCTCGTGGACGACGTCGTCGTAGTACCGCAGTTCGGTCTCGTCCCACACGCCCGGGGCGGGCTGCAGGCGGGCCCATTCGACGCCGAATCGGAAGACGTCGACACCCAGGTCCGCGGCGCGGGCGATGTCCTCGGTGTACCGGTGACGGAAGTCGACCGAGTTGCCGATCGCGTCGTGGGTCCGTCCGGAGTCGGAATACCGCCGCCAGTTGCTGTCGGGTGAGGAACCCTCCGATTGGAACCCGGACGTCGCCACGCCCCACAGGAAGTCGTCGGGGAGAGGGGCGGCGTGCGCCGCGGTCGCGGGCGCCAGCAAGCACAGCAGGACCGCGCCGGCGCCCAGGAGTCGCGAGGGAGTCCGCATCGGCCGAAGAGTAGCGGAAACGCTGTCCCGAGTGCGCCGATTGGGTGATACTGGTGAGTAGGACTACCCGCCAGTAGGAGGCGCGTCATGGTCGATACCTCAGCTCCGAAGGTCACCGAGGAAGAAGCACGAGCGGTCGCGGAGGAGGCGAGGGAATCCGGCTGGGACAAACCCTCCTTCGCGAAAGAACTGTTTCTGGGACGGTTCCGGCTGGATCTGGTTCATCCCTTCCCACGCCCGGCCACCGAGGACGCCGCCAAGGCCGAGGAATTCCTCATTCGCCTCCGCGCCTACTGCGAGGAGATGGACGGCAGCGTCATCGAGTCCCAGTCGCGCATTCCCGACGAATACGTCCGCGGTCTCGCCGACCTCGGGTGCTTCGGCCTGAAGATCTCGGAAGAGTACGGCGGCCTCGGACTCTCGCAGGTCGCGTACAACCGGGCCTTGATGCTCGTCGCCTCGGTGCATCCGAGCCTGGGCGCCCTGCTGTCCGCGCATCAATCGATCGGCGTTCCCGAACCGCTCAAGCTGGCCGGCACCCCCGAGCAGAAGCGCGAGTTCCTGCCGCGCTGCGCCCGCGGCGCCATCTCCGCCTTCCTCCTCACCGAACCCGACGTCGGTTCCGACCCCGCGCGGCTGGCGTCCTCCGCGACCCCCATCGAGGGCGGCGCCGCCTACGAACTCGACGGCGTGAAGCTGTGGACGACCAACGGCGTCGTCGCCGAACTGCTCGTCGTCATGGCGCGGGTACCCAAGAGCGAAGGCCACCGCGGCGGCATCTCCGCCTTCGTCGTCGAGGCCGACACCCCGGGCATCACCGTCGAACGGCGCAACGCGTTCATGGGACTGCGGGGGATCGAGAACGGCGTCACCCGCATGTACAAGGTCCGCGTTCCGGCCGAGAACCTGATCGGCCGGGAAGGTGACGGACTCAAGATCGCGCTCACCACCCTCAACGCCGGCAGGCTGGCGATTCCGGCAATGTGCGCCGGGGCCGGGAAGTGGTCGCTGAAGATCGCCCGCGAGTGGTCGGGCATCCGCGTCCAGTGGGGCAAGCCGATCGCCGAGCACACTGCCGTCGCCAACAAACTGTCATTCATGGCCGCGACCACCTATGCCCTCGAGGCCGTGGTGGACCTGTCGGCGCAGATGAACGACGAGGGTCGCAACGACATCCGGATCGAGGCGGCGCTCGCCAAGTTGTGGTCGTCCGAGATGGCCTGCGTCATCTCCGACGAGCTGATCCAGGTCCGCGGCGGGCGCGGGTACGAGACGGCGGCGTCGCTGGCCGCCCGCGGTGAACGCGCGGTGCCGGTGGAGCAGCTGGACCGCGACCTGCGCATCAACCGGATCTTCGAGGGCTCGAGCGAGATCATGCGGCTGCTGGTCGCGCGCGAGGCCGTGGACGCGCACCTCACGGCGGCGGGCGATCTCGCGGACCCGCACGCCGACACGGGTGCGAAGGCCCGCGCGGCCGCCAAGGCGAGCGGGTTCTACGCGAAGTGGCTGCCGCAACTCGTGGCAGGCAAGGGGCAGGTGCCGACGTCATACAGCGAATTCGGCGTCCTGGCCAAGCACCTGCGGTTCGTCGAACGGCACTCCCGCAAGCTGGCCCGCTCCACGTTCTACGGGATGGCCCGGTGGCAGGCGGCCCTGGAGAAGCAGCAGGGCTTCCTCGGCCGGGTCGTCGACATCGGCGCCGAACTGTTCGCGATGTCCGCCACGTGCGTCAAGGCGGAGATGCAGCGCGAGGAGAACGAAGCCGAGGGCGCGGCCGCCTACGAACTCGCCGACGTGTTCTGCCGGCAGGCGGCGCTGCGGGTCGAGAAACTGTTCGACGGTCTGTGGCACAACACCGACGACGTGGACAAGCAGGTCGCGCACTCGATCCTCGAGGGACGGTATGCGTGGCTGGAGCGGGGAGTGGTCGACCCCAGCGAAGGCACCGGTCCGTGGATCACCGAGTGGACCCCCGGCGCCTCCACCGAGGAAAACCTGGCGAGGAGGTTCCTGCACTCCACCCGCCTCTAGGCCCTCGGGTTCGGCGCCCCGGCTCGGCGGTACCCTCCGAGGAGACGCGCATACCAGCGTGGCACCCGCCTGCGTTCTCGGACGCGGGCGGGACGAGCCGAGGGAACACCAGTGCGTAGCTTCATGTGTCGCAAATGCGGCCAACGACTGTCGTTCGAGAACAGTCTCTGCCTGAAATGTGACAGCGCCCTGGGATTCCATCTGCCGAGCCGGTCCATCGTCGTCCTCGACGGCGCCGACCGGGCGGAGGTGGACGGCGAAACCTGGGTGCGGTGCGCGAATGCCGGCACGGCGAAGTGCAACTGGCTCGTCCGGAACGACGACGTCCAGAGTCTGTGCACGTCGTGCCGGTTGACGCGGACGCGTCCCGCGGACGGTGACGACGAGGGCATGGCCGCGTTCGCGACCGCCGAGACCAACAAGAGGCGGGTCGTTCTCGAACTCGACGAGCTCGGTCTCCCGATCGTCCCCAAGTTCGAGGACCCGGGCACCGGGCTGGCCTTCGACCTGCTGTCGAGCGCACGGACCCGGGTGGTGACCGGGCACGCCGGCGGGGTGATCACCCTCGACCTGGCCGAGGGCGACGACGTGCACCGGGAACAGCTGCGCGTCGAGATGGACGAGCCCTATCGCACGCTCGTCGGCCATTTCCGGCACGAGATCGGGCACTACTACCAGGTGATGCTGATCCGGCGCGACGCCGAGCGCACCCGGTTCGAGGACCTGTTCGGGGATCCGGACCAGGACTACCAGTCCGCGCTGAAACGCCACTACCGCGAGGGCGCGCCGAAGGGCTGGGGCCGACTCTATGTGTCGTCCTACGCCACGATGCACCCCGCTGAGGACTGGGCGGAGACCTTCGCGCACTACCTGCACATTCGTGACGCCCTCGACACGGCGGCAGCCTTCGCGATGGCGCCCGCCGGAGCGACGACGAGCAGCGAACTCAGCGGTGACGTGGGGTTCGACCAGATCATCGACTGGTGGCTGCCGCTGTCGTGGGCGCTCAACCAGATGAACAGGTCGATGGGCCACCACGACCTGTATCCGTTCGTGCTACCGGCCGCGGTGCTGGAGAAGATGCGGTTCATCCACTCCCTGATCCAGCCCGCCCCGGTGTGGGACGAGCCGGCACCGATGCCGGCGGAAACCCGGTCGGCCGCCGACCGGTGAAAACGGGGTGCGCCTATCCTGGATAATCGGTGTCGAGCCCTGTTCTCCGCAGAACAGTCCGCTCGTCCGAGACACCGTGTCCCGACAGTCGCAGAGAGGACCTCTCATGCTCGCCCGCACCGACCTTCGTGGTCGTACCCCTTCCACGGCCGAACTTCGCGCCGCACTTCCTCGAGGTGGAGTGGATGTGGACGCGGTCCTGCATCAGGTTCGCCCGGTCGTCGAGGCGGTCCGGGAGCGCGGCGCCGACGCAGCGCTCGAGTTCAGCGAGAAGTTCGACGGCGTCCGTCCCGCGCAGGTGCGGGTGCCGCAGTCCGAGTTGGACCGCGCGCTCGGCGAACTCGATCCGGCCGTCCGCGCCGCCCTCGAGGTCGCGATCGAACGCACCCGCAAGGTCCACGCCGACCAGCGCCGCACCGACACCACCACCGAGGTGGTCCCGGGCGGCACCGTCACCGAACGGTGGGTGCCCGTCGACCGCGTCGGGCTGTACGTCCCCGGCGGCAACGCCGTCTACCCGTCCAGCGTCGTGATGAACGTGGTCCCGGCGCAGGCTGCCGGTGTCCGGTCCCTCGTGGTGGCGTCGCCGCCGCAGTCCGAGTTCGGTGGTCTGCCGCACCCGACGATCCTCGCCGCGGCCGCGCTGCTCGGCGTCGACGAGGTGTGGGCCGTCGGCGGCGGTCAGGCCGTCGCCCTGCTCACCTACGGCGGCACCGACACGAACGGCGCCGAACTCGCCCCCGTCGACCTCATCACCGGCCCCGGCAACATCTACGTCACCGCCGCCAAGCGCCTCTGCCGCGGACTCGTCGGCATCGACGCCGAGGCGGGCCCCACCGAGATCGCGATCCTCGCCGACCACACGGCCGACCCGGTGCACGTCGCCGCGGACATGATCAGCCAGGCCGAGCACGACGTGATGGCCGCGAGCGTGCTCGTCACATCCAGCGTCGAACTCGCCGACGCCGTCGACACGGCGCTGGCCGCGCAGCTCGAGATCACCAAGCACAAGGAGCGCGTCACCGCCGCGCTGTCCGGCACGCAGTCGGGCACCGTCCTGGTCTCCGACGTCGAGGCCGGGCTGCGGGTGGTCAACGCGTATGCCGCCGAGCACCTCGAGATCCAGACCGAGAACGCCACCGCCGTCGCCGCGAAGGTGACCAGTGCGGGCGCGGTGTTCGTCGGCCCGTGGGCGCCGGTCAGCCTCGGCGACTACTGCGCCGGGTCCAACCACGTCCTGCCCACCGCGGGCTGCGCCCGGCACTCCTCGGGTCTGAGCGTTCAGACGTTCCTGCGCGGCATCCACGTGGTCGACTACTCCGAATCGGCGCTGAAGGAGGTCTCCGGCCACGTCATCACCCTCGCGAACGCCGAGGACCTGCCCGCGCACGGTGAGGCCGTGCGGCTGCGGTTCGAGGCGCTGCGGTGACCGCGGCGAATGTGCCGGGTTCGTCGATCGGGGTGGACGCCCTGCCGATCCGGGAGAATCTGCGTGGCAAGTCGGCGTACGGGGCGCCGCAGCTGACCGTCCCGGTCCAGCTGAACACCAACGAGAACCCGCACCCGCCCACGAAGGCGCTCGTCGACGACGTCGCCGAGTCCGTGCGGGAGGCCGCGCGGGAACTGCACCGCTACCCGGATCGTGATGCGGTGGCACTGCGCACCGACCTCGCCGCGTACCTCGTCCGCCAGACGGGGGTGCCGGTGACGGTCGACAACGTGTGGGCGGCCAACGGGTCCAACGAGATCCTGCAGCAGCTGCTGCAGGCGTTCGGCGGTCCCGGTCGCAGCGCGATGGGCTTCGTGCCGTCGTATTCGATGCACCCGATCATCGCGGACGGCACCGAGACCGAGTGGCTGCCGATCTTCCGGCGCGCCGACTTCGCTCTCGACGTGGACGCCGCGACCGCGGCGATCGCCGAGCGCAGGCCCGACGTAGTGTTCGTCACCAGTCCCAACAACCCGACCGGGCACAGCGTCGGCATCGCGGAACTGCGCCGGGTCCTCGACGCCGCGCCGGGCATCGTGATCGTCGACGAGGCGTACGCCGAATTCTCCGACGCGCCCAGCGCTCTGACGTTGATCGACGAGTACCCGTCGAAGCTGGTGGTGTCGCGGACGATGAGCAAGGCGTTCGCGTTCGCCGGTGGCCGGCTCGGATACCTCGCGGCCGCACCGGCATTCATCGAGGCGCTGCTCCTGGTCCGGCTGCCGTATCACCTGTCGGTGGTCACGCAGGCCGCTGCCCGCGCGGCGCTGCGGCACGCGAACGAGACGCTCGCCAGCGTGCACGCGCTCGCCACGGAGCGGGTGCGGGTGTCGAAGGCATTGGAGGACACGGGGTTCCGCGTCATCCCCAGCGACGCGAACTTCATCCTGTTCGGTGAGTTCACCGACAGTGCCCACGCCTGGCAGGCCTACCTCGACCGCGGGGTGCTCATCCGGGACGTCGGCATCCCCGGTTACCTGCGCGCCACCGTCGGGCTGGCCTCCGAGAACGACGCCTTCATCGTGGCGAGCGACGAGATCGCCGCCACCGAACTCACCAGCTCAGGAGACCGAGGATGACCGACCGCATCGCCCGCGTGGAGCGCACCACCAAGGAATCCAGCATCACCGTCGAACTGAACCTCGACGGCACCGGCATCGTCGACGTCTCCACCGGGGTTCCGTTCTTCGATCACATGCTGACCGCGCTCGGCTCCCACGCGAGTTTCGACCTGACCGTCCACGCGAAGGGCGACATCGAGATCGAGGCGCACCACACGGTGGAGGACACGTCGATCGTGCTCGGGCAGGCGCTCGGTCAGGCGCTCGGCGACAAGAAGGGCATACGCCGGTTCGGTGACGCGTTCATCCCCATGGACGAGACGCTCGCGCACGCGTCGGTCGACGTGTCCGGTCGTCCGTACTGCGTCCACACCGGCGAACCGGAACACCTGCTGCACGCCGTCATCGGCGGCTACCCGGGCGTGCCGTACGCGACGGTGATCAACCGGCACGTGTTCGAGTCGATCGCGCTCAACGCGCGAATCGCCCTGCACGTGCGGGTGCTCTACGGACGCGATCAGCACCACATCACCGAGGCCGAGTTCAAGGCCGTCGCCCGCGCACTACGCGAGGCGGTCGAACCGGATCCCCGCGTCACGGGTGTGCCGTCCACCAAGGGCAGCCTGTGATCCGGGCGCATTCGTGAGTGTCGTCCTCGTCTACGTCCTGTTCATCGCCGCGGGGATCGCGGCGGGCGGGGCGTACTCCATGTGGAAGTTCAACAAACTGGCCTCGGGCGTGCTGCTGGCACTGGCGGTGCTGGCAGCCGTGGCAGGCGTTCTCAGGTTGATGTAGTGCCCGTCGCAGTGGAGCCGCGCCGCGGCCTGCTCCGCACCCGCGGCATGCCCGCCGCGATGGTGATGGGCGCGGCGGCGTTCGGCGGCTGGGCGGTGCTGCTGCCCGTGGTGCCGCTGATCGTCTCGCTGTCCGGTGGCTCCGACACGCTCGCCGGCAGCGTGACGGCCGTGTTCATGGCCGCGACCGTGATCACCCAACTCGGTGTGCCCCGGCTCCTGCGCAGGTGGGGGCATCGCTGGGTGCTCGCCGCCGGCTGCATGCTGCTCGGGCCGCCGTCGCTGCTCCTCCTCCTGTCGACCGAGGCGATCCCGGTGCTGGCCGTGTCTGCCGTCCGGGGATCGGGCTTCGGCATGCTCACCGTCGCCAGTAGTGCGCTGGTCGCCGAACTCGTGCCCCGCGAGGTGCTCGGCCGGGCGACGGGTGCGCAGGGAATCGCGGTGGCCGCCGCGCAGATGGTCGGGCTGCCCGCGGGGCTCGCGATCATGCAGCACTGGTCCGCGACCCCCGTCTTCGTGATCGGCGCCCTCATTCCCGCCTTCGCGGTGCTCGCGATCGCGCGCCTCCCCGCGATCCACGCCCCCGCGGATCGCGCGTCGCAGGGCCGCATCCCGCTCGCCGTCCTACTCACGCCGTGGCTCGCGATCGCGATCTCCGCGGCCGCGTTCGGCGGCCTGTCCAGCCTGCTGCCCATCGCGATCTCGGAGCGGGCCTCGCTCGCCGGGGTGATCCTCGCCGTCTCGAGCGGTGCGACGCTGATCGGGCGATACGCCGCGGGATCGTTCTCCGACAGGCTGGGGGTGGGCCGCGCCCTGGTTCCCGCCCTGACGCTCGTGTGCCTCGGCCTGGTGCTGTTCGCCGTCGCGGCGGCGACGAGTGCGCCGGTGCCGCTGCTGGTGTGCGCGGCCCTGGCCTTCGGATTCGGATTCGGGGCGGTGCAGAACGAGTCCCTCGTCATGATCTTCACCGCCGCGGGACCGGCTCGTTTCGGCTCGGCGAGCGCCGGATGGAACATCGGGTTCGACGCCGGAACCGGTTTCGGTTCCCTCGCACTCGGAGCTGTCGCGTCGGCGGCCGGGTACTCCTGGGTGTTCGCGGTCGCGGCGACGGCCGTCGCGGTGGTCCCGGCCGCCGGGATGATCGTCGGCCGCGCCCTCGGGCGTCGTGCAGCCGCCGGATAAGGTTGTGTCATGACCGTCTCCACGATTGCCGTCCTCGACTACGGCTCCGGCAACCTGCATTCGGCCACCCGCGCTCTGGCCCGGACCGGCGCGCGCGTCGAGGTCACATCCGATCACAAGGTCGCACTCGCGGCCGACGGTCTGGTCGTTCCCGGCGTCGGCGCCTTCGCCGCGTGCATGGAGGGACTGCGCGCGGTCCGCGGGGAGCGGATCATCGGTCAGCGTCTGGCCGGCGGACGGCCGGTCCTCGGGATCTGCGTCGGCATGCAGATCCTCTTCGAACGCGGAGTCGAGTTCGGCGTCGAAGCGGAAGGCTGCGGCGAATGGCCCGGCACCGTCGAACGGCTCCAGGCCGACGTGCTGCCGCACATGGGATGGAACACGGTCGAGGCCCCCGACAACAGCACGCTGTTCGCCGGCATCGATCCCGACACCCGGTTCTACTTCGTCCACTCGTACGCGGCCCAGTCCTGGGACATGCCGACACCGGAGCGGCTGGCGCCCCCCGCCCTGACGTGGGCCGACCACGGCGGCAAGTTCCTCGCCGCCGTCGAGAACGGCGCGCTGTCCGCCACCCAGTTCCACCCCGAGAAGTCCGGTGACGCGGGCGCGGAGCTGCTCCGGAACTGGGCTCGCAGTCTGTGACCGAGCCCGGGGACGGGCGCGGCGACCTGTCGATCGGCAGGCTCGCCGTGTACGCGATGGGCGCGGCCACCGCGGTGCTGGTACTCGCCACCGCCATCATTCTGGTGGTGAAACCGGGCCCCGTCCTCGGGCTGATCGTCGGACTGCTCGGCGTCGCAGGTGCGATCGCGGCCATGGGCTTCGTGTCGAAACGCATGACCCGCAACGCGTACGGTCCCGATCCCGAGGACCCGGAGCCGGGTTCCGACCGCTGAGCGACTAGGGTTGTCGCACGTGAGCCTGGTCCTTTTGCCTGCTGTAGATGTCGTCAACGGTGAAGCTGTTCGCCTCGTCCAGGGGGAGGCAGGAAGCGAGACCGGATACGGCTCGCCTCGTGATGCCGCCCTCGCATGGCAGAACGACGGTGCCGAGTGGGTGCATATCGTCGACCTCGACGCCGCGTTCGGTCGCGGCTCGAACCGTGAACTCCTCGCCGACGTGGTGGGCGAGCTCGACGTCCAGGTGGAACTGTCCGGTGGGATCCGCGACGACGCGTCGCTCGAGGCCGCACTGGCCACGGGCTGCGGCCGCGTCAACCTCGGTACCGCCGCCATCGAGAACCCCGAGTGGTGTGCCCGCGCCATCGCCAAGTACGGCGAGAAGATCGCCGTCGGTCTCGACGTGCGCCTCGTCGACGGTGAATACCAGCTCCGCGGTCGCGGCTGGGTCACCGAGGGCGGAAACCTGTGGGAGACGCTCGCCCGGCTCGACAAGGACGGCTGCTCCCGGTACGTCGTCACCGACGTCAGCAAGGACGGCACCCTCACCGGCCCCAATCTCGAACTCCTCGCGCAGGTCTGCGCGGCCACCGACGCTCCCGTGGTGGCCTCGGGCGGCGTGTCCACCATCGACGACCTCCGGGCGATCGCCGGGCTCGTCGATCAGGGGGTCGAGGGATCCATTGTCGGCAAGGCGCTGTACGCGGGGCGGTTCACCCTCCCCGAAGCGCTCGCCGCGGTCTCGGGCTGAGTTCCCGCCATGGCCCTGTCCCGTGATCCCCGGGAGCTCCTCGCCGTCGCCAGTGAGCTGCTCGACGGCGTGCACAACCGGTTCGTCTCGGGCGTGGGTGCGCCCAGCGCCGTCCACAAGGGTCCCGACGACTTCGCGACCGCCGTCGACCTCGAACTGGAGAAGCGGCTGACCGGCGAACTGCGCGACCGGACCGGCATCGACGTCCACGGCGAGGAGTTCGGCGGCCCCGACCTCGGCAGCGGACCCGTGTGGGTGCTCGACCCGATCGATGGCACGTTCAACTATTCGGCCGGCCTGCCCACGGCGGGCACGCTGCTCGCGCTGCTCGACGACGGGGTTCCCGTTCTCGGTCTCACATGGCTGCCGCTCGTCGGGCGCCGGTATGCGGCCGTCGCGGACGGCCCGCTGCTCGAAGGGGGCACGCCCCTGCCTGCGCTCGGTCGCACGTCGCTGGCGTCGTCGATCGTGGGCTTGGGCGCACTGAACATCGACAGTCGCGGGCGCATCCCCGGCGCGTACCGGCTGCAGGTCCTCGCGCAGCTCAGCCGGGTGTCCTCCCGGATCCGGATCCACGGATCCACCGGCGTCGACCTCGCGTTCACCGCGGCCGGAATACTCGGTGGCGCGGTGGTGTTCGGCCACAATGCGTGGGACAACGCCGCCGGCGTCGCGCTGGTGCGCGCTGCGGGTGGTGTGGTCACGGATCTCGGCGGCAAGCCCTGGACCGTGACGTCCGACTCGGTGCTCGCCGGAGCGCCCGGAGTGCACGGCGAAATTCTCGATATCCTCGGATCACTGGGTGATCCTCGTTCCGAGCCTTCAGGAGGGCGTACGCAATGACTCTGGCGGTTCGAGTGATCCCGTGTCTGGACGTCGATGCCGGACGCGTCGTCAAGGGCGTCAACTTCGAGAACCTGCGGGACGCGGGTGACCCCGTCGAGCTGGCCGCCGCATACGATGCCCAGGGAGCCGACGAGCTCACGTTCCTCGACGTCACCGCGTCCACCGCGGACCGGGGCACCATGCTCGACGTGGTGAGCCGGACGGCGGAGCAGGTCTTCATCCCGCTCACGGTCGGCGGCGGTGTCCGCACCGTCGAGGACGTCGACCGGTTGCTGCGCGCCGGTGCCGACAAGGTCAGCGTCAACACCGCCGCGATCGCCCGGCCCGAGTTGCTCCGCGAACTCAGCGAACGCTTCGGCTCCCAGTGCATCGTGCTGTCGGTCGATGCGCGGACCGTGCCGCAGGGTCAGCCCGACACCCCGTCGGGGTGGGAGGTCACGACGCACGGCGGCAAGCGCGGCACCGGTATCGACGCGGTCGAGTGGGCGGTCCGCGGCGCCGAACTGGGTGTCGGGGAGATCCTGCTCAACTCGATGGACGCCGACGGCACGAAGGCCGGTTTCGACCTGCCCATGATCCGGGCGGTGCGCGCCGCCGTGCACGTGCCGGTGATCGCCAGCGGGGGAGCGGGCGCCGTCGAGCACTTCGCACCCGCGGTCGGCGCCGGCGCGGACGCTGTCCTGGCGGCCAGTGTCTTCCACTTCGGCGACATGACGATCGGCGACGTGAAGAAGTCCATGCGTGAAGAAGGGATCACCGTCCGATGAGTCTCGACCCCGCCATCGCGTCACGGCTCAAGCGCAACGAGGCGGGACTGTTCAGTGCTGTCGCGCAGGAACGGTCGACGGGCGACGTCCTGATGGTGGCGTGGATGGACGACGAGGCCCTCGCGCGCACCCTCGACACCCGCAAGGGCACGTACTACTCCCGGTCCCGTCAGCAGTACTGGGTGAAGGGCGAGACGTCGGGTCACACGCAGTACGTCCACGAGGTGCGGCTCGACTGCGACGGCGACACCGTGCTGCTCGTCGTCGATCAGGAGGGGGCGGCGTGCCACACGGGCACGCACACGTGTTTCGACACCGACGTGCTGCTCACTGCGGAGTAGCGCACCGGCACTCGGGCAGAATGTTCGCCATGCCACTCATTCAGATCAGCCAGACCCCCGGGCTCACCGCCGAGCAGAAGCGCGCCACGATCGAGGCCGTCACCAAGGCCTACGCCGACGCGACGGGCAAGGATCCCGCGAAGGTGTGGGTGACGATCACCGAGGTCCCGCGCGACAGCTGGGGTGTCGGCGGGACGCCGCTGGGTTGAGCTGCCGGGGCGCCGCTGGGTTGAGCTGCGGGGCTGTCAGGCTCTGCCGGTGCCTGACGCGATGCTCTTGTCGAGTTGGGTGAGCATGGCGCCGGACAGTTCGGACAGCTGACGGACCTGTTCGGCGGACAGTCCGTCGAAGATCAGTGAGCGAACGGATTCGACGTGCGGGGGTGCGGCCTCGACGACTTTGGCCATGCCTTCGTCCGTGAGGACGGCGTCGGAGCCGCGGCTGCCGCGGATGCTCTCGCGGCGCACCCAGCCGGCTTTTTCCATCTTGGTGATGACGTGCGACAGCCGGGACAGTGACGCGTTGGCGCGCTGGGCGAGCAGGGACAGCTGGAGGCGCCGGTTGGCTTCGCCGGACAGCGAGGCGAGGACGAAGTACTCGAAGTGGGTGAGTGCCGAGTCGCGTTGGAGCTGGGTGTCCAGTGCGGCGGGGAGCCGGGTGACCAGGGCGATGAGGGTGAGCCAGGCCTCCTGCTGCTCTGCGTCGAGCCATCGGGTGCCGGGTTCTGCGGGCTTGCCCTCGTCGTTCCCACTCATCAGTGGTGTCCTCCATCCGTACGTCGATCCACGCGTGCAGTGTGTTCAACATAGTTAGCACGTCGCGGGCCGGATCGTGTCCGGGGAATAGTTGCCGCGCCCATCGGTTGACTCCTATAGTAACTTGAAGGTTCAACATTGGCTGTCGATGTTGGATCTCGGATCCGAAGGAGTCGCGATGACCGCCACGATGCCCGCACTGTTCCTCAGTCATGGTGCGCCTCCGCTGGTCGACAGCGAACTGTGGGTGTCGCAGCTGGCGAAGTGGGCAGGTGACCTGCCGCGGCCGAAGGCCATCCTCATGGTGTCGGCGCACTGGGAATCGGCGCCGCTCACGATCGGATCCACCACCACGGGCACGCCCCTCGTCTACGACTTCGGTGGCTTCCCCGAGCGCTTCTACCGGACCACGTACGAGTCGCCCGGCGCCCCCGAACTCGCGGCGCAGATCGTGGCGCTGATGCCGGACGACGAGACCGTGTCGCACCAGCCGCACCGCGGCCTGGACCACGGCGCCTACGTGCCGTTGACGGTCATGTACCCCGACGCCGACATTCCGGTCCTGCAGATCTCGCTGCCCACGCTCGACCCGCAGCGACTGCTGCACCTCGGTGAGCGGCTGCGACCCCTGCGCGAGCAGGGTGTGCTGATCGTCGGTTCGGGATTCACCACCCACGGGCTGCCGTTCCTGCGCGACCCGTCACCCGACGCGAAGGCGCCCGGCTGGTCGTCGGAGTTCGACGCCTGGGCGGACGAGCGTCTCGCCGCGGGCGACGTCGATTCGCTCATCGACTTCCGCTCGCTCGCGCCGGGCATGCCGTACGCCCACCCGACGATCGAGCACTTCGCGCCGCTGTTCGTCACGCTGGGCGCCTCGAGCGATCCGGAGCAGATCCCCCGGCAGGTGATCGACGGCTTCTGGATGGGGCTGGCCAAACGGTCGATTCAGGTGGACTGACGCGTCCGGAGGAAGGCGAGCGCCTGATCGCCGTGCGTGTTGGCGCGGAACTCGCTCGAGATGACCTCGAGCACGGTGCGGTCGGTGTCGATGACGAACGTCGACCGCTTCACCGGGGCGAGTTTGCCGAGCAGTCCGCGCCGGACGCCGAACTTCTCCGCGACGGCTCCGTCGGCGTCCGACAGCAGCGGGTAGTCGAACGACTGCGCCTGCGCGAACGACGCCTGCTTCTCCACCGCGTCGGTGCTGATCCCGGCGCGGGACGCGCCCACCGCGGAGAACTCGATTCCGAGGTCACGGAAATGGCAGGCCTCGGCGGTGCAGACCGGCGTCGACGCCGCGGGGTAGAAGAACAGCACCAGGGGGCCGTCCTCGAGGAGGCTCGACAGGGATCGCGCGATGCCGTCCTGATCGGGCAGGGTGAATTCCGGTGCGAGCTGACCTGGCTTCATGAGAGCCGAGGCTACCCGCGCACGCAGACACGACGAGTGCGCCTGGGATGATGGTCGGCATGCACGGCGAGCCCACCACGATTCCCGCACCCGAGTCCGCCGCCACCCCGGCCGACGGCGGGTCCGACTCGACCACCACGCGCGAGCAGTTCCACGCTCTCGCCGCCGAACACCGGGTGGTCCCGGTGACGCGCAAGGTGTTGGCAGACGCGGAAACCCCGCTGTCGGCGTACACCAAGCTGGCGGCGAACCGGCCGGGGACCTTCCTGCTCGAGTCGGCGGAGAACGGCCGATCGTGGTCGCGATGGTCGTTCATCGGCGCGGGCAGTCCCGCCGCGCTGACGGTCGTCGACGGCGAGGCCGCGTGGTACGGCAACGTTCCCGCGGGCGCACCGTCCGGCGGCGACCCGATCGCGGCCCTCGGCCAGACGCTGGAACTGCTCCGCAGCGAGCGGCTGCCCGACCTGCCGCCGCTGACCGGCGGCATGGTGGGTTTCCTCGGCTACGACGCGGTGCGCCGGATCGAGCGGATCGGCGAGCACGCCACCGACGATCTGCAGATCCCCGAGATGGTCATGTTGCTGGCGACGGACCTCGCGGCCGTCGACCACCACGAGGGCGCCATCACCCTGATCGCCAACGCGGTCAACTGGGACGGCACCGACGAACGCGTCGACGAGGCCTACGACTCCGCGGTCGAGCGGCTGGACCGGATGACGCACGCCCTGTCAGCCCCGGCGTCGTCCACCGTGTCCACGTTCGCGAAGCCCGCCCCCGACTACCGGCGTCAGCGCACCACCGAAGGTTTCGGCGCCGACGTGCAGAAACTCGTGGGAGACATCGAGGCGGGCGAGGCATTCCAGGTGGTGCTGTCGCAGCGCTTCGAGATCGACTGCACCGCGGACCCGATCGACGTCTACCGGATGCTGCGCGCCTCCAACCCCAGCCCGTACATGTACCTGCTCAACGTGCCGAACGGCGACGGCGAGACCGCGTTCTCGATCGTCGGTTCGAGCCCGGAGGCCCTGGTGACCGTGTCGGAAGGCGTCGCCACCACGCACCCGATCGCGGGAACCCGGTGGCGCGGGCACACCGAGGAGGAAGACATCCTGCTCGAGAAGGACCTGCTCGCCGACGAGAAGGAGAACGCGGAGCACCTGATGCTCGTGGATCTGGGCCGCAACGACCTCGGGCGCGTGTGCGAACCGGGCACGGTGAAGGTCCACGACTACCGCCACATCGAGCGGTACAGCCACGTGATGCATCTCGTCTCCACCGTCACGGGTCACCTCGCGGACGGTAAGCACGCCTTGGACGCCGTCACCGCGTGCTTCCCCGCGGGCACGCTGTCGGGTGCGCCGAAGGTCCGGGCGATGCAGCTGATCGAGGAACTCGAACCCACGCGCCGGGGCATCTACGGCGGCATCATCGGGTACCTCGACTTCGCCGGCGACGCCGACACGGCCATCGCGATCCGGACCGCGCTGATCAAGGACGGCATCGGGTACGTCCAGGCGGGTGCGGGCGTCGTTGCCGACTCGAACCCCGAATACGAGGACACCGAGGCGCGGAACAAGGCGATGGCGGTGCTCAGCGCGATCGCGGCGGCGCACACGCTGAAGACCCTGGGAGGCGACACGCAGTGAGTGACGCGTCGGAGACGGCCCGGGAACCTGCGCAGGCGGGACGTCGCCGGTCGATGATCTCGGTGCTGCTGCTCGCGGTCGCCGCTCTGTGTCTGTGGGGTGCCTCCCGGATGACGTGGGTGGAGGTCACCTCCTCCGACGGGCTCGGCGAGGAGCGCACGTCGGCGCTCGTCGGCGGCACGTGGGCGGCGGCACTCACGCCGCTGGCGCTGACCCTGGTCGCCGCGATCGCCGCGTCGTTCGCCGTGAAGGGCTGGGCGCTGCGGGTGCTCGGTGTCCTCGTCGCGGTCGTGGCCGTCGGGGCCGCGGTCCCCGCGGTGGGGCTGATCGTCTCCGGCGCCTCCGACGACGACGCGGGCCGACTGGCCGAGCTGCCGGGCCGCGCCGAGGTCCAGTCGGTGTCCGTGCACGTCGGACCCGCCGTTCTGGCGCTGGTGGGCGCCCTGGCGGCGCTCGCCGCCGCGGTGGAACTCGTCCGCCGTCCGCGGGTGCGGGCCGGGCTCTCCTCCAAGTACGACAGCCCCGGTGCGCGACGGGACGCCGCGAAGAAGGCCGGCGCCGATTCGGCCGAGGGGCCCGTCACCCAGCGCATGCTCTGGGACGCACTGGACGCGGGGGAGGACCCCACGGTCGAAGACAAGAAAGCCGAACCTGTCGACAAAGTTGACGGACCGGACAAAGACCCGGGGACCCGAACGTAAACAGAATCAGAGTGCCATCTAGGCTGACTTCACCCCTGATGATGTTCCTCACATCGGGTTTCTGCCCAGAAAGGACTCGGGCCACGATGACCGTTCTCGACTCGATTCTCGACGGGGTGCGCGCCGACGTCGCCGCCCGCGAAGCCGTCCTTGACTTCGCCGCAGTCAAGGCTGCCGCCGCTGCCGCACCGCCGGCCCTCGATGCCGCGGCCGCCCTGCTCGAGCCGGGCATCGGAGTCATCGCCGAGGTCAAGCGCGCGAGCCCCTCGAAGGGCGCGCTCGCCGACATCACCGATCCCGCCGAGTTGGCCGCCGCCTACCAGGCCGGTGGCGCCCGCGTGATCAGCGTGCTCACCGAGGAGCGCCGGTTCCAGGGGTCCCTCGCGGACCTCGACGCCGTCCGCCGCGCGGTGAGCATCCCGATCCTCCGTAAGGACTTCATCGTCGGGCCGTATCAGATCCACGAGGCCCGCGCGCACGGCGCCGACGTCGTGCTGCTCATCGTCGCCGCCCTCGAGCAGGACGCGCTCGCGTCGCTGATCGACCGCACGGAGTCGCTGGGCATGACGGCCCTCGTCGAGGTCCACACCGAGGAGGAGGCCAACCGCGCGCTCGAGGCGGGCGCCAAGGTCATCGGTGTCAACGCCCGCAATCTCAAGACGCTCGAGGTCGACAAGAACACGTTCGGCGAGATCGCTCCCGGGCTGCCCACCGAGATCATCAAGATCGCCGAGTCCGGTGTGCGCGGCACGGCCGACCTGCTGGCCTACGCCGGCGCGGGAGCAGACGCGGTGCTGGTCGGCGAAGGCCTCGTCACCAGCGGGGATCCGCGCAAGGCGGTGGCCGATCTGGTCAACGCCGGCGCTCACCCGTCCTGCCCCAAGCCGTCACGCTGAGGCTGCGTCGGCGGAACTGACCCGGACGGCGGCGGAACCCGGCGTTGGGGCAGACTGGACCTGTGACTTCACGTAATCAGGAAACCGTCTTCAAGGGTGGCAATCTGCCGACTGCCAGCGCCGGAATCGCCGAGCGCACGACGCACGACCCCGACGCCGGAGGACACTTCGGCGTGTACGGCGGACGGCACGTGCCCGAGGCCCTGATGGCAGTGATCGAGGAGGTCACCGCCGAGTACGAGAAGGCCCGCGCCGACGACGCGTTCCTGAACGAACTCGATCGTCTCCAGCGCGACTACACCGGCCGTCCGTCCCCGATCTTCGAGGCGAAACGGATGAGCGAGTTCGCCGGTGGGGCGCGGCTCATCCTCAAGCGCGAAGACCTCAACCACACCGGCTCGCACAAGATCAACAACGTGCTCGGCCAGGTGCTGCTCGCCAAGCGCATGGGCAAGACCCGCATCATCGCGGAGACCGGCGCCGGCCAGCACGGTGTGGCCACCGCCACCGCCTGCGCGCTCCTCGGCCTCGAATGCGTCATCTACATGGGTGCCGTCGACACCGAGCGGCAGGCGCTGAACGTCGCCCGCATGCGGTTGCTGGGCTCCTCGGTGGTGTCGGTCGAGTCGGGGTCGAGGACCCTGAAGGACGCCATCAACGAGGCGCTGCGCGACTGGGTTACCAACGCCCACAACACGTACTACTGCTTCGGCACCGCTGCCGGGCCGCACCCGTTCCCGACCATCGTCCGCGACTTCCAGCGCGTCGTCGGTCTGGAGGCGCGTGCCCAGGTGCAGGCGCTGACCGGCCGGCTGCCCGACGCCGTGACGGCGTGCGTCGGCGGCGGTTCCAACGCCATCGGCATCTTCCACGCGTTCCTCGACGACCCGGCCGTGCGGCTGGTCGGCTACGAGGCCGCCGGTGACGGCGTCGAGACCGGGCGGCACGCCGCCACGTTCGCGGCGGGCACCCCGGGCGCGTTCCAGGGCGCGTACTCGTACCTGCTGCAGGACGAGGACGGCCAGACCATCGAGTCGCACTCGATCTCCGCGGGCCTCGACTACCCCGGTGTCGGACCGGAGCATGCACTCCTCAAGGACATCGGCCGCGCCACCTACGAGCCGGTCACCGACACGGAGGCCATGGACGCGCTGCGTCTGCTGTCCGAGCGGGAGGGCATCATCCCGGCCATCGAGTCCGCCCACGCCGTCGCCGGGTCGCTGCGACTGGGCCGCGAACTGGGGGAGGGCGCAATCATCGTCATCAGCCTGTCCGGGCGCGGCGACAAGGACATGGACACGGCCGCCAAGTGGTTCGGACTGTTCGATCCCGACGACTCGACCGAGACCACCACGACTGACAAGGAAGGTTCGGCCAAGTGAGCGAACGACTCTCGCGCCTCGCCCCGACGTTCGCGCAGTGCCGCGAGGAGAAGCGCGCCGCGCTCGTCGGGTACCTCCCGGCCGGTTTCCCCACCGTGCAGGAGTCCATCGACGTGTTCAAGGCGATGGTCGAATCCGGTTGCGACATCGTCGAGGTCGGCATCGCCTACTCCGACCCGGTGATGGACGGGCCCACCATCCAGGCGGCGGCCGAGACGGCGCTGCGGAACGGTGTCCGTGTGCGTGACGTGTTCACCGTCGTCGAGGCGATCGCCTCGGTCGGCGGCAAGGCCGTCGTGATGACCTACTGGAATCCGGTCCTGCAGTACGGCGTCGACAAGTTCGCCCGCGACCTGGCGAGCGCGGGCGGCCTCGGCCTGATCACGCCCAACCTCATCCCCGAGGAGGCCGGCGAGTGGATCGCCGCGTCGAAGGAACACGACCTCGACCGGATCTTCCTCGTGGCGCCGTCGTCGACCGAGGAACGTCTCTCGATGACCCTGGACGCGAGCAGCGGCTTCGTGTACGCCGCGTCGACGATGGGTGTCACCGGCGCCCGTGACGCGGTGTCGTCGATGGCACCCGAGTTGACGGCCCGTATCCGCGCCCACTCGGACATTCCGGTGGGTGTCGGACTGGGTGTCCGCTCCGGCGCGCAGGCCGCCGAGATCGCCGCGTACGCCGATGCGGTCATCGTCGGATCTGCGCTGGTCACGGCCGCGGAGAGCGGTCTGGACGCGGTGCGCTCGCTCACGAAGGAACTCGCCGAGGGCGTTCGCTCCGCTACCGTGGCGTCGTGACTTCCACTGTGGACGTACTGGCCTACATTCCGAGTCCGCCCCAAGGTGTCTGGTATGTCGGACCGGTGGCCCTGCGCGCGTACGCGCTGTTCATCATCGTCGGGATCGTCGTCGCAATCGTGTGGGGTGACCGTCGCTGGGTCGCCCGCGGCGGCGAGAAGGGCACCGTCCTCGACATCGCCATCTGGGCGGTGCCGTTCGGCCTGATCGGCGGCCGTCTCTACCACGTGATGACCGACTGGCCGACGTACTTCGGGGAGGGCGGCGACCCCGTCGACGCCCTGAAGGTGTGGCAGGGCGGTCTCGGCATCTGGGGCGCCGTGGCGCTCGGCGGTGTCGGCGCCTGGATCGGGTGTCGCCGTCGCGGCATCCCGCTGCCTGCGCTCGGCGACGCAGTCGCGCCCGCGATCCTGCTGGCGCAGGCGATCGGCCGACTCGGAAACTACTTCAACCAGGAACTCTACGGTCGCGAGACCGACGTGCCGTGGGGGCTCGAGATCTTCGAGCGGCGTAACGACGTGGGCCAGGTGTCGCCGCAGCTGATCGACGGGGTGTCCACCGGCGAGGTCGCGTTCGTGGTGCACCCGACGTTCCTGTACGAGGCGCTGTGGAACGTGCTGATCGTGATCCTGCTCGTGTGGGTCGATCGCCGCTTCCGCATCGGTCACGGCCGACTGTTCGCCCTGTACGTGGCCGGTTACTGCGCCGGCCGCTTCTGGATCGAACTGATGCGCAGCGATCACGCGAGCCTCATCGCCGGTGTCCGCGTGAACTCGTTCACCTCCGCCCTGGTGTTCGTCGCGGCCCTGGTGTACTTCTTCGCCGCCACGAAGGGCCGCGAGGACCCGGCCGAATTGCGGCCCGCCGACGGCGAACCGGTCGACGGCGAGACCGCGGAGAAGGAGCCCGAGAAGAGCGTCGAGGACGCAGGCAAGGACGAGGGCACGTCGGAGCCGGTATCGGACGACAAGGCCGCGAGTACTGCGAGTACCGGCGGCGAGGCGGGCACGAAGACCATCGACAGCAAGAAGGATGACGCGAATGACTGAACCGGGGAAAGCATCCGACGATTCCGGCAAGGGTGCATCCGAGGACGCACACAAGGTCGACCTGGGCAAGAGCAGCGACGGCACGGAGAACAGCACGGAGTCGAGCCTGCCGCCCGAGTTCGGCTCACCCTTCGATTACGACGCCACCGCCGAGGCCTCGCTGTCCCAGCCGCCGGCCACGTCGGACGCGACGCCGTCACCGAGTTCGACCGGCACCGGACCGGGCTGGGACACCTACTCCGGTGTCGGCAACGGCCCGGGGTGGGGGTCCACGCCGACCTACCCGTCGCCGAGCGGCACCGAGCCGACGGCCCCGTTCCCGAACGTGGGCGAGCCGACTTCGCCGACCGCGCCCTACACCGGGTACGAGAACCCCCAGCAGCAGCCGGACGGTCCCACCTACGGCGCACCCGACCCCAACTACGGCGCGCAGTACGGGGCGGCTCCGCAGTCGTCGCAGGACCACCCGCAGCCCGGGTATCAGCAGCCCGGGTACGGACAGCAGCAGGGTTACCCCCCGCAGGGGTTCCCGCCGCCCGGATACGCCCCCGCCGGCTACAACGCGTACGCCGATCCGTCGGCGCCGTTCGGCAGGCACCCGCTGACGGGTGAGCCGTACTCCGACAAGTCCAAGCTGACCGCCGGTCTGCTGCAGATCTTCCTCGGCGGCTTCGGAGTCGGGCGGTTCTACCTGAACCAGCCCGGCATCGCCGTGGCGCAGATCGCCGTCACGTGGCTCACCTGTGGAATCGGCGGAATCTGGCCGCTGGTCGACGGCATCATGATGCTGACCGGGAGCGTGAAGGACAAGTACGGACGACCCCTGCGGGAGCAGTGACGATCCCCGGCCGATTTGTGGCCCGTGTTGCTGATGCGACACGGGCCACAGTGCTTTCCGGGGCCGGATTCGGCATATCGTGCGAGGTATCGGTCCTGGTAAGCTGAGCGCGCCGGGTGTATGTCCGGTAACAACCTTCACGGGCCGATGCTGTCCCGGTAGACCCCCGAAAAGCAGTTAGCGCCCGTCGTGGCGACCCCGCTAGCGGAGGCCGCCGACAGCACGTGCGGAGCGCACACACTGGTGGTCTTCCTGGCCGATGTGGAGGTATATCGGTGCTGTTCTCTCAGTTGCCCGGTCCCCAGGGCTTGTACGACCCGGACCAGGAAGCCGATTCCTGCGGCGTCGCGATGGTGGCGGACGTGCACGGCCGCCGCTCACACTCCATCGTCTCCGACGGACTCCTCGCACTCGAGAATCTCGAGCACCGCGGTGCGGCGGGATCGGAACCGAACAGCGGAGACGGCGCCGGCATCCTCCTCCAGCTCCCCACCGAATTCTTCGCGGACGTCGTCGACTTCGATCTCCCGGCGCCGCTCGACGACGGCAGCAGCACGTACGCGGCGGGCACCTGCTTCCTCCCGCACGACCCGCAGGCGCGGGCGGCCGCGCAACGACGCGTGTCCGACCTCGCGGCCGAGGAGGGGCTCGACATCCTCGGCTGGCGCCGGGTGCCCGTAGATCCGGACGGCGCGGACGTCGGTTCCACGGCCCGGGCCTGCGAACCGCACATGAGCCAGTTGTTCGTCACCGCACCCGCCGTCGGCGGGATCCGGCCCGGCGGGCTGGCACTCGACCGCCTGGTCTACGCGCTGCGCAAGCGGGCCGAGCAGGTCACTCCCGAGGTCGAGTCCGAGGGCAGCGGCCTGTACTTCCCGTCCCTGTCGAGCCGGACCGTCGTCTACAAGGGAATGCTGACCACGTCCCAGCTGTCGCGGTACTTCCCGGACCTGCGCGATCCCCGGATCGCGAGTGCGATCGCGATCGTGCACAGCCGGTTCTCGACCAACACGTTCCCGTCCTGGCCGCTCGCGCACCCGTTCCGGTTCGTCGCGCACAACGGCGAGATCAACACGGTCCGCGGCAACCGGAACCGCATGCGTGCCCGCGAGGCGCTGCTGTCGAGTTCGGTGATCCCGGGCGACCTGCGCAGGCTGTATCCGATCTGCACCCCCGACGCCTCGGATTCGGCGTCGTTCGACGAGGTGCTCGAACTGCTGCACCTTGCAGGCCGCAGCGTGGCGCACGCGGTGATGATGATGGTGCCGGAGGCGTGGGAGAACGACACGTCGATGTGCCCCGACCGGCGGGCGTTCTACCAGTTCCACGCGTCGCTGATGGAGGCGTGGGACGGTCCGGCGTGTGTGACGTTCACCGACGGGACCGTGGTCGGCGCCGTGCTGGACCGCAACGGCCTGCGTCCGGGACGCTGGTGGCAGACCGTCGACGGGCGGGTGGTCCTCGCGAGCGAGAGTGGTGTCCTCGACGTGCCGCAGGCGGAGGTCGTGGCGAAGGGCCGCCTCGAACCGGGGCAGATGTTCCTGGTCGACACGTCCGAGGGCCGGATCGTGCCCGACGAGGAGATCAAGATGCGGCTCGCGGCGGAGCGGCCGTACGCCGAGTGGCTGTACGCCGGTCTGCTCGAACTGAAGACGCTGCCTGATCGCCCGCACGCGCAGCACAACCACGAGTCGGTGGTGCGACGGCAGGTGGCGTTCGGGTACACCGAGGAGGATCTGCGCATCCTGCTCGCGCCGATGGCCGCGTCCGGCGGCGAGCCCCTCGGCTCGATGGGGACGGACACCCCGATCGCGGTCATGTCGCAGCGTTCGCGGCTGCTCTACGACTACTTCGTCGAACTGTTCGCGCAGGTCACGAACCCGCCGCTCGACGCGATCCGCGAAGAGATCGTGACGTCGCTGTCGCGGGTCATGGGCCCGGAGCAGAACCTGCTCGAGCCGACCGCGGCGTCGTGCAGGCAGATCGTGCTGCCGTGGCCGGTGCTCGACAACGAAGAGCTGAACAAGATCATCAACGTGAACGCCGACGGCAACCATCCGGGGCTGGCCGCGACGGTGCTGCGCGCGCTGTACGACGTGGAGCGCGGCGGTGCGGGGATGGCCGAGGCGATCGAGGAATTGCGGGCGCAGGCGAGCGCCGCGATCGCGGACGGCTATCGGACGCTGGTGATCTCGGACCGCGACTCCGACCACACCCGCGCGCCGATCCCGTCGCTGCTCGCGGTCGCCGCGGTGCACCATCACCTGGTGCGAACCAAGGAGCGCACCAAGGTGGCGCTGGTCGTCGAATCCGGTGACGCCCGCGAGGTCCATCACCTGGCGCTGCTCATCGGGTACGGCGCCGCCGCGGTCAACCCGTACCTCGCGATGGAGTCGATCGAGGACCTCGTGTCCGAGGGCGAACTCACCGGCGTCGAGCACACGATCGCCGTGCGGAACTACCTCACCGCTCTCGGCAAGGGTGTGCTGAAGGTGATGTCGAAGATGGGCATCTCCACCGTCGGCTCGTACACCGCGGCGCAGGTGTTCGAGGCGATCGGCCTGGACCGCGGCCTCGTCCACGAGTACTTCACAGGCACCGTCAGCAAGCTGGGCGGCGCCGGTCTCGACGAGATCGCCCGCGAGGTCACCGTCCGCCACCGGCAGGCGTACCCGGACAACCCGGCCGAGTTCGCCCACCGGCGGCTCGAGGACGGCGGCGAGTACCAGTTCCGCCGCGACGGCGAACTGCACCTGTTCACGCCGGAGACGGTGTTCCTGCTGCAGCACGCGACCCGCACCGGTCAGCACGAAGTGTTCGCGAAGTACAGCGAGGAGGTCAACCGGCTGGCCGAGGCCGGTGGCGCACTGCGCGGCCTGTTCACGTTCCGCGAGGGCGTGCGCCCGCCGGTGCCGTTGGACGAGGTGGAACCGGTCGAGCGGATCGTCACCCGGTTCAATACCGGCGCGATGAGCTACGGCTCGATCTCCGCCGAGGCCCACGAAACGATGGCCGTCGCGATGAACAATCTCGGCGGACGCTCCAATACGGGCGAGGGTGGGGAGAACGTCGACCGTCTCTACGATCCGTCGCGCCGCAGCGCCGTCAAGCAGGTGGCGAGCGGGCGGTTCGGCGTCACCAGCGACTACCTGATCAACGCCAGCGACATCCAGATCAAGATGGCGCAGGGCGCGAAGCCCGGCGAGGGCGGCCAGCTGCCGGCGTACAAGGTGTACCCGTGGGTCGCGGAGACCCGGCATTCGACGCCGGGGGTCGGGCTCATCTCGCCGCCGCCGCACCACGACATCTACTCGATCGAGGATCTCGCGCAGCTGATCCACGACCTGAAGAACGCCAACGACCGGGCCCGGGTCCACGTGAAGCTGGTCAGCTCGGTGGGTGTGGGAACGGTGGCCGCCGGCGTCAGCAAGGCACACGCCGACGTGGTCCTGATCTCCGGGAACGACGGCGGAACCGGCGCCACTCCGCTGACGTCGATGAAGCATGCCGGGGCGCCGTGGGAGATCGGGCTGGCCGACGCCCAGCAGACACTGGTGCTCAATGGTCTCCGTGACCGCATCACCGTCCAGTGCGACGGCGGGATGCGCACCGCGCGGGACGTCGTGGTCGCGGCGCTGCTGGGTGCGGAGGAGTTCGGGTTCTCGACGGCCCCGCTGATCGTGGCGGGTTGCATCATGATGCGGGTCTGCCACCTCGACACCTGCCCGGTCGGTGTCGCCACCCAGAACCCGGAGCTCCGTAAGCGCTACACCGGCAAACCGGAGTTCGTGGAGGAGTTCTTCCGGTTCGTCGCCGAGGACGTGCGCCAGTACCTGGCGGACCTCGGGTTCCGCAGCATCGACGAGGCCGTCGGTCATGCCGATGTCCTCGAGACCGCGCAGGGGATCGCGCACTGGAAGAACCGCGGACTCGACCTCACCCCGATCTTCGCCGTGCCCACCGGGCCGGACGGTGTGCCGTTGCCGCAGCGGCGCCGGGACCGCCATCAGGACCACGGACTGGACCGGGCGCTGGATCGCACGCTCATCCAGCTGGCCGAGGGTGCCCTCGAGGACGCGCACGCCGTGGAGATCGAGATGCCGGTGCGCAACGTCAACCGGACCGTCGGGACGCTGCTCGGCGCGGAGGTCACCCGCCGGTACGGCGCCGCCGGGCTGCCGGACGACACGATCCGGCTCACGTTCACCGGTTCCGCCGGGCAGTCGCTCGGCGCGTTCCTGCCGCCGGGCATCACCATCGACCTGACCGGTGACGCCAACGACTACGTCGGCAAGGGATTGTCGGGCGGACGGATCGTGGTCCGTCCCGCCGACGACGTCCTGTTCGTCCCCGAAACCCAGGTGATCGCGGGCAACACCCTCCTCTACGGCGCCACTTCGGGCGAGCTGTATCTGCGGGGCCGCGTCGGCGAACGTTTCTCGGTGCGCAACTCCGGTGCGTCGGCCGTCGTGGAGGGCGTCGGCGACCACGCCTGCGAGTACATGACGGGCGGACGGGTCGTGATCCTCGGACCCACCGGCCGGAACATGGCGGCCGGCATGTCCGGCGGCATCGCGTACGTCCTCGACCTGGACCCCGAGGACGTGAACCCGGCGATGGTGAAGCTCCTGCAACCCGACCCGGACGACCTCGACTGGTTGTGCGGAGCGGTCACCCGGCACCACCGGTGGACCGGTTCCGCGGTGGCGGCGTCGGTGCTCGCCGACTGGCCCAGGCGGTCCGCGTTGTTCACCAAGGTGATGCCGGTGGACTACCAGCGGGTGCTGGACGCGACCCGGATCGCCAAGGCCGAGGGACTCGACGTGGACACTGCGATCATGGAGGCGGCACGTGGCTGATCCGCAGGGCTTTCTGCACATCGTCAAGAAGGAGGCGCGCAAGCGTCCGGTCGCGGAGCGGGTGCACGACTGGCACGAGGTGTATGCGCCGCAGAGTCCGGCGGAGCGGGCCGCCGAGGTGTCCGAGCAGGCCGCGCGGTGCATGGACTGCGGAATCCCGTTCTGCCACTCGGGAAGTGCGGGCTGCCCGCTGGGCAACCTGATCCCGGAGTGGAACGACCTGGTGCGGCGCGGCCGCTGGTCGGCGGCCAGTGAGCGCCTTCACGCCACCAACAACTTCCCGGAGTTCACGGGGCGGGTGTGTCCGGCGCCGTGCGAGTCGGCGTGTGTGCTCGCCCTCGCCGACACGCACACGACCGGCAGCGTCACCATCAAGCGGATCGAGCAGGCCATCGCCGACGTCGCCTGGGAGTCCGGCTCGGTGGTGCCCAAGCCGCCGATGATCGCGACGGGCCGCAAGGTGGCGGTGGTCGGTTCCGGCCCGGCAGGCCTTGCGGCGGCACAGCAGCTGACCCGGGCGGGGCACGACGTGACCGTGTACGAGCGCGACGACCGGCTCGGGGGACTGCTGCGGTACGGCATCCCGGAATTCAAGATGGAGAAGGCGATCCTCGATCAGCGCCTGATGCAGATGCGCGCCGAGGGTACGCACTTCGTCACCGACTGCGAGGTCGGCGTCGACCTCACCGTGGAGCAGATGCGCGAGAACTTCGACGCCGTCGTGCTCGCGATCGGCGCGCTCCGGGGCCGCGACAACACGACCGTCGAAGGCCGGGAGCTGAACGGGATCCACCTCGCGATGGAACACCTCGTCACCTCGAACAAGGAATGCGAGGGTGACGGTCCCGCGACGATCACCGCCAAAGGCAAGCATGTCGTCATCATCGGCGGCGGCGACACCGGGGCCGATTGCCTCGGAACGGCGCACCGCCAGGGTGCGCTGTCGGTGACCCAGCTGGACTACAACCCGGAGTTGCCGACGGAACGGGACGACGCCGCGACGCCGTGGCCTGCGTGGCCGATGGTGCTGCGCACGTCGCCCGCGCACGCCGAGGGCGGTGTCCGCCGGTATCAGGTCGCGGTGCAGCGTTTCCTCGGCGACGAGAACGGGAACGTCCGATCCATGGTTCTCGCCGAGGTCCGGGTCACCCGCGAGGACGGCAAACGCATCATCACGCCGGTCGGCGAGGAGATCGAATTACCGTGCGAACTGGCGCTTTTCGCGATCGGATTCGAGGGTGTCGATCTCGGCCCGCTGCTCGACGACTACGGGCTGTCGCCCACCCGGCGCGGATCGCTCTCCTGCGGCCCGGACTGGCAGACCACCGCACCCGGGGTCTTCGTCTGCGGGGACGCGCACCGCGGCGCGTCGCTCGTGGTGTGGGCGATCGCGGAGGGCAGGTCCGCGGCACACGCCGTCGACGTGTATCTGACCGGGGCGTCGGACCTCCCGTCGCCGGTGCATCCGACGGCGCTCCCGCTGGCAGTCGTCTAAATGGAGAAGGGCGCGCGGGGCGACTAGGCTCGAGGCCGTGAACCGACGCACGAAGATCGTATGCACACTTGGACCTGCTACCGCCACCGGTGACCGTATTCGCGAGCTCGTCGAAAGCGGTATGGACGTGGCGCGGCTGAATTTCAGCCACGGCGAACACGCCGACCACGAGGAGAACTACAAACGCGTCCGGGCGGCCTCGGACGCGACGGGGAAGGCGGTCGGTGTCCTCGCCGACCTGCAGGGCCCGAAGATCCGGCTCGGCCGGTTCGCCGAGGGGCGCACCACGTGGGCCAACGGTGAGGAAGTGCGGATCACCGTCGACGAGGTCGAGGGCACCCACGACCGGGTGTCGACCACCTACAAGCAGCTCGCCGAGGACGCCAAGGCCGGTGACCGGTTGCTCGTCGACGACGGCAAGATCGGATTGGTCGTCACGGACGTCGACGGCAACGACGTGATCTGCCGGGTCACCGAGGGCGGCCCGGTCAGCAACAACAAGGGTGTGTCCCTGCCGGGGATGAACGTGTCGGTCCCGGCGCTGTCGGGCAAGGACATCGCCGACCTCGAGTTCGCGCTCGGTCTCGGTGTCGACTTCATCGCCCTGTCGTTCGTGCGATCGGCCGCAGACATCGAACTCGTCCATGCCGTGATGGATCGGGTCGGTCGCCGGATCCCGGTGATCGCGAAGCTCGAGAAGCCGGAGGCGATCGACAACCTCGAGGCGATCGTGCTGGCGTTCGACGCGGTGATGGTCGCCCGTGG
>NZ_JBLWIT010000153.1:0-29216 GCF_048381435.1 Rhodococcus mengyinensis | reverse complement strand
CCGGGCACCCGCGCGAACATCGACGAGTTCACCGAAACCACCTCCCACGCCATCGAAACCGTCGGCGGCGCCCGCCGCGGCAAGGCCATCATCATCCTCAACCCGGCCGACCCGCCGCTGATCATGCGCGATACCGTCCTGTGCCTGATCTCGGCCCCCGACCCGGCCACCCACGACAAGGTGCGCGACTCGATCCAGACCATGGTCGACCATGTCGCGACGTACGTGCCCGGCTACCGACTCAAGCAGCAGGTCCAGATCACCCCCGTCCCGGACGGCCAACCCGTCCACACCCTGCTCGCCTCCGGGGACACGGCGGCCCCCACCCACCAGGTGACGGTGTTCCTCGAAGTCGAAGGCGCCGCCCACTACCTTCCGGCCTACGCCGGAAACCTCGACATCATGACCTCGGCCGCAGTGCGCTACGCCGAGTCTGTCGCCGACACGATCGCCGCGCCGACGGCAACCCAGGGAGCCACCCGATGACCACCAGGCTGTTCATCCAAGACGTCACCCTCCGCGACGGCATGCACGCCGTCCGCCACCGCATCACCCCCGACGACGTCGGCCGCATCGTGGCCGCGCTCGACGCCGCCGGTGTCGACGGCATCGAGGTCGCTCACGGCGACGGACTCGCCGGCGGATCGCTGAACTACGGTCCCGGCTCCAACACCGACTGGGAATGGATCGAAGCAGCCGCCGCCAACCTCACCCACGCCCGGCTGACCACCCTGCTGCTGCCCGGCATCGGCACCATCGCCGAACTCGAACACGCCTACCAACTGGGCGTGCGGTCGATCCGGATCGCGACCCACTGCACCGAAGCCGACGTCGCCGCCCAGCACATCGGCAAAGCCCGGGAACTCGGCATGGACGTCTCCGGCTTCCTCATGATGAGCCACATGACCACCGCACCCGAGCTCGCCGCCCAGGCCAAGCTCATGGAGTCCTACGGCGCGCACTGCGTCTACGTCACCGACTCAGGCGGCCGGTTGACCATGGACGGCGTCCGCGACCGGGTCCGCGCCTACCGGGACGTGCTCGACGCGAACACCGAGATCGGCATCCACGCCCACGAGAACCTGTCGCTGTCGGTCGCCAATTCCGTTGTTGCCGTGGAGGAGGGCGTCACCCGGGTCGACGCCTCGCTGGCCGGGCACGGCGCCGGCGCCGGCAACTGCCCGATCGAACCGTTCATCGCGGTCGCCGACCTGCAGGGCTGGAAGCACAACAGCGACCTGTTCGCCCTCCAGGATGCCGCCGACGACCTCGTCCGGCCGCTCCAGGACCGGCCCGTGCGCGTCGACCGGGAAACCCTCACCCTCGGCTACGCCGGCGTGTACTCGTCCTTCCTCCGGCACGCCGAAGCCGCATCCCAGCGGTACGGCATCGACGTGCGCACCATCCTCCTCGAGGTCGGCCGCCGCGGCCTCGTCGGCGGACAGGAGGACCTCATCGTCGACATCACACTCGACCTCCTCGCCACGAACTCGGATAGTGCGGCGAGCTGAGTGATCCCCGGGCCGACCGCGTCCGCTGTGTTCGGTGCACTTGGCACCCATACCTCGGCCGGGCGGCACCGTGGCATAGCGAGGTCGCATGGCGGTCACCCACATGATCGGCGTGGACCCCATCATTTCCTCGCGGCCGGACTCTTCACTCCTTTCCGCCGAGGATTGGAATGCCCAGTTCAGCCGTTGGGAAGGCGGATCGGTCAACCGCCGTGAGCTGCGCGGCCGCGGCGTTGAGACTGGTCTGCAGTCCCTCGACCTCACCGAACCAACTATTCAGACGCGCTTCCTGGTGCGGGCGAGTTCGGTGAGGTAGTCGTAGGTTTCGGGGTAGTCGAGGTCGGAGTCGAAGAACACCACCGGCACATCCGGTTCGACGCGGCGGGCGAGGGCGAGGACGATCAGGGAGTCCTTGCCACCGGAGAACGCGACGTAGCCGTCGTGCCGTGCGAGGTGCGCCTCGATCCGGGTCAGGATGTCTGCGACGGCGCCCGGGCCGGCCTTCGCCGACGGTGCCCGCAGGCCGCGGAGCATCGCCAGGTCCAGGCCGGGGTCAGGTGCGTTCACTGTTGAGAGGTGGACCGTACTTCGTTCGAGATCGCAGAACTGATTCGCTCCGTGGTCGGTGACCTACAGGCGGCAGCGCTTTGTGCGCTGGCACCACCACATGAGCGAGTAGGGAAATCTATTGCAGCCTGACGGTGGCATCGTCGCCCCGATCAGTGGGCCCAGATGGTCGACCGGCTGGAGATTTACGGGCCATCATGGCCGGACGCGTGCACCGTGAATAGTTGTTTGACGCGATCCAGCACGTCGGTCGGATATCGTTAGTAGTGGTTTACCGCGGTAAATAATCCTTGGATCGAGAAGTCCGCCAGCTCGCAGGTCTCCTCACCGTGGAATGGGCGGATCGGGATCCGCCCATTGATGTATTGATTGACCTGTATAAGGCATTGGTGCCGGTGCCGCCGCTGACAGGGAAGGTCAACGGCGGCACCGGTTCCCTGGGCCTAGGAGGCGTGTCCGAACGATTCGGGTGGGGTCAGGCCCCAGGGGCTGAACGCCTTCGGGAAGTTGTCCCACATTCCGGGTGCACCGGGGCGCACCCGGGGCATTTCGGCGGACAGTTCGTAACGGTTTCCCGCGACCCAGAAATATGTGTAGAGGTTGGCGCCCACACCGTGACGGCCGGGTCCGGTCTCGATCGGCACACCGTGTCGTGCGAGTTCGTCAGCGGCCACCTTGAGGTGGTCGAAGGACTCCATTCCCAGGGCGTAGTGGTGCAGCGACTTTCCGGGCTCGGGTGTGGAGATGATCGCCACGTCGTGGTGCAGGTCGCTGGCACGGAGCCAGGCAGCACCCATCACGCCGGGTGCGGGAGCGAAGATGTCGGAGATCTGAAAGTCCAGGATCTCGACCATGAACTCGACCAACGGTTTCGGGTCCTGCGCCTGGAGCGTGATGTGGTCGAAGTCCAGTGCCCGGATCCCGCCGCGATGGGCGGCTCGCGCCGGATGAATGTACTGCGGCCCCTCAGCGTCGGTGAGCAGTGACAGCTCCATCACGTGGCCGGTCGGCGTCTGGAACTGCAAGGACTGGCTCACGCCGGGATCCTCGTCGCTGCGGGTGCTGTGTTCGACGCCGGCGTTGGCGAGGCGTTTGCCGTAGTACTCGAGATCGTCGCGCGAGTCCACCCTCAGCGCGAACCGGCGAACGCCGGTGCCACCCGAGGTCAGTACCAGGTCGCACCTTTCGTCGACGCCCGCGGTGAGGCGGACGGAACCGTCGGACCGGCCGAGTTCCTTCATACCGAGCACGTCGACGTGAAGGCCGACAGCTACTTCGAGGTCGCCTACGGCGAGTTCGGCGTGGGACACCTGTGAGATTCCCATGATTGGATCAACTCCTGTCGATGTTGTCGTGGTAGGGGATGTTTCCGGCGCTCTCCCGCCGGTTGATGCCGAGGCTGTCGAGCATCCGCGAGTTCTCTACGAGGATCATTCGGACGTTCGTCGTGCCGTCGTTGTAGTGCCGGTGCCAGACCCAGGGCGGGGTGTAGACGAAGTCCCCTGCCGTCCAGCGCAGGGTCTTCCCGCCGATCTCGGAGTAGCCGCTGCCGTCAACGACGCAGTGCACGGATTCGTGCAAGTGCCGCTGAAGGTCGGTCGCGGTTCCGGCCGGAATCTCCTGGAGGTAGAGCTCCATGGACTTCGCCGGCACGTCCGCGAGTACCCCGACCCGGCAGGGGTTGCCGGTGATCTCCTCCTCGAGCCAGCGCGCGCTGTCCGGGCCGGTGACCAGGCCGTCCGGCAGCGAACGCTCCGGGTCGAAATCCTTCATGTCGTGCAGCTTTTCCATCCACACGTCGAAATTCGTCATTCTTTCCGCCTTAGATCGAGGTCATTCCGCCATCGACGACGTGCGTCGACCCGGTCTGGAAGCTGGCGCGCTCCGAGCAGAGATAGGCCACGAGCTCACCGACCTCCTCCGGACGCCCCCAGCGGCCGACGGGGAGCTCGGCGGCGAGCTGCCGCCGCTCCGTTTCCTCCACTGAGGTACCCGCCGACGTGGCGGCCGCCGCCACCAACGCCCTCCGCCGCGCGGTATCGACGTGCGCCGGGGCGATGACGTGGGTAGTGATCCCGTTCGGCGCAACCTCACCCGCGAGGGACCGAGCCAGCGCCGCCACGCCGGCACGCATCACGTTGGACGTGTGCAGGCGGGGCAGTGGCCGCACCACACCAACCGAGGTGAGGTAGATCAGCCGACCCCACTCCGAGGCCAACATGCCCGGCAGGACCGCGTTGGTCAGCGAGATGGCACTGTCGAGGATCAACCGGTAGGCCGACTCCCAGTCCGCTTGTGCGAGTTCGGTGGCCGGAGCGGCCCGCGAGCCGCCGGTATTGGAGACGAGGATGTCCACACCGCCGAGAGTGTCGAGGGCAGACCGGACCGCGCCGGTGGCGGCGCCGGGCATGGTGAAGTCCGCGATCGCCCAGCCCGCCGCCCCGAGGTCCCGGGCGACGTCGGCCGTGTGCGGTCGGGTTCCGGTGATGAAGACTTCCGCGCCGCCCGCCCGCAGCGATGCCGCGACGGCGGCACCGATCCCGCTCGACCCGGCGGTCACCAGCGCCCGCTTGCCCGTGACGGTCATGCCGCGGCGCCCCCCTCGGTGCGGTCCGGCTCTGCGGAGCCGGCGGTCCGTGCGTGTTCGGCCGAGGTGGCCAGCAGGCCGTCGATCAGTCCCAGCGGTTCCGTCCAGTCATACTGGTTGAACTGGGTGTTGATGCGCAGGAACATCGGATCGCCGGCGTAGAAGCGTTCATAGAGTTCATGGCGCCCGCCGAAAGCGGAGACCGCCAGATCCGCTGCCACCTTGAAGACGGAAATGCGTTCGACGCTGCTGTTGTCGGGGCCGCGGTAGAACTTGGCCAGGTCCGACGCGATGGGGGAGTCGAACGCACTGACGTCGGCCGGCTGATAGAGCAGTCCGCCGGCGAGGATCTGTTGGAGGATCTCGCGCACCCGTGGATACCACCGGTTTCCGGAGTTGCGGATGGCGTACAGCGGCCGGAGGTCGGGGAAGAGGACGCCGTCCTGGTTGGGCGTGGCGCCGGCCTCGGATGCGAGGATCGCGGCCCTTGTCAGTTCGATGTAGGTGCTGATCTCCCCGAGGGCGTCCCGGACCTGCGGGAACTGATCTGTCTTGACGACCTCGGTGGCCCGCTTCGCCAGCCCGGCGACGAACTGCAGCTTCGTCATCAGGCGGACCGAGGTCTGGGCTCCGGTGAAAGCGTTGGAGTTGATCTCCCAGATCCGGTTGACCCGCTCGTAGTCCTGGTTGATGAAGACCCGGTCCCAGGGCACGAGCACGTCGTCGAAGACGACCACCGCGTCCATCTCGTCGAACCGGCTCGACAGCGGCTGGTCGAACGCGTTCCCGCCGCCGAACGGCTCCCGGCAGATCAGCCGCACGCCGGGTGCGTCGGTCGGGATGGCGAAGGCGATGGCGTAGGGCTTCTCCTCCGGGGCGAACTTGCGCAGCGAGAACGGCCAGACGAGGATCTCGTCGGAGTAGGGTGCGGCCGTCGCCAGCATCTTTGCGCCGCTGACGATCAGGCCCTCCGCGGTCTGCTCCCTGACCCCGAGATAGGTGTAGGGGTCGGGCTGCTGTGACGCGGGCTTGGACCGGTCCACGGGCGGGTCCGCGATCGCGTGGGACAGGAACAGGTCGTTGTCCCGCACGTGCCGGAAGTAGTCGCGTACCTTGTCGGCGTTGTCGCCGAAGAAGTCGGCATTGGCGTTCCAGGCCACCAGCATGGCGCTCACGAAATCCGTGGTGCGGCCCATCATGCCCAGGGTGGAATCCGCCCACTTCTTGTGCATGGCGTGTCGTTGCTCGAGGTCCTCGCGGGAGCGCGGCTCGAGGAACTGCACTCCGACCGGGCCGTCGCCGTCGGCGGGTTCGAAGAGCATGTCCTCGTTGCCGTCCTCGCACTGGAGGTCGTACAGTCGGGCGATCTCGGCGGCGGCACCCGAGGTGGCCGGGTGCCCGACGACATCGACGATCTTCTCCGATCCCACCCACAACTCGGGACTGTGCGTGCGCAACCTCTCGAGGTACGCTGCGCCGTTTCGTGCGGTCATAATGACTTTCCTTTCAAGAATCGAATGTGTGCCTCGTTGAACTCGTCCGGTTTCTCCCACTGCGGCCAATGCCCGGCCCCCTCGATGACTTCCAGGCGACTTCCCGAGATGAGTGTTTCGAGCAGGGAGGCCTCTTCGACGGCGGCGGTCGGGTCGTGGTCGGTCCACAGCAGCAAGGTCGGGGCGAGGATGCGGTCACACCATGCCGGTGACCACACGAAGGGGCGCCGGTACTCCCAGTCCTGCACCGCAAGGATGTTGGCCATCGCCGTCTCGAAGCCGGACTGGGAATAGATCCGCAGCCGCAGGCCCACGAGTTCGTCGGTGACCAGGGACGTGTCGTGGAAGAGCCACTCGACCCTGGCTCGCACGGTCTGCGGGCTGGCCTCACGAACCGCCTTCATGCTCGATTCCTTCAGGCCGGCCATCACCTCGGGCTTGTTGGTGATGTTCCCGGGTGTGTTGAGGACCATCCCGCGGACGCGAGTGGGGTGGTGCGCGGCCGTCCAGGCCGCGACCCAGCCGCCAAGGGACTCGCCCGAGAGGTCGGCCCGGTCGATGGACAGCGCGTCCATCAACGCCACGAGATGATCGCTGAGATAGTCGATGGTGTACGGCCGGTCGGGCTTGTCCGAGTAACCGTGCCCGGGCATGTCGTACAGGACCAGATGGAAATCCTTGGCCAGATCCCGCACGTTGCGCGCGTACGCCTCCAGGTGCCCGCCCGTCCCGTGCACCAGGATCAGGCTCGGTCCGCTCCCGGCCTCCACGACCCGCGTCGCGACTCCGTCGACATCGACCGTTCGTTGAACCAGGTCGACACCCGCGAGGTCTCCCCAGATGCTCACATGCTCTTCCACGGCAATCCTTCCTGTTGCAACCAGGCCCGGCTGGTTCGGCTCGGCGGCAGTCATGCCGCCCCGATACATTTCGCCGGCCGGATGCCTATCCCCGGTACCTGACTGATATCCGACCAGTGACTGCGATCACACGTAACATGCTGGCATACTAAGATCTCAATGACAAGATGCTGTTTTTCCGCCGCGGTGTCGCGTGGGGCCGCCAGGCGGATGCGGTGACCGACACAGCGATGCCCCACACATGCTTGCGCCGGTGCAGACAGCGGAGCGGCTCCGCGCCCTGCCCGGGCTCGGTGTCCGCGGGCGGATGCGGCGCACGGGGTAAGCCGTGCTTCCCCGGCCCGCACAGCGGAGTGTGCGCGCTACTCGCGTTCTGCTCTCGGAACGATCTCGGCGGTCGCCTCAGAGATCATCGCCGTCGACCTCCCCGTGTTCGCCCTGACGGGCACGCGCCATTCGGCCGGATTCAACTCACGGGGCGGGGACGCCGCTCGGGTCGGTCTTTCTCCGGCACTCCGGAGCCTGATGGCGCTTCGCCGCCCGGCTACGGCTGGGCCGCGGGCTTACACCCTGTCGAGGGTGACCCGCTGCCTCGCCTGCCGTGGACGTGACCGGCGAGTGGCTAGATGTGAACGCCCATCCAGAATCGCGAGAGATGCCCTTCCATGAGCTCTCGCGCAAGCCCTGGTTCCCGGCGCGAGATCGCCCCTGCAATGTCGGAGTGTTCACTCTGAGATCTGCGCAGGTCCGTGCTGACTCGGTTCTTCTGGATGTAAAAATCGCTCAGATCCCAGGCGTGTTTGGCGAGCTCGGTCAGTCGCTGGTTGCCGCTGGCTGCCAGCACGGCGGAGTGGAAGTCGCGGTTCGCGGCCGCGAAGGCCGCCGCATCGTCCGCCTCGGCTGGGCCGGCGCAGCGGCCAAGTGCAGCATCGATGTCGGCCAGTTGCACCTCGGTGGCGTTGAGGGCTGCCAGCTTGGCGCCCGCACCTTCGAGGATTCCGGCCAGGGCGAAATGCTCACGGACCCTGTCTTCGTCGGGGATGATCACCCGGCACCCCACCTGGGGGATGATGGAAATGAATCCCTCGGACGCCAGCCGCATCGCAGCGTCCATGACCGGCCGGCGGCTCACGCCGAACTCCTGAGCGAGTTCGTAGGTGCTCAGGACCTCCCCGAACTGGTAATGCCCTTGCATCAGCCGGGTGCGGAGGGCGTCGTAGATCTGGTCCGTCTTGCTCCCCGACGCGGTCATGGTCATGGTCATGGAACATCCAGCCTCTCGACGATCACTGCACGGGACCAAACCGATGAGGGTTGACCCTGTCAGATTCTAGTATTTCAATACCATATCTCGCTCGAGAATACGGCTCACACGATCGTACTCGAGGCGCTCGATGATGCGGTCCAACCGAACGCGGCGACGGAACAGATGGCGCCCAGAGGATCCATCAAACGCCCTCTGGGCTAGGTGAATGCGGCCGACCGTGGGGCTGCCTTACCGGCGGTCGACGACGACGTAGATCGCCGGTGGACCGGAACAGCTTCCGGTCGCCTTTGACGGAGAGGCTTGTCAGGTCGATCACACACCCCTAAGCTGACATACTAAGATCTCAGTTCGAGAGGTGGAGCAATGAGCACATCGACGTCGACGTCGACTACTACTACTACTACTACTACTACTACTACCGGCCCGGATGCGGCGCCCCCTGTGGAACCCCGGCGTTTCCGTAATGTCATGGGGCGCTTTACCACCGGAGTGACGATCATCGGTACCAAACACGCCGATGGCATCCACGCCATGACCGCCAACGGATTCATGTCGGTGTCTTTGGACCCGGCTCTGGCGATGGTGTCCATTGCTACCAAGGCGAAGATGCACGAGATGCTGCTCGCCAGCGGCCGCTACGGCGTGAGTTTTCTCGGTGCCGACCAGGAAACCGTTAGCCGGCACTTCAGCGGGCGCCCCGACCTCCTTCCGGATTTCAGCTTCGACGAGATCGCCGGTGCCCCCCTGGTACGGGGCGCCCTGGCTCGCATCAGTGTCGAGGTGGTCGACGCCCACCGCGCCGGGGACCACACCCTCTTCATCGGGAAGGTCCACCATTTGGACGACGCCCCGGGCGACCCACTCGTTTTCTACTCCGGCGGCTACCGGCACCTACTGCGCGCAGCGCACGACACCGAATACTCCGACGCCTGGTCCGGCTTCTGCCTCGAACCGACCGGCCCGCTCACCCTTGCCGGCTGAGTGCTGGCCCGCCGCTGAGGCGAAGACCATATTGTTCACCGAAGGGAACCGATAATGACGCTCGCGCTGGTCTGCACGTCACACAGTCCGCTGCTGGAGTTCAACGACCCCCCGCCCGAGGTCCGCACAGAGGTGGACAGGGCCTTCGGGCAGGCCCGGCAGTTCATCGAAGACTACGACCCCGACCTCGTCGTTTCCTTCGCCCCCGATCACTACAACGGGTTCTTCTACAAGCTCATGCCGTCATTTTGCATCGGCTTCGAGGCTTCGGGCGTGGGGGACTTCGGCAGCTCCGCCGGCCGGCTCGACGTGCCCTCGGCGCTTGCCGAGCAGATGGCGCAGTCGGTGCTGGACCAGGGCGTGGACATTGCAGTCTCCCTGGCGATGGAAGTCGACCACGGTGCGGTCCAGCCCTTGGAAATCCTGCTCGGGGGCATCGCGACGAAGCCGGTGATCCCGATCTTCGTCAATTCCGTGGCGGCACCGTTCGCGCCGATGAAGCGAATCCGCCTGCTCGGCGAGGCCGTGGGCACATTCCTGAAGAATTTCGACGGGAACGTTCTGCTCCTCGGGTCCGGTGGTCTGTCCCACGACCCGCCGGTACCGCGGCTCGAGGCAGCGACCGGGGAACAACGGAAGATGTTGCTGGGTGGCAACCACCCCACCGCCGCGGCGCGAGCGGTCCGCCAGCAGCGGGTTATCGACACCGCCAAGGCCTTCACCAGGGGTGAGGCCGGCATCATGGACCTCGCCCCGGAGTGGGACCGGCAACTTCTTGACATCCTGGCCTCCGGGGAGCTGGAACGGCTCGATGCGTGGACCGCCAAGGAGATGGCCGCCACGGCAGGCAACTCCGCCCACGAAGTGCGCACCTGGGTCGCGGCCCACAACGCCCTGAAAGCGGCCGCCGGCCAGTACACGGTGACCTCCGAGTACTACCGGCCCATTCCCGAGTACATCGCCGGGTTCGCCGTGACCACGGCCGTACCCGTTCACACGACCGCCGGCCTCACGTAGACAGCGGTCACTGCCGGAACGGTGCGCGCATGAATGACGCCGACACGCCGGAACACCATCGACCAGGCGCAGCCGGCCGACCTCGGCGCTCTCGCCGCGATCTCCTCGCTGCCGCAAGCAGGCGTATCCCGATCTCCCCGCTCTCCGAACGCTGTCCGGGCTGACCATCGACGGGGCCTACCTGGATCCAGACCAGCTTGCGCGCTCACCTGCTCGGCTCGGGCAGCGTGCTGCGCGGGCACAAAGTGGGGCTGACCTCGCAGGTGATGCAGCGTCAGCTCGGGGTCGACCAGCCGGACTTCGGATTCCTGCTCGACGAGATGATCTTCGAGTCCGATCGGTGCGTTCCTGCGGACCGATTCATCACCCCACGTGTGGAACCCGAGGAGGCATTCATCCTCCAGCATCCTCCAGGAGGATCTTGCGGGCCCGGGCCTCACCATCGAGGATGCTGCAGCCGCCGTGGGCCGGATCCGACGGACTGGCCCGGGCTACCCGTCTCGGAGTGCCCACTACCGCTACCGGTGTCGACGGTCTCATCGGCATGCCCGGCTTCGAAGACATCGACATCGTCTTCGACGTCACCTCGGCTGTAGCGCACATCGCGAACGCAGAAAGACTCGCCACGGGAATAAGCTCTCACGACGGCGCGGCTGACCACACTGTTGCTGCCCGGTATCGGAACAATCGACGAGCTGAAGCTCGTGCATTCACTCGGCGTGAGATCGGTCCGCGTCGCCAGACACGCCACCGAGGCGGACGTCTCCGCGCAGCACATCAGCGCGGCACGAGAATTGGGCATGGACGTTTCCGGGTTTCTGATGATGAGCACATGGCGTCACCGACGCACCTCGCCGAGCAAGCCAAACTGATGGAAGCCTACGGCGTGCACTGCGTGTACATCACCGACTCGGGTGGCCGTCTGACCATGAACGACATACGAGCGCGGATGCGCGCTTACCGAGAGGTCCTCGATCCCGCGACGGAGATCGGAATCCACGCACACCAGAATCTGTCACTGTCCGTGGCCGCCAACTCCGGGGTTGCGGTCGAGGAAGGAGCTGCCAGGGTCGACGCATCCCTGGCCGGGCAAGGAGTTCGAAGCGGGCAACACCCCCATCGAAGCGTTCATCGCCCTCGCAGACCTGACCGGATGGAAGCACACCGGTGATCTGTTCAAGTTGCAGGACACGGCTGACGACATCGTCCGGCCGCTGCAGGACCGTCCGGTGCAAGTGGACAGGGAGACACTCACTTTGGGCTACTCGCGTTTACTCCAGCTTCCTCCGGCACGCGGAGCGTGCGGCCACCACCTACGTACTCGACACCCGCGAAATCCTCGTCGAGGTCGGGCGGCGCGGACTCGTCGGCGGTGAAGAAGACATGATCGTCGACATCGCACCCGACCTCTCGGCCTAGATCTTACGGGGCTTCGCCCGCCCGACGAGTCGTGTGGTGGCGGCTGCGCTCAGGGGCACCGGCGGGTCGGGGTGGTGACCCTGGTCGACGACGTCGATCGGGTGCATGGATCGTCGTAGCGGTTGGTGGGCCTACTGGCCGCCCGACCCACCGGAGCCCACCATCACCGAGAAAAGCCGCGACGCCGACGGTCGGAGCTATCCGTGGAGCGTCAGGTCCACTGGCATGGTCAACCACTACTACTTCTACTGCGTCGCCGCCGACTTCGGTCCGTTCTTCCTCGAGTTCTGCTCGTCCTTTTCCTGCAACGCCAAACTCTGTATCAACGGCCGCCACTGGGCCCAGCGTCAGGCCGCGGGGGCAGGGCTCGGGTTCACCGCACTGGCACTCGACAACGGGTTCGCCGCGGTCGACGATCCGGCCGTGCTGCAGGCGATCTGCGACCGGCTCACCGGGGCACGGATCGATGCGCTGCTGCGCAAGTGGCTGGCGATGCTGCCCGATCCGTTCACCGGCGCCGACCGGGACGGTGAGCCAGTTCCGGAGGAGGGATTAGTGCACCGCCGCGACAAGCTCCAACAGATCACCAAGTACCGGTTCGATATCCGCGGTGACGACTGCGTCGGCGAGGCCGGACAGTTCGTCGAGCTGGGCGTCGGGGTCTACCACGACGATCTGCCCTGCTCCAGTCACCGCACGGAGGGTCCCGGGGTCGTGTCTCCCCAGGCCCAGATAGATCGAGGGGGCGATCGTGCGGGCGAGTGGCCCGATCTCGATCTGCCGCGGTGCGTCGCCCGCGGCCACCGCCGCTGGGGTGGCCGCCACCGCGCCGCCAGTCGCCTGAGCCAACCGTTCGGCCGCCCGGCGCGTCGCCGCATCGAGCCCGGGGCCCAGGCCGATGACCACCCGCGCCGCTGTCAGATGGGGAGCGTCGGGATTCTCGACGCGCCGCTCGATCGGCGTGCACCGGTCGTCGGCGACCTGGGCGGCCGGCTCGAGGACGTCGACCTGCGGATCGCCCTCGTCTCGGACGGCGGCGACCGGGAAGGACCCGGGGCGCAGTGTGCCCATCGATGGGGTGGTGTGCGCGATGACAGGCGCGAGCACGTTCCCCGCGAGCGCCGGCTTGAGCCAGAGCAGGTCCGGGTCGTCGCTGTCTGCGCCGCGTACCTCGAGCGCGACGAAATCCCCGGTGAGCCCGAGGCCCAACCGGGCCGCGACGCGCGGCGCGTAGTCGCGGCCCCGGGCGCTGAACGGGGCGATCACCGCGAACGGCGAACCGGCGGTGATCGCCGCACTGAGGGCGCTCGTGAACGGCTCCGTGGCGTACTCCTCGAGCCCGGCGTCACCGAGCACGATCACCCGGTCCGCCCCGTGCGCGTGCAGGACGCGCGGCGCGTCGCTGCTGTGCGCACCGGGGAGGACGGCAACGGTCGTGGAGTGCAGCTCGGCAGCGATCGAGCGGGCGCAGGCGAGGGCCTCGAGGCTGGTGGGGTGCAGCCCGCCACCCGGCAGCGGCTCGGCGACCGCCCAGATCTCCCGCGCCGGGGATGCCGGACCGGCAGCGTAGGTCGCGGGCCGGAGGTCCTCGCGGGCCGCCGCGAACGCGGCGGCCAGCATGCTGGCGGCGGCGGGGGCGTCGGCGCCGTGCTCCGTGGAGCGCATGCTGCGGCCGGGACGGATCTCGACGACGAAGGTCGGCGAGCCGCGGGTCCCGAAGTCGCGGGGCCCTCCTCCGAGATCATCGGCGGTGACCGTCTCGATGGCCGCGGCGTCGGCGGCGTCGACGACCCAGGGCGGCTCGATTCCACGTCCGACCGACACCAACGCCGGCAGCTCGATGGCCCAGTCCTCCGTGCCGACGTCGGTTTCCACCTCGGCCCGGATGCGACCGTCGTCGCCGGTGTGCAGCGCCACGACTTGCGTGAGTTGCGGCAGCCCGGCCAGTTCGGCGACCTGCGGCCCGACCTGTGCGGTGGCGCCGTCAAGCGTCCAGCGGCCGGTGAGGACGAGGTCCGGCGCTTCACGTTCGACGAGCCGGGTGATCGCGCGCGCCGTCGCCAGCGTGTCGGCGCCAGCGAAACGCCGGTCGAGAAGATGGACGGCGCGGTCGGCGCCTCGGCGTAGTGCGTCGACGAGGGTGGCCTGGGCGGCGGGCGGCCCCATGGTGACGACGGCCACCTCCCAGCCGAGCGCGTCGCGAAGCGACAGCGCGTGCGCGAGAGCACACAGATCGGCGGGGTTGGTGATCGCGGCGTCGGAATCGCGGCGAATGCGCTTGGTGCGTTCGTCGAAGGCGACCGCCCCCGGGGCGGGTACCTGCTTGAGGCAGACGAGGACGCGGCCGCTGCCGGAAGCGTTCATCCCAGCTCTCCCGTCACGAGGTCTTCGCTCACATCCTGGTATTCCTCGCCCGGCCTGAGCTTCCGGAATTCCTTCTTGCGCGCCCCGCAGACCGGACAGACCCAGTCGTCGGGGATGTCCTGGAAGGCAGTTCCCGGGGGGATGCCACCGTCCGGGTCACCCAGCTGGGGGTCGTACACGTCTTCACAGACCTCGCAGACCCACAGCTCGGTTGCCGGGTCCGCCTGTGTCTCTTCCGTCGCGATCAGAATCTTCATGAACCCTCCTCAGGTGCGTTTGATACTAGTATGCTAGCGCGCTATTGAACACAGTGGAAGGTGGTTTGCCACAGACCTCCCCGTCGGTGGACACGGCTGGTCCACGGATCGGGGTGGGACTCGGCAGGCATCGTGCGGCGCTCCGGCGGGCGCACGGATGCTTGCTCGCGGACGTCGATCACCCGGGAGGCCCTCGACCGCCTGGCCTCGGCGAGATCCCACTCCGTCATGCACCGTCGGCTCGGTTGTCCCGGCGTGGACTATCGAAGAAGCGTTGCAGAGCTTGATGTTCCGGCGCGTGTGACGTTCATGGTGTCGGCCAAGCCGTCGGCGTGGGTTCGGGTGCTCCACCACACCGCAGTGGCATCAACCGTACCCGGCTAGCGTAGTAACATTCTAGTCGGATCGGGTACGCGTCCACGGGTGCAATACACTGGAGTGAATCGATCACTTCGCACACCTAGGATCCCATGGTCAGTCAGCGCCTCAATCGAAGCGGTCAAGCGTATGAGCAGCTCACCGCGGAGATCCTCCGCGGTCGCTGGCAGCCGGGCGACACGCTCTCGACTTATGCGCTGTCCGAGGAGCTGCAGATCAGTCGCACGCCGGTGTCCGAGGCCCTCAAGCGGCTGGAGTCAGAGGGACTCGTGGAGATCATCCCCCAGGTCGGGTGTCGCGTTGTTCGGCCGAGTTCCACGACCGTCACCGAGCTGTTCGCGATACGTGGCGTGCTCGAGGGCCTTGCCGCCGAGGTGGCCGCCAAAGCGATGAGCGCCAAGCAGCTCGCTGAGCTCGGTGGCGTGCTCGAGCGGATGGAAGCGGCCATTGATCATGGGGACGAAGTGGCCTACGGTGACCTCAACTACGAGTTCCACCTGAAGATCATCGAGGGTAGCGGCATGACGCGGCTCATCCAGACCGTCGAGGGCGTGTGGTCGCTGCTGCGCTATCAGCTTGCGCGGCTTCCGTTCACGGGCGACCAGATGGGGGAGTCGATGACGGAATCCAGAACCGAGCATCGGGCCATCTTCGAGGCGCTCGAGCGACGTACCGCCAAGCGTGCCCGGACCCTCGCAGAGCAGCACACCCGTCGGTGCGGCGACCGCTTCGTCGCCTACCTGGAGGGTGTCGCCGCCCCGCGGCGAGGAGGAGAGAAGCCATGACCGAGCTGTCGGCATTGATCGCTCGTGCCCTCGACGACATGTGTGAGTACCAGGAGCGCTTCACGCGCGACCCCGGCCATGCCCAGGTGTCGCTCGCCGGTGTTCCACACGCCCTGGTTCCGACCCACGTCGTGGCCAGCGACCTGCCGCGCGAGTTGGTCGAGATCCTCGGTGCCGAGCTGGCACCCGCGGTGATGTACCGGTTCGGTCGTCTCATCGGGCTCAGCCACGCGGCGGCGTTCTTCGCGGACCGCAAGATCGGCATGACCGAACCGCAGTATCGCGTGCTTACCGGCCCGTTTCACTTCGCATGGGCGGGCTACGGAGACGTGCAACTGCTGCTATGGGAGCCCAAGCTCGACGAGGACTTCCTCGTGCTGTGGGAGTCGGACAACTCGTTCAGTGCGCGGGAGGTGCTGAACGACGGGCACCGCGGCCGGGCCTGCCATCTCCAGGCGGGATACGCCGCGGGCTGGGCCTCGGAGGCGACAGGGCTCCCAATCGATGTGCAAGAGATCGCCTGTCGGGCAGAGGGTGTGTCGTACTGCCGCTTCGCGATGGCCCACCGCGATCGTGTGTCGCTGTGGATGCGCGATCCGCGCCTGCACCGCCCGACCAAGCAGTACAAAGTGATGCCGGCCAGTATGCCCCGCGCCGCGTCCGCCTGACGACGCGTCGGCAAGGTCGCCGGCCGACGAGCGGCGACCCCCCTTGCGCGCGCCACAGTTCATGCGAGCCCTGAGTACTGCGCTGACCACACCCCTTTCACCCTGACGCAGCAGCGTCCAACCGCGGCGCGCGCCAGGGAAAGACGAACGATGTGGACAGCCGACGAGCACGGGCACGCGCTACGCCACGAGAGGTCCGCACAGCCCGCCCGTCGCTTCAGGTTGGAATGATCAAGGGCCGCAGCGGGTCCCAATCTCGCTGCGGCAGGGCGAGGAAACGCGCCCTCGGCATCATCGGTGGAGTGCCGTCCGTACACGACCCGCGCATGTCCAATGCTGATGATGTGACCAAGCCCAGGGCGGCGTCCCGGTCGCACGTCGACCGGGACGGTCCTCATCTGTTGTTCCGCGGCGGCGTCGGATGCTCGATGCAGGGCGGACATTCACCCTCGTGCGCGAGGCTTTCCGGTTACACCGACCAGTCGGTGCCGTCGATCTGGCCCATCATCTTCATCGCTGCTTCCAGGGAGGGAAGGTTCGCCATAGCGACCGCCATGGGGCCGCGGAACTTGACCTCGCGGGTGACCATCGCCTTGGCTGCCGGGAGTTCGCCCAGGCCGAGGCGCTGCCAGGTGTCCGTATTGGCTGTCAGCACGAACTCGGGCTTGACGCCGTCAGCCGGGGCGCCCGCCCGGACGACCTCGCCGAGGACCACCTGGATCTGACCTGCGCGGCTCTCGTCCTCGGCGAGTCGGTACTCGATGACCATGCTCAGTTTCTTGAGTCCCTGGCGTGTCGCCTCGGTGTTGTTCCACAGCTCGCCATATGTCTGCATCCACTCGGGTGAAAGGACGGGTGTTGTCATGTTGCGCTCTCCTTGTTGGTGGCCCACGACACACAATCCGGTCGTCGGTGACCTGCGACACAAAATTATGTTGACCGATGTGAGCAAAGATACTAACATGTTAGAACGTCAGTCAAGTAGCTGGCTTTGCGCGGGATCGAATTAGCTTCGCAGGCTCGCACTTTCAGGGTTCGTAGGCCTGCACTTCCAGAAGGAGAAAGAGAATGTCTGACTCGAGAAAGCCGAAAGCATGCTGAGCAACGAACTCCGGCAGACCCTCCAGAAGGGTTTGCACGACGTGAAGTCCGACTGGACCGTCCCCGCCTCGATCATCAACGATCCCGAGGTGCACGACGTCGAGCGCGAGCGGGTCTTCGGTCACGCGTGGGTCTTTCTCGCGCACGAGAGTGAGATCCCCGAGCGCGGCGATTACGTCGTGCGGTACATCTCCGAGGATCAGTTCATCGTCTGCCGCGACGAGGACGGCGAAATCCGCGGGCACCTCAACGCTTGCCGCCACCGCGGTATGCAGGTGTGCCGCGCGGAGATGGGGAACGCCTCGCACTTCCGGTGCCCGTACCACGGCTGGACCTACAGCAACACGGGAAGTCTGGTCGGCGTGCCGGCCGGCAAGGACGCGTACGGCAATCAGCTGAAGAAGTCCGACTGGAACCTGCGGCCGATGCCGAACCTGGCCACCTACAAGGGCCTGATCTTCGGCTCGCTGGACCCGAACGCCGATTCGCTGGAGGACTACCTCGGCGATATGAAGTTCTACCTCGATATTGTTCTGGACCGCAGTGACGCCGGGCTGCAGGTCGTCGGCGCCCCGCAGCGGTGGGTGGTCGACGCGAACTGGAAGCTCGGCGCAGACAACTTCGTCGGCGACGCCTACCACACCATGATGACCCACCGCTCGATGGTCGAGCTGGGGCTCGCCCCGCCCGACCCGCAGTTCGCGCTCTACGGAGAGCACGTCCACACCGAGCACGGTCACGGCCTGGGCATCATCGGTCCGCCGCCGGGTATGCCGCTGCCGGAGTTCATGGGCATGCCGGAGAACATCGTCGAGGAATTGGGGCGTCGGCTCACGCCGGAGCAGGTCGAGATCTTCCGGCCCAATGCCTTCATCCATGGCACCGTGTTCCCGAATCTGTCGATCGGCAACTTCCTGATGGCCAAGGATCACCTCTCCCCGCCGACGCCGTTCCTGACGCTGCGCCTGTGGCACCCGCTCGGACCGGACAAGATGGAGGTGATGTCGTTCTTCCTCGTCGAAAAGGAGGCGCCCGACTGGTTCAAGGACGAGAGCTACAAGGCCTACCTGCGCACCTTCGGGATCTCCGGCGCCTTCGAACAGGACGACGCCGAGAACTGGCGCAGTATCACCCGTGTTCTGGGTGGTCAGTTCGCCAAGACAGGGGAGCTCAACTACCAGATGGGGCGCGGCGTTCTCGAGCCCGACCCGAACTGGCCCGGACCCGGGGAGGCCTACCCGCTGGACTACGCCGAGGCCAACCAGCGCAACTTCCTCGAATACTGGATGCAGCTCATGCTCGCGGACACACCGCTGCACGCCGGCAACAGCAACAGCAACGGCAAGGCGGAGACGTCGGCGCCGGCCGCCTCCAAGACCCCAGCGAAAGCGGAGGCGTAGGCCATGAGTACGCAGACACAGATCTCGGACACCACCGTCCGTGAGATCACCGAATGGCTCTACATGGAGGCCGGGCTGCTCGACGCCGGTAAGTACCGGGAATGGCTGGACCTCGTCGCCGAGGACCTGAGCTACATTGTGCCCCTGAGGGTCACCCGGGAGCGTGAGGCCGTGACCGACGTCGTCGAGGGAATGGCCCACATGGACGACGACGCGGACTCGATGGAGATGCGGGTGCTGCGCCTCGAGACCGAGTACGCGTGGGCAGAGGACCCGCCGTCGCGCTCACGGCACTTCGTCACCAACGTTCAAGTCGCGCCGGGCGATAGCGAGGACGAGTTCGAGGTCACCTCGAACCTGCTGCTCTACCGCACCCGCGGTGACGTTGCTACCTACGACGTCCTCTCGGGCGAGCGTAAGGACGTGCTCCGGCGCGCGGGCGACGGCTTCCGTCTCGCCAAACGTGTTGTGCTGCTTGATCAGACCACGATAATGACACACAACCTCGCCCTGATCATGTGACGGAGGAGCCTACATGAGCATCATCCACAACGACCGCGGAGAACCGATAATCCAGATCGCCAACGAGTTCACGGTGATCCAGGTCGGCTACACCCGCACCGGCAGTGGTGAGCGTCTCGTCATCACCTCGCCGCGCCTCGGATTCCAGACCCATCTGGATCCGCTGCAACTCGAGAGCCTCACCTGGCAGACGCCGGACATGTACTCGGCGCTGCTCGACACGCCCTACGGACCGGGCTCGGAACTCAAAGCGAGCCCCCTGTCGGCTCTATTCAGAAAGGACTGATTCCCTTGGGATTCCTGGACGGCAAGGTGGCGCTCGTCACCGGCGGCGGATCGGGTATCGGCCGCGCTGTGGTCGAGCTCTACGTGCAACAGGGCGCAAAAGTGGGGATCCTCGAGATCTCCCCGGAGAAGGTGAAGGACCTGCGTAACGCACTGCCCGTCGACGCCGTCGTGGTGACGGAAGGCGACGCCACGTCGATGGCCGACAACGAACGCGCCGTCGCCGACGTCGTGGACGCGTTCGGGCCGCTCACCACGCTCGTCTGCGTCGTCGGCGTATTCGACTACTTCACCGAGATTCCGCAACTGCCCAAGGACAAGATCAGCGAGGCGTTCGATCAACTCTTCGGCGTCAACGTCAAGAGCAACCTGCTCAGCGTGAAGGCGGCGCTCGACGAGCTGATCGAGAACGAGGGCGACATCATCCTCACCCTCTCCAACGCTGCGTTCTACCCCGGTGGCGGCGGCCCGCTGTATGTGTCGTCGAAGTTCGCCGTCCGCGGCCTCGTGACCGAGCTCGCGTACGAGCTGGCGCCGAAGGTGCGCGTCAACGGCGTGGCACCAGGCGGCACCATCACCGAGCTGCGCGGCATCCCCGCTCTGGCCAACGAGGGCCAACGTCTCAAGGACGTGCCGGACATCGAGGGTTTGATCGAGGGCATCAATCCGCTGGGCATCGTCGCCCAGCCTGAGGATCACTCATGGGCATACGCGCTTCTCGCCTCGCGGGAGCGTACCCCGGCGGTGACCGGCACCATCATCAACAGCGACGGCGGTCTCGGGGTCCGCGGTATGACGCGGATGGCGGGTCTCGCGCCGTGAGGGTCGGCGCGTGGGCGGGCAACTCCTCCCACGCGCCGTGACGGGTTCGGACGTCCACCAGCCCGGTGACGGTCCCCGCCGTCGGGCTGGTGTCCGCTGCGATCATTCCTGCCCAGCCCGGCCGTTCCTGACCTTCAGCGGCCACCGTGGAGGGGCGCGTCCCGAACCGTTAGGACGTCAACGACGACATTGGAAACGACACCTTCACATCGGAGATGGCATGGCACAGAAGTTCGGAGTCAATGACCTGCGCGGCGTCGTCGCGGTCACGCCGACCCCGGCCCTCCCCGGCGCGGGGGAGCTCACCGGGCGCGACACGGTCGACCTCGAGGAGACGGACCGGATGATCCGGCGGCTGATCGCCGACGGCGTCGACGGCATCATCACCAACGGCACGCTCGGCGAGATGGCAACCCTGACCCTCACCGAGTGGCAGGCATTCACACGGCGCGTGTCCGAAGTCGTGTCCGAGGTCGCCCCCGACCTGCCGCTGTTCATCGGGGCGACCACACTGAACACCCGTGACACCGTCGACCGGATCCGCTTCCTGGAAGGTCTCGGGATCCAGGGGGTGTTCCTCGGTCGTCCGATGTGGGGCGGACTCGGCGCCGACACGATGGCCGCCTTCTACCGCGATATCGCCGACACGTTCCCCGACATGGCGATCGTGCTCTACGACAACCCTGAAGCATTCAAAGGGCCGATCCCATCACCGGTCTACGCCGAGCTCGCCACGCTGCCCCAGGTCATCGGCGCGAAATACATTGCGGTCACCCCGAAATTCGCGGTGGACATCGCCGCGGTCGACGGCAAGATGCGGCTGCTGCCGCTCGAAAGCGACTGGCTGGCGACCCACACCCTCTACCCGGACGAGGCGCTTGGTTGCTGGAGCAGCAGCGCGTTGTGCGGCCCGGAGCCCGTGCTCGCCCTCCGGGACGCACTCGCGTCCGGAAACCTCGATGAGGCGCGACATCTGACCCATCGGATCGACTGGACCTACGAGCCGTTCCTCGCCCGTACCAACTTCCCCGAGTTCTCCAAGTACAACGTCACCCTGGAGAAGCTCCGCTTCGACGAGGCTGGCTACATCAACGCCGGGCCCGCCCGTCCCCCATTTCTGACAGCACCCGAGGCCTATGCCGAGGGGGCGCGCGAAAACGGACGTCGGTGGCGCCGTCTCGTCGACGAAATCACCACCACGAACTAGCGGCCCGTGCTAGAGGTTCTTTAATGGTACGCCTGGTCCAGCTTCCCCCAGCAGATACCGCGTTCGCGACGTAACCGATGCCTCGACTCGGGACCTCGCCGAAAGCCTGGAAGGTTCGATAGATGCCCGTACTCATCCTTCATGCTGCGATCGCATGCGCCAGACTGCTGACGCCCCGCCGTTTCACGGAGACGATCCAACGCATGCTCACGAATATCGCGGTCGCGCAGGCCACTACGAGATGGGTGGCCATGGCTGCGAGCGAACAGCAGGAGGGCCCTGTGTCCATCGTCGATTGAGAGATAGACCTTCCGAGTTCGAACAGCACGACCCAGTACGCCGACCACTGCCTGGATCGCGACAATTGGTCGGCGATGCTCAAGCTGGACGGAGAAGGTCGAGGCCGTGATGCCTCCGCTGGTATGAACGGTCTCAGGGTGATTGAACGGTGGGTCCAGGGAGGCGCTGTGTCCCCTTCGGTGGCACGGCAGGTCCGCACAATCCGCGCAGCACGACCAGCGTAATTGCCGCGCTGGCCATCAAGGACAAGGAGATTGGATCGATGACCGACAAGCTGAAGCTCTTCTCACAGGAGTGGTGTGACGCAGCACTCGACGCGGTCAATGCCAACGATGCGGTGTACGAGGGTTTCAAGGATCCTGACACGTTCACCAACAAGTTGGAATTCGGCGTCATCGGCCGGGACGATGTCGCCTGCCATCTCGAATTCAAAGAGGGCAAGGTCGTCTCGTTTACGCCGCGGACGTTCGACGAGAGTGAGCTGTGGCTGATCATCAACGGCAGCCTCGAGACCTGGCAGGCCGCCGCCGCGGGTAAGGAAGAAGGCGGAAAGCTGCTGATGAAGGGGCAGATCAAGTTCGCCAAGGGCCCGATGTCCGCGGCGATCGAGAACGCGGGAGCACTCAACAACTTCCTGCTTACCTGGGGTCAGGTCCCCACCGACTGGGACGTCTGATCCCACGAAACTCTCGCACGGGGCACGCGCCCGACCCCTCATCCGGGTGAGTCGTCCGTGCAGGACCGCACGAAACGCCGTCACCCTGCTCTGAAAGGCCCACCTCATGACTACTGTTGAATCCGGCACGTACCCAGTCAGTTTGTTCGATGGTGAGGACGCGAATGGCGTCGCCAACATCGTCGGGATGCTGCTCGGGCAGAACCTCGAGAACTTTCCGTCGCGAATCAAGTTCGCACGCAAGATCGCTCGACCGGTCTCCATTATCAGCACGGACACCGACAGCGCCTGCACAATCGTGTTCGGCACCGACGAGGCGGTCGTCTACAACGACGTCGTCGGGAAACCAGCCGTGACCGTCATCGCCACCGTCGATCAGATCCTGGATGTGTCACAGTTGCCGATGAAGGCCGGCGGGCTCATCCCGGTGGGCTTCTTCACCGGCCGGGGCATGACGGTGCTCGGGGAAATCTTGAAGCACAAGCTCGTCGTGAAGGGTCTGCTCACCCACACCGTGACCGCGCTGCGCACCATTGCGTTGGTCTCGGTGATCGAACCATGACCTCGCTCTCGGGCCGCAGCCGCCCGGCCAGTCACGCCTCCGAGGACCGGACGATGCAGTTCGAATTGCCCTATGCGGACGACGACGTCGTGCAGGGCGGGGGACCGCCTCGGGCGTCGAAGGCCACGAACATCGTCAGAGGGTTGCTCCTGCTCGCCCTGATCCCGGTCTCGGTGTTCTACCTGGGCCCGCGGATCTACAACCTGACCGCCACCCCCTACCGCCTGGACCAGGCGGTGGTATCCGCCGGCAACTACAACCCTGCGCTGGACAAGATCGTCGAGCACGAGAAGGTGACCCTGTCCGCGTTCGCGTCGCTGGAGAAGATGAAGACCGCGCTCGCGAGTGTTCTCATCACCGATGCGACCGTCACTACCGAGCTCCATACCTTGACCGGTCAGATCAGCGGCGATGTGCAGGCGACGCTCGATCAGGCCGGCGCGAACGTGACCGACCTCGTCGCCTCCCTCGACACTCTGACAACGCACATCAACTCGTTGCAGCCTCCCGTCGACGGCGCTACCGCGGCCCTCGCGGCCGACAGCGCCACGTTGGGGGCAATCCTCGACGACGCCCGTTCGACAGCGGCGAAGGTGCACGATGCCCGGGTCTCCGCGGAGGAATCCGCGAACGACCTGTCAGGAAAATAGGAGAAGTTCTGTGATTTTCTTCGGACGCCGCGGCGGTCCCGCCCGGATGGTTCTGGCGATCGTGGCGGTCGGTGTACTCGGCCTGCTCACGTTCGTGGTGTTCAACCTCAACACCCGCCTCGACAACCAGCAGCGCGCCAACGTGACGAGCATCGCCGCTTCCCAGGACATCGTCGACGTCAACGACAAAGTGACCGGCCAACTCCGGCAACTGACCGAGCTCACCCACACGGCACAGACCGCGCTCGATGCCACCTCCGCGCTCGGTCCACTGCTGACGAAGTTGGATGAGGCGATCGCCCCGGCGGCGGCGATGCTGGCCAGCAGCACCTCGGGTGCCCAGATGACCAACGATCAGCTCACCAACATCCAGTCCATCCTCGGCGAGGTCCAGAACACCGTGCTCCCGTTGGTGTCCTCCGCGGAAGCGTTCGGGGAGCAAGGCAACCAGCTGCTGGTGATCGTGCAGGGGCTGGTGAGTGACCTGAGGGTCTCGGTCGAGGCGGCGAAGACGATCAACCAGATGCTTCCACTTCCCGGCTGAGCACCCTTTCACCGTCGACGATCCGACACTACTTCCACTGGACGTGATATGCAGCAGCGCAACGATTTACCTCCCGACGCCTTCCCACCCCGAGGCCTGACCAGATATCAGCGATTCGATGTGCCCGCGGCGGCGCTGCCCTACCGGAAAGGCACCAAGCCGCATCGGCCGGATGTGCTGGTGCCCGCGATCCCCGACGCGACCGGATTTTCGGTGGCAACCGAGTGGCTGGGCCGCCTCGCCGCGGTCATCGCCGTCGTCCTGTTCGCACTGGTGGTGGCCTCCATCCACAAGGGGCTGCAGGTGCAACACAGCGCGCGCACCGTCGTGGACAACTTCCGCCTCACCAACGACTTCTTCGCCCAACGCGCGGACCTGACCGCGCCCGCCACCGCCCGCAAACAACTCGACGAACTGACAGGAGTCTTGACCCAGCTCAACATTGCGACCGCGACCGACGTCGACCACCTCGACGCCCTCCTGCCGAACGCGCGCACGTTGCTCGCCGCCGGCCAAGGTGACACACAGATCGCCGGCCAGCTCGAGGGGGTCGCCACCACATTGCAGGGCTCGGCGGCCTCCCTGCACCAGATATCGGCAGGCGCGAACACGACCGTGACCGGCGTCGACAACGAACTCACCCAGGCACTCGACCTGGTGAACCAGCTCAACGCGGAACTCACCCGCACGACGAACAAGCTCGCGCTCGTTCCCGCCACCGACGCCTTCATTCCTGCCCCCGGAGGGAACCGATGATCACCAAAAAGTTGTGGACCGCGATCGTACTCGTGCTGGGTGCGGGGTCGGCGGTCGTTCTGTGCGCCCTCAACGGGTTCTTTCCCGCCGTGCGCGATGTGAGCGATCCGCTGGGGCGGCCATCGAAACTCAGTCTCGAGCTGATCGATTCCGCAGGCCAATTCGACACCCTGACCGCGATTCTCGTCCCCAAGCACGCCCGGTTGGCCTCCGACATCCAGACCCTGACGCCGCTCGCGAACGATCTCGAAGGACTCACCGACAAGGCCGGCGAACTCTCCGGTCAAGCCAAGACACTGAACGCCTCCACCAGCACCGTCAGCGAGATCGCGGCGCCTCTGCCCGACCTCATCGTGAAGGTGACCGGTCGTGCCGACACCGCCAGCCCCACCGTGGCCGGACTGTCCACTGCGGTGGGATCGGTGACCACCCAGCTGGAGGCGATCAACCACGGACTGACCACCGTCCAGGGATCCCTCGGCGCGCTCGGCCCGAAAGCCTCCGCCATCTCTGCGACCCTCGCAATCGTTCGGGAAGAGGCCGCACACGTGCAGGAATTCGGCCCCCTCCTCGCGGTAATCGGCCCCCCGGTCAATGACCTGAACCTCCCCGCCCTCGGTGTCGCACCCGCACCGCCCTCATGACCGCCCGCACCGGCTTGTGGCCGACCACTGAGCGAGTGAAAGGCAGAACTTGATGTTTCGGCTCTCCTGGGCGATCGCCCTGTCCTTTACCATTGCGGTTCTCGCTGGCATTCTGATCGTGACGCGCGATCTGAGTATCTCGAACGACATCTTCAAAGACGGAGTGGCACAAGCGAAGATCGTCGACAGTACAACCGACCAGGCACTGGACGGTGCGCAGCAGTTACCCCCCGCTGATCAGGCCCTCCACGAGGGTTTACCCCAGGTGGTGGGGGTACTCGACTCCCTCGCCAGAGCCGACCAGACTCTGGGTTCGCTCGGTGATCACTTACAGTCTCTGGGGGACGCCTTGAAGTCCGCGGACGCCCCGCTCGGCGGGATCATCGATGCCGGCCAGTCAGCGACCGATCAGGCGAACGCGGCGGCCGCCCCGGCGGCGGAGATCGTGAACACCCTGTCCGCGGCCGATACGAAGGTTCAAGCCTTGGGCCCGTTGCTCGACCAGTCCCTCGTCCTCAGCCAGACGATCGACTCGAAACTGCGCATCGCACTCACCCTGCCGAAAGTAGGAAACTGAGGTCCGACGATCCGATACGCAGTCCGAGAGGTCGCGCTCACCGGCTTCTGCGGTAGGCATCCCCGGTGAAGCGAGTGTGCGCCCCTCTCCCGTGCTCGTCGCGCAGGAGCGCATCCTCGAATCAATACGCTCACAACCTATTCCGCGGGCGCCGCTGCTGGGCGACGACATCGTCACCATCGTCTCCGCGGTCCGGCGGGCTGTTACCGGCTGGGCGGCCGAGGTGTACGAGCGGCGTGACAGTGCCCTGATTTTGGTGGGGTTCGAAGGCGCCTTCTGGCGCAGCGAACTCGTCGCCCTGAACTGCGGCGACATCAGCGTGCACCGGCTCGACGGTATCGACATCCGCCTGCGCCAATCGAAGACCGACCAGGAGGGCGCCGGAGCGGTCAAGGCGCTGCCGTTCACCACCTCGCGCCCCAGTGGCCCACCGTGCGCACACTTCCGGTGGGCGCAGGTCGGGCCGCCTTCGACACCGCCAACCGTCCCGGGGTGATCCGGTTGCTGCGCACCGCACCGCCGTTCGACAACCAAGTCTGCCGCGGCGCGCTGCCGCGGATGAGGGCCCGGTCGCCGTTGTTCCGGTCGATCCGCAAGAATGGCAGCCTCGGGGGCACCGCCCTGTCCGGGCGTCGGTGCATGCGGCAATCCGCCGCCGCGCCGCCCAGGCCGGGTACGACGAGAACATCGTCGCCCAACTCGGTGGGCACTCGCTGCGGGCCGGGTTTCGTCACCCAGGCCTTCCGCACCGGCGCCGCCGCGCACGCGATCATGCGCCAGACCGGGCACGGTCGCGGGACGGTAGGCCCCGTCTGGGGACGGCTACCGTCAGGAATTGACGGTAGCCCAGATCTCTTCCGTGGACAGGCCCGGGTCGCCAACGCTGCGGATAGATTGTGTCACCAGCAGTCTTCCTGTGTTCTCCAGATGTGCCCGCATTGCCGCCTCTGCCTCGACTGGATTGCCGGCGATGATGGCATCGATGATGGGTGCATGCTCGTCGTCGATGTCGGTGAGTGTTCTGGTCTTGTCGGCGGTATTGGCCCCGAGCAGCCGGGTGGTCTCGCGAAGGGTCTTGACGATCGCGCGGGCTCGGGCGTTGTCGGCGGCGTCGAGAATCAGGTCGTGAAGCCCGAGATCATGATGGGCGAACTCGTGTTCGTCGCCGCCGGCGGCGGCGTCCTGCATCAGGCGTCGTTGCCGCTGCAGTGCATCCGAGAGCGTGGGGTCGGCCACGGCTGCGGCCTTGCGGACCGCGGGTAGTTCCAGGGCCAACCGGACTGCGAAGATCTCCGCGATCTCCTTCGGCTGGGGGAGAAGAATGCGGAAGCCCTGGCGTGCTTCGAACTTGATGACTCCCACTTCTTCCAGGCGCAGCAAAGCGTCCCGCACCGGGGTTCGGGAGATGCCCAGACCCTCGGCGAGTTGGTAGACCGAGTACTTCACTCCCGGTTTCATGCGGCCGTCGTCGATGGCCGCCCGCACCGCCGCGATCGCCTGCTCCATCCGTCGTCCCGCGAACGGGGTGAGCGGTTCGAGTTCGAGCGCTTCGTCTGCCACCCGATCACTGTAACAACACGGGGCTGTTCGTAGCATGCTAGGTGCATGTAGCATGCTACGAATGATCTCCGCTGAATCACTGGCCGCTGAGCTGCGCAGTTCGGGAGTGAGCGATGTTCTCTCCGACGGCACCACCCGCGCTGCCTATTCGTCCGATGCGTCCCTGTACCGGGTGCGACCGCTGGTCGTCGCGCGGCCGCGCCACGCCGACGAGGTCGCTGCCGCCCTCGCGGTGTGCCGCAGAGAGGGCGTGCCGCTGACCTCTCGCGGTGGCGGCACCTCCGTTGCAGGTAACGCCGTCGGGACGGGACTGATTCTCGACTTCAGCCGGCACATGAACCGGGTGCTGTCGATCGACAGGGACGCACAGACCGCCACCGTCGAGCCGGGCACGATTCAGACGGTGCTGCAGCAGGCCGTTGCACCGCACGGCCTACGATTCGGGCCCGACCCATCGACGTTCACTCGCTGCACCATCGGCGGCATGATCGGAAACAATGCCTGCGGTTCGCGCACGCTCGGATACGGCCGGACCTCAGACAACGTGAAGGGCCTGCACGTTCTGACCGGGACCGGGGAGTCGTTGCAACTGGGTTCGGCCGGCGAGGTGACGGCCTCCCCGGCGCTGAGTGCACTACAGCAGGTCACCCGCGCCGGTTTGGCGACCATTCGCACCGAGCTCGGGCAATTCGGCCGTCAGGTGTCCGGATACGCCCTGGAACACCTGCTGCCGGAAAATCGGTTCGACGTGACCCGCATGCTGGTCGGCACGGAGGGCACCCTCGCGGTGGCAACCCGCGCGACGGTCCGCTTGGTGTCCGAGCCCGCCCACCGCGTCCTGGTCGTGCTGGGGTACGCCGACATCGCGTCGGCGGGTGACGCGACCCCGCTGGTGCTGAAGTTCGATCCGACCGCCTGCGAGGGTATCGATTCCCGGATCGTCGAGGTGGTGCGTGAGCGCCGCGGCCCGGATGCGGTTCCGCCGTTGCCTGCGGGGGCGGCCTGGTTGTTCGTCGAGGTCGTCGGCGACGACCTCGACGAGACGATCGCCAGGGCCCGGCAGGTCGGACGGGACTGCGGAGCCGTGGACAGCCTCGTGGTCACCGACGCGGGCCGTACCGCCCAGCTGTGGCGGATTCGCGCCGATGGTGCCGGACTGGCCGGCCGCAGTCCTGCCGGCCTGCCCGCGCACGCAGGATGGGAGGATGCGGCCGTGCCACCGGCCATGCTGGGCGACTACCTACGCGACTTCGACGCCCTGATGGACGAATTCGGCGTCACCGGCCTGCCGTACGGGCACTTCGGTGACGGATGCATGCACGTGCGCATCGATTGGCCGCTCGACAAGCCCGGCGGCGACGGCATCTTCCGGGACTTCCTGGTCGCGGCGAGCACACTCGTCGCCGGCTACGGCGGATCCCTGTCCGGTGAGCACGGGGACGGCCGCGCCCGCAGC
>NZ_JBLWIT010000152.1:0-22411 GCF_048381435.1 Rhodococcus mengyinensis | reverse complement strand
ACCAGGTACGCACCTACCGGGCCTGGTACGCCCACATCACCTTGTCGATGCTCGCCCTCGCCTGGCTCGCCGGGACGAAAACCGAAGCGATAAAAGGGGAATCGGGATCGAAGATCAGGGCATGATCGCGTACACGCTACCCGAGATCCGCCGCCTGCTCGTGCAACTGATCCTGCGACACGCCCACCCGGACGAGCACATCTGGTCCTGGTCGAAGTGGCGACGGCGCCGACAACACCAGGCCCGCACCTCCCACTACCGACGTCGCGGACACTTCCCATAAGTGCCGTTGCAGTACTAACCGATATCCCCCTGTATCTACTCCGTCGATCACGTCAGGAAATTCTCATGCGTTTTGCCACCGTCCGACATGACGGAAGTCAGGTCGCCGCCGTCGTGGACGGCGAATTGGTGTATCCGTTGCCGTCCGGCACCTCGGTCCTCAACCTGGTGGGTAGTGGGCTGGTAGCCGCGCTCGCCGCCGGGGAGCAGGCGGTGTCGACGGCCCGGCCCGTCCCGGTCGCGGACGTGGCGTTCGACGCCCCGCTCCGGCCACCGACGATCCGCGACTTCGTCACCTTCGAGGAGCATGTCGAAGGGGTGCGCGCGAGCGTCCAGGAGGCGACCGGAGTCCCGGACGCCTGGTACGACGCCCCGCAGTTCTACTTCACCAACCCGTACTCGGTCACCGGTCCCGACACACGGATCATCCCGCCGGCGGACTGCACCGCCCTCGATTTCGAACTCGAGGTTGCCGTCGTCGTCGGCAAGGCAGGCACCGATCTGACCGTCGAGGAGGCCGCGGACCACATCTTCGGGTACACCGTCCTCAACGACTGGTCCGCCCGCGACCTGCAAAAACGGGAGATGCAGGTGGGCCTCGGCCCGGCGAAGGGCAAGGATTTCGCCAACAGCCTCGGCCCGGTGCTGGTCACCGCCGACGAATTTACGGATTTCCACGACGAGGACGGGTTCCTGACCCTGGCCTGCACCGCGCAGGTCAACGGCGTCGAGGTCGGCGCGGACGTGCTGTCGAACATGGGCTGGTCCTTCCCTGCGCTGCTGGCCTACGCCTCCCGCAACGCCCGCATCGAACCCGGCGACGTCCTCGGGTCCGGGACCGTCGGCAACGGCGGCTGCCTTGCCGAACAATGGGGCCGGCGCGGCCGACAGGACCCACCGTCCTTGCAGCCCGGTGACATCGTGACGCTCGTGGTGGAGGGCATCGGCACCCTCACCAACACCATCGGCGCCCCGGCTGTTCCGGCGCCGACCCTGCCGCCACCGAGGCGGCGCGACCACGTTGCCGAACGGGCCCGCCACACGACGACGGTATCCACATCATGAACACGCCCAGGACCCGGCTGGCAGGCAAGACCATCGTCGTCACCGGCGCGGCCGGTGGCATCGGTGCGGCCATCGTCGGTCGCCTCGAACACGCGGGCGCCGAGGTGATCGCCCTCGACCGCACGAGCACCGCGGTCCCACCCGTCCGCGGCTTCGACGTCACCGACGCGCAGCAATGGCGGACCCTGGCCGAGGGTCACGCCGGAACGATCCACGGACTGGTGAACTGTGCCGGCATCACCCGCCGGGCACGCCTGCACGACGTCACCGCCGCGGACATGACCGACGCCTATGCGGTGAACGTCCTGGCGCCACTGTTGGCGATCCAGGCGCTGTCTCGGCTGATGCCCGCTGGGGCGTCGATCGTGAACATCGGATCCATCGCGGCCCTGACCGCCCACTACCCGGTTGCCTACACCACCAGCAAATGGGCGGTCCGCGGATTGACCCACACGGCCGCCCTGGCATTGGGAGAGCGCGGGATTCGGGTCAACATCGTGCACCCCGGATTCATCGACACCCCGATGACCGCGTCCGCCCCCGACGCGTTCCGTTCCGCCTCGGTCGATGAGACCGCACTGGGGCGGGCCGGATCCGCCGACGACATCGCAGGCACCGTCGAGTTCCTGCTCAGCGACGACTCCGCCTACATCACCGGCAGCGAGATCACCGTGGACGGCGGGGCGACCTCCCACGGTGGGGTGAAATCCATCTCGGACGCACTGCGCACCGCGACGAATACTCCATCGATCACAAAGGAATCCGCATGACCGACGCGCGTACCGCTACGGCAGCGGTCACCCTCGACCGCACAGATCCCGAGTCCGCGATCGCCGCCGCGGCCCACCGCTGTTCGAACTGGGGCCGGTGGGGAGAGGACGATGTGCACGGCACCCTCAACTTCCTCGACGACGTCAAGCGGGCGAACGCCGCCGCGCTCATCCGCCACGGCACTAGTTTCAGTCTGTCGTTGCAGTTCAACATGGATGGGCCGCAGAAGGGTTGGCGCCGACGCACCAACCCGGTGCACACGATGCTCGACACCGGTACCGACGCCGAGGCCGGAACCCAGGGCTTCCCCCACGGTCTCGGCGGCGCCGACGACGTCATTGCGATGCCGCTGCAGTGCTCCACACAATGGGACGGTCTCGGGCACATCTTCGACCACGGCCGAGCCTGGAACGGGCGCCGGGCAGGGCAGGTCGTCACCTCGCAGGGCGATCAGGTCACCGGGATCGAAACCGCCGCCGATCTGATCGTGGGCCGCGGAGTGCTGCTCGACGTCGGGCGGGTGGTCGGCACCGACGGTGAATTGCCCGACGGGTTCGCGATCACCACCGAGCACGTCGAGCGGACCATCGCCACCCAGGGCGCCTCTGCCGCCGTCGGTCGAGGCGACATCGTGCTGGTCCGCACCGGCCACCTCTCCCGCGCACGGCGGGAGGGCTGGGGCGACTACGCCGGCGGTGCGGCACCGGGATTGTCGTTCACCACCGCCGACTGGCTGCACGGCAGCGAGATCGCCGCCATCGCCACCGACACCTGGGGGTTCGAGGTGCGGCCCAACGAGTTCGACAACGCATTTCAACCCCTGCACCAGGTCGCTATCCCCAACATCGGGCTGTTCCTCGGCGAGATGTGGGACCTCGACGCTCTCGCCGCGGACTGCGCCGCCGACGGGATCTACGAGTTCTTCCTCACCGCCGCCCCCTTGCCGGTCACCGGCGCCGTAGGCGCCCCGGTCAACCCGATTGCGGTCAAGTGAGCACGACCATGCAACAGGGCAGGTTGGCCGGGAAGGTCGCGGTGATCACCGGCACCGCCGGCGGGCAAGGCCGGGAGGCGGCATTGCGTTTCGCCGCCGAGGGCGCCACCGTCTACGGCTGCGACGTCAACAGCGACGCGGCCGCCGAGACCGTGGACCTCGTCACAGCCACTGGCGGAATCATGAACAGTGTCCATCCTCTCGACCTGACCGCCGAGGACTCGGTGCGCTCGTGGATCGACGGCGTCGGCGCCGTCCACGGCCGGATCGACATTCTCTACGCCAACGCCGGATTCGCGACCTTCGCCGCGATCCCCGACATCGCCCTCGAGGATTGGCGTTTCGTCATGGCCCACGAAGTCGACCTCGTGTTCCTCCCGATCAAACATGCCTGGAAGTACCTGGCGCAGTCGGCGAATGCGTCGGTGATCCTGGTCGGATCCACGGCCGGGTTGACCGGTTCGGTCACCAACACCCGGCTCGCGCACACCGCCTCCAAGGGTGCGGTGGTCGCGATGACGAAACAGCTCGCGGCGGAGGGCGCAGCGCACCACATCCGAGCGAACTGCATCAGCCCCGGCATGATCCGCACCCCGCAGTCCGAATCGACCCTCCTCTCCGACGACCACCCGATGCGGCACATCGCGTCCGCAATCCCGCTCGGCCGCCTCGGCACCGCCGCCGACGTCGTCAACTACGCGGTGTTCCTCGCCTCCGACGAGTCCGGCTACGTCACCGGCACCAACCTGATGGTCGACGGCGGCTGGTCCGCGGTACTGCCCAGCTGAAAACGAAACACACTAGGAGACAATAATGTTCGAGTACTTTCCCGGAAACTACGTCTGGAACCTCGGCGTCGTCGCCACACTCAACAGCGGCGGCTACATCGACGAGATCGACCGCGCATGCCGACCGATCCGCGATGCCGCCACCCGCGGCGAGGATGCCGGTACCGAGGAGTTCCTCGCGTCCTGGACCGCGGTCGTCGACGACCTCGTCGACAACGCCGACCGCGATCTCGCGGCAGGCCACGCACGCACCGCCGGCCGCACCTACGCACGCGCCGCGAACTACCTCGTCAACGCTGAACGCATGCAGAGCGCCGACGCCCCCGACCGCAACGCCATCTACCGCCGCGTCCTGGATCTGATGGAGCGGTCGTTCGAACTCGCCGACCCGCTCACTGTCAAGGTCACGATTCCTTTCCGGGACACCACCTTGCCCGCCTACTTCACCCGCCCCACGGACGTGGACGGGCGGACGCCGTGCATGATCATGTGGAACGGTCTCGACAGCACCAAAGAACACATGTACCTGTCCGGCTTCTGCCACGAACTCGCCCGTCGCGGTATCGCCACCCTGATGGTCGACTGCCCCGGCAGCGGTGAAGCACTGCGCCTGCAGGGACTCACAGCGCAGATCGCCACCGAGGAATGGGCCGCCGCCTGTGTGGACTATCTCGAGACGATCGACACCATCGATGCCGACCGAATCGGTCTCGTCGGCTGGTCTCTCGGCGGCTACTACGCACCGCGGGCGGCCGCGTTCGAGAAGCGCCTCGCGCTGTGTGTGGCGTGGGGCGCCAACCACGACTGGGGCAAGGTACAGCGTCGCCGCGTCGACCGTGAGGGCGAACGCCCGGTGCCGCACTACTGGGAACACGTGATGTGGGTATGGGGCCATGACGACCTGGACGAGTTTCTCGACTTCGCCGACGCAATCAACCTCGACGGCGTCGTGGAGAACATCACCGTCCCCTTCCTGATCGCACACGGCGAAAACGACCGGCAGATTCCAGTCGAATACGCCCACCGCTCGTACGAGCAGGCCACCGCCAGCCCGAAACGGCAGCTACGGATCTTCACCGCCGAAGAGGGAGGCGCCGAACACGTCGGTCTCGATCACCTGCCGCACGTGAGCGATTTCGTCGCCGACTGGGTCGCCGACACCTTCACCGAACTCGCCGCCCACCCGCAGCCGGCCACCACCGTCGCCGGTAGCTGAGACACAATCCGGTCGGGCACATCTGGGTCGACGGCCCGGTGGCCCGCCGTGGAGCAATGAAAGGACGCAGCCATGTTCGAACTGAGGACCTACACCCTGCGCACTGCCGAAACACTCGACCAGTACGCCAACGTTCACTGGCCCCGGCATATCAGCAGCCTCGGCAAGCACGGGATCACCACCCATGGAATCTGGACAGAACACAGCGACGATTCGCACCGGCTGATCGCGCTCGTCTCCTGCGAGCCCGACGCCGACATCGAACAGGTCACCCGCGACTTCATGACCAGTGCCGAGTTCGCCTCGGACATGGCCGGATTCGACATGCGGAACTTCACCTCCGTCGACACGGTGCGACTCGAAACCACCGCGTCCTCACCGCTTCGTTGATCGCGCAGCGATGCGAGGGTGATCTGGCCCGGTCACCGGCAGCAGCGCAGGGTCCTATGGAGATTCGCGAGGTGGTTGCGTAGGAACTCGAGGTGGTGTCGGGGTCAGGCGGTGTGTGTTTGGGCAACGGTGCTGGTGACCTGGTCGGTATGGCCGTCGCCGAGTGGGTCGGGCCATGTTGTCCAGGTGTCGGGGCCGAGTTCGATCTCGGCGGTGGTCAGCAGACACGCATCGAGTTGGTGGCGCAGTGCGTCGGGGTCGATTCCCTGGCCGATGAAGACCAGCTCTTGCCGGCAGTCACCAACTGGTTCTTCCCATTTGCCGAGAATCCCCGCGCGGCGGTAGTCGTCCTCAGGCCAGTAGGTTTCGGGCAGGAACTTCCACCAGCGTCCGACGTAGCCGTGTCGGATCAGGTGGCCGGCCTGGGAGATGCTGCCGATCTCGGTGAATCGGCTTGCGTTCCAGTAATAGCCTTTGGCACGCAGAAGACGACCGTTGGCCCATTCGCTGGTGAGGAACTGGTGCAGCCGCCCGGGGTGGAAGGGGGCGCGTTCACGGTAGACGACGGAACTGATTCCGTATTCCTCCGTCTCGGGGGTGTGTTCGCCCTGTAATTCTTGGAGCCAGCCGGGTGCCTGGGCGGCCTTCTCCAAGGAGAACAGGCCGGTGTCCAAGATGGTGTCGAGGGGGATCTGGCCGTGGGACATCGACTGTATGCGCGCAGTGGGGTTGAGTGAGCGCAGGACTGCGGTCAGTTCGGTCAGGTGCTCCGAAGTGACGAGGTCGGCTTTGCTGACCAAAATGACATCCGCGAACTCGATCTGATCGACCAGCAGGTCGGAGATGTCGCGTTCGTCGTCGGGTGCGTCGGTCTGGACGCGGCCGCCGGTCTGGTAGTCGTGAAGGAAGCTGTGGGCATCGACGACGGTCACCATGGTGTCCAGGCGGGCGATATCTGCCAGAGCGTGTCCGTCGGTGTCGATGAAGGTGAACGTTTCAGCGACCGGTAGCGGCTCGGAGATACCGGACGATTCGATCAAAAGGTAGTCGAATCGTCCATCGGCGGCCAGTGCACTGATTTCCGCGAGAAGGTCTTCGCGCAGAGTGCAGCAGATGCAGCCGTTGGTCATCTCGACGAGTTTCTCTTGTGAGCGGCTCAGTGAGATCTCCCGTTCGACTTCGGCGCTGTCGATGTTGATCTCGCTCATGTCGTTGACGATGACGGCCACCCGCCGGCCCTCCCGGTTTCGCAGGACCTGGTTGAGGAGGGTGGTTTTTCCTGCACCCAGAAATCCTGACAGCACGGTGACAGGAAGTCGTGTGTCGGCCATTGTTTGGAGTCCTTCCGACGGTCGGGGAGATCCCGGCTAGGGAGGGCGTGGGCGGGAACGCGTACCCGCCCACGCCGTTGGTGACAGTGCGGCAGCGGGTCAGGCTGCCGGTTCGAGGTACCCCTCGAACAGGTCGACTACGACGCTGCCGGCGTCGGTGTCGTCTCCGAACAGGTCCTCGGCCGCGAACTTGACGTGGTAGGTCGGTTCCTCCCCGGCGTCAGCGCGGCCGTGGCCGATGGCGTCGGGGAACGGCCATTCCTCGCCGGTGCGGTGGGTGACGGTCCCGACCCTGCCGCGGCAGTAGGCGGGCATCCGGATATGACCGGGAACGTACTCGTCGCGGACCCGGACACGTTGCCCGACCTCGAAGGTGATGGTGTCGGTGCGGGCCGGCCGGCCTTCCGACTCGGCCGGCCGGGACAGCGGGAACGGGCCCCCGGCGAGCGCTTCGAGTTCTTCGTGGGTGAGGATGCCTTTTTCGACCATGAGGGTGGCAACGCCGATGGCGTACCTCTCGTAATAGGGCGTCATCATGTAATGGCGGGGTTCCATCCGTTCGACGACGTAGCGGACCTCGTCGACACTGAAGGCCCCCAGCTCCGCCACTCCGAGGAAGAACAGGCTGTAGGGCAGGTGTTCCCAGTCGGCGTGAAAGGTGGGACCGATATCGGCGTTGACGGTGTGGGGCACCTTGCCGAACCCTTGAACACCGGCGAGATCGTGAACTCCATCCATGGGTTTAGCTCCTTTGATTCGGTGGATCAGTTGGCCGGGACCTGCGGGACTGCGACCCCGATCAGGCAGTCCTTGGTGACGATCTGCTGCAGTTGCTCCTGGGTCCAGCCTTCGGTGCCGGCGGGCCGTTGGGGGAGCACGATGTAGCGGGTCTCGGCGGTGGTGTCGTACACGCGGATCTCGACATCCTCCGGGATGTCGGTGCCCATCTCGGACAGCACTTTTCGAGGTTCACGGACGACGCGGGCGCGGTACTCGAAGCTCTTGTACCAGGTCGGCGGCAACCCGAGGATGGGCCACGCGGTGCACGAGCACAGGGAGCATACGATGACGTTCTTGAGGGTAGGGGTGTCTTCGAGCGCCACAATGTATTCGCCCTGCGGTCCCAGATAGCCGTACTGGTCCACGGCCGCGGTGCCGTCGGTGAGGAGCAGGTCGCGGAATTCCGGGTCGGTCCAGGCTCGCGCAACGAGTTCGGCGCCGCGTTTCGGGCTGAAGTCCTCCTCGAAGGTCTTCTTCCACCCTTCGGTGTAGCCCTCCGGGACCAGACCCTTTCCGTCGAGCGCACGGAACAGGGCCCACGCGCGATCCGACGCCGGCGCTTGAGCTGGTGCCGCGTTGTCTGGTGTGTGTTCGATCGTTGCCGACATTGTTTCCACTTTCTGTAGGGGCTGATACTTGTGAAGTGGTGGTGTGAGTGGGCGGGTAGGACGCGCCTTGTCTCAGGCGAGACTCAGACGTGCAGCGGTAGCCGGTTGGCCGGTCGCCGTGGGGAAGGCGCCGCGGATCTGTTCGAACGCGCGGCCGGCGCGTAAGACCGTGGCGTCGTCGAATCGCTTCCCGATGATCATCATTCCGACGGGAAGGCCGTTCACCAGACCTGCCGGCACCGACAGGGCGGGGTGGCCGGTGACATCGAATGGGGCGGTGTTCGCGATCATTCCGAGGGCTTTGGTGACGTAGGTGACTCGGTCCACATCCTGCGCCGGTAGTTCGGAGGCAACGTAGGGCAGGGTCGGCATGACCAGGACGTCGTAGTTCTCCAGCGCCGCATCGTAGGCGGCGCGAGCGCGCGGTACCAGGTTGCGGGCCTTGCCGTAGCTCGATCCGCCCAACGCGGTGACACCGTGATGGCCGCACAAGGCGACGAGTTTGACGGTTTCGGACAGGGCATCGGCGTGCTGGATGCGGTGCTGCGCAAAGTACGCCATCAGTTCGGGGTCGTAGAGGCCGTCTGCGTTGAGGCCGTAGCCGTTGCCGTCGAGCATCTGATAGGCGCCGCCGTCGGTGGCGATCACGTTCCACACGTGGAACGCGTGCAGATGCCACGGAACGCTCACCTCGTCGACCACGCCACCAGCCTCGGTGAAGCGGTGTGCAGCCGCACGGACCGCATCATCGACCTCCGGCTGTGAGTTCGCGTGCCCGAATCCCTGGCTCACGACGCCGACCCGCAGGCCGTCGATCCCGGAGTCGAGGGTCGAGACATAGTCATCCACCACGAGGTTGTCCGGCTGGCGGGGATCGTGGCCGTCGCGGCCGGCGATCACCGACAGAAGCAGGGCGGCGTCTTCGACCGTGCGGGTGATGGGCCCGAGATGATCGATCGTGCGCTCGATGGGGAAGGCACCGGTGTAGGGGACCAGCCCGAACGTGGGCTTGTGCCCGACCACGCCACAGAATGCGGCCGGAATTCGGATCGACCCACCCTGGTCGCCGCCGATCGCCATGTCGACATCGCCGTTGGCGACGAGGGCGGCACTGCCGCCTGAGGATCCACCGGCCTCGCGGTCACGATCCCACGGGTTGCGCACCGGACCGCTGGCCGGGGTGAAGCTCGAACCGGAAAAGCACAGATCCTCACACACCGCCTTGCCCGCCACCGTGGCGCCGGCATCGAGCAGTCGGGTGACCACGGTTGCATCACGGGTGGGAACGAACCCCTCCAGCGACCGCGATCCGTTCATCATGGGCACGCCGGCCACGGTCACGTTGTCTTTGATCGCCACACGCCGGCCGGCCAGCGGACCTTCTGTCGCCGTCGAGATACTCGTGGTTACATACCATGCGCCCAAGGGATTGTCGCTCGCATCAGGTGTCGCATGATCGCGGGAGGGTGCCGAGAAATTCTCGTCCGCATACAGGTCGTCGACTACGTCATACGAACCGAGCGCGCCATCGACCAAGCCTGCGAACTCCAGCCGAGTCGCAGCGTCAAAATGTAGGCCGTAATGATCTGCGGCAGAACCGATTGCGTCGTCGTTCGGTCGGATGACTGTCATCAGGTGGTGCTCCTCACGTGCTTGACCGGTTGGGCGTCGCGCATCATGCCGGTCTGGGGGTGGCAGTTGATGTACTCGTACAGCTGGTCGCACGCGTCGAACACCGAGACCTCGTGATAGAGCCGAAGTTTTGACAGGCCGGCGGCGACGCGGAAGAAGGTGGTGAAGATTCGCAGATGGGTCGGATGGGATTCTGCCCAGCGCTCGAGTTTGTCGAGCGAACCCCAATGGCCGATGTTGTAGCTCAGATCGAGATAGTTCCCTTCCAGATCGATGTTGCGCACGAACCTGTTGCTGTAGCAGCCCACCGAATCGCCGTTGTCGCGAAGAAAATCCATGCCCTGCTGCAAGGTCGGGAGAATTTCCTCGAGATACAGGGCGCGCTCTTCGGATTCGGCATCCTTCCAATCTTGGCCGGACCGAATCAGCGCGATATTGTCGTGACCTTGTACCACCACACGGCCACCCGCTGCAGGATCGCCGCTGATCACCCGCAGATCGCCCGAGGGCTGCATCCAGTCATTCTGGGAGATCGGGAAACGTTCGCGCATCGAACCCCAGTACCCGTGTTCGTTGATCTCGCCGCTGATCCCGTCCATGACAGCGCCGACACCGGGGAGGTGGTCCTGAAAGGCGTAGAGCGTTTCGAATTGCTCGGCCCGCGGGGCAACGATCTCGCGGAAGTAGCCAAGTCCCTCGGACAGTCGTTCATCCGATGCCCACCAGTCGGCCGCGGCTGAGCCTTGTATCCAACGAGTATGGGCAGCAACGTCTTTCCAGTATCCGGCGACAATCAGATTCTCGTAGCCCTGATTGTCCACATGATGGGTCAGGTCGTGGTGCAGCGGGCCGTCGTCGAGATCGAAGCCGGCAACGATGTCGCGCATGGCCGCAAGCGCGGCCGGGCGTTGCTGGTCGCCGCGGAACTGCACGCCGAGATACGCCATGACAACCTGCTGCAGGTGCTCGTCAGCGCGTCCCACCCACATCGGGAAAGGGGGTTGGTAGTCGTCGGGCACACGCCGAGTCAAGCTCCGCGGACATGTGAGATGGTCGCCGATTGCAGATTCCATGAAGACTCCTCATTCATGAGTTGGGGCTTGCCGAGAACGTTCGGCAACTCGGTTGGTGATCGAAACTACCGCGCTGTCCCGGTGTGGATTTGACTGCGAGCGACAGGTAGTTCGACGATCAGCGACACTCGGCGCCGATCCTGTGGTCACTGCCGGAGAGCTGTGGCGCCGAAGTCGTCGGCGTACACGCTGTCGTCGTGTGTACCCGCCAAGTGTGCGTGCAGCGCCAATGACCGTCGATAGGCTCGTGTCGTCGCGATTCTGCTGACACCGTCCCTCAGGTCGGCCGGCCAACGGTAGGGGCGGATCAGCGTTCGGAGAAGTGCCATGACAGCGTCGAGCAGCAGGAGTGGCATGCTATCTCGCTCCGCGAGGAGCGATTACTCCGTAGGGGTCCACAGCGTGACGAACGGCGATGAATTCCATAGTTTGTCCTTCTGTCTACATCGACGATCCGCTAGCGGCCGGGACGAGGAATCGTCAATCGGTCCAGGATGTCCCGTGAGCCATCCGGGTCTTTCCGGCGTACTCGAACGGTAGGAGCTTCCGGGTCGTGATGTTTGACGCTCAGCGACTACCCCCTTTGCACTCCGCGACATCGTCATCGCGGGGGCGGAACCACTGGCGCCGGAATTCACAGGGTTCGCGTGTTTCTTCCGCGTAAATAGGCGAGCGCGCGTTGACATGCGGTTTCCCCGCTCATAGCGTTGGGTTCACGCGAGGAGAGGAAGCTGTTCATGACGTCGTTGCCACCGCCTGATGGCGACCTCGTGCATGGGGACTGCTCGGTTTGCCGGCCCGCGAACACACCAGTGCTGCAACCGTCACTGTCGCGCGCCGGGTCGACACCTCATCAGCGTCGCGAGGTGGTTCGGACCACCACGCTCGGCACCTGGATCGACACGATCCGCGACACCTTCGTCGCGCTGGATATCGATCCCGCCGAGCCCACGCACTTCACCGGCGCGGTCCATACCCGGCATTTCGCGCACCTGATGGCTGCCGACGTCACCGCGACATCGCAATCCTTCCGCCGAACGGCGAGGCTTGCCAACCGCCACCCACTCGATTTGATGCAGATCGGCATGGTTGTCGCGGGTGAGGGCCAGCTCATCCAGGACGGACGTACCTGCATTCTCGGCCCGGGTGATTTCGCCCTCTACGAGACCTCACGACCCTTTACCTGGAACCTGCATCCGGACTGGCACCTGCGAGTGTTCACCTGGCCGCGCGCCTCGGTGTCGCTCACCGAGAGCCAGTCACAGCAGTTGACAGCGCGGACCGTCAGCTCCACTTCCCCTGTGGGACAGTTACTGTCACCAATGTTGTCCAGGCTCCTCGTCGCCGACGGGGAGGTCTCCTCCGGAGGCGCGATCGGGCTCGCCGGCGGTTTGGCCGACCTGGCCATCACCGCGGCGCAGGAGGAATGTCAGCCCGACGATCCAGATGCCGCCATGCGGGAGTTGCACGCGAACATGGTGCAGTACATCGGACAGCACCTCGACGACCCGGACCTGTCCCCGTCCGGGATCGCTCAGGCTTTCTTCGTCTCCACCAGAACCGTCCACAGGGTGTTCGCGCGCTTCGACGCAACCGCTGCTGCCACGATTCGCGAACACCGACTCGAGGCCTGCCGCCAAGCGATGGTGGCCCCACGCAACATCCCCCGATCCCTGACCGACATCGCGGCCCAGTTCGGGTTCATCGATCTGTCCGTCTTCAGCAGAGCATTCACGGCGACCTACGGCATCAGTCCGAGCCGCTACCGCGAACAGCACCGATGATCGAGGCCCGAGGGCCCATCCGCCGCCAGTAGGCGCCCGCCCGCGGACGGCGTCTTGCGCGGCCCTGCGTCGCGTTTCTCAACGGTGTCGATCTCTACGTCGAGGCGATCTGGTCCCAGCCGTCGACGGATTCGGGGGTGCGGGGCGCGGGTCCGGTGTAGATGGCGCCGGGGCGGACGAGTTTGCCGAGACGATTCTGCTCGAGGATGTGGGCGCACCAGCCGGCGGTGCGGCCGCAGGTGAACATCGCGGGCATCATGTGCGCGGGGACCTCGGCGAAGTCGAGGATGACCGCGGCCCAGAATTCGACGTTGGTTTCGATGGCCCGGTCGGGGCGGCGTTCACGCAGTTCGGCGAGGTCGTCGTTCGCGGCGCCAACGTGATGCACGGCTATCTGGGGCGTCCGGAGGAGGCAGACCGGACCATCGTCGACGGCTGGCTCCACACGGGCGACGTCAGCCGACTCGACGAGGACGGGTACCTCACCCTCGTCGACCGTATCAAGGACATGATCATCCGCGGGGCGAGAACATCTACCCCAAGAAGATCGAGAACGCACTCGCCACCCACGACGGAGTCCTCGAAGCGGCCGTCGTCGGAGCGCGCCCCACGAGTTGAAATAGCCGATGTCGGAAACTGTTTCGTTCCCCTTCGAGTTGCCGTGTGATCCATGACATTATTCGCGGGGAGGGTGGTCCGAAATATTCTGCCGGGCTCGAGTTCTCCTCGAGCTTTGTCCGCGGCGGACAGTGCGGACGGCTACGTGGCGGCGGGAACCCACTGTGGATCGCGGCCGGTGAGGCCGAGCAGTTGCTCGAGCAGTGGCGCGGAGTCAGGAACGGTCACCGGTCGCCCGAACAGTCCGGGCGTGCCGTGCGGGTTCTGGTCGGCCGATGACTTCGCGAACTCGTATGCGGCGCCGAGTAGTTCCGGTGCGCTGTGGAAGTTCTGATCGGTGGCGACGGCGAGGTCCCAGCCGTGCACGACGATCTCGTCCACCGCGACCGCGCCCGCGACGTCGGCCGGTAGGTCGAGTCCACCTGCCTGGGTCATCCCGTGCCAGGCCGCCTCCTCGCGCCAGGCGCCGGCGAGCGCGGCCAGACGCTGCGGGATCCGGGTGCGCCAGTCGGTGCCGAGGCGAGCGGCGTCGGCGGAGGGTGGTTGGCTGCCCCCGGCGGGCGGTGTCTTCGTCGCGGCGGCGGTGAACGCAAGCGACAGCCCGTCGATGTGGTCGAGGAGGTCACCGACGGTGAGCTCCGGGCACGGTGTCGGTGCTGTGAGTTGATCGTCGCGCACGGACTCGACGAGAGAGGCCATTACGTCGGTGGCGGGTTCGAGATCGAACATTCTCAGCACTCCTCGCGTCGGTCACTATGCGGATCGGTGACGGTTCCACGGTACGACGTGCTGCATCGATCGAGGTCGAAATCCAGGTCATCGGCCATGATGGGATCGAGCGAGCTCCCGGTATCTGTCGCCAGGGCGTCCTACCGGGGTTTGGCTATCAGCACTTCCCCTTCGAGTCCGTCGGGGTCGCGGAAGAAGATGCTCTGGACGGCGCCGAAGTCGTTGACGGCTCCGTCGCTGGCGGCCTCGTCGATCAGACGTTGCCGAATCGTGGCGAATGCTTCGTGTGAGGCGGCCTGCAGGCCGACATGATCGATGCGTCCCCGTCCCCACATGGGTGTTTGGCGCTCAGGTTCGGTGTTGCCTTCGATCACGAAGATGTTCAGTTCGGTGTGCGGGCCGATGCGGATGACGGTCATCGTTTCTCTGCCGTCGTCGCCGTGGGTGCGTGTGGGTCCGACGTCGGCGTCGAACACATCGGCGTAGAACCGGCCCAAGCGGGCGGCGTCCTTCGAGATCCAGGCGATGTGGTTGATACCGTCGAGCAGCACGCTGTTCGCCTGACGTTCGGGTTGCAACGGCTCGTGAGGCCTCGATCCTGCAGGATCGACAGGCCTCACACATGGGCAGCCGCCCGGCTAATGATTGCGAAGCTCGTCGATGAGCTCCTTCTTGTTCAGTTTCGAATAACCCTGCAAACCCAGCTCTTTGGCACGTTTCTGGAGCTCGTCGACCGTCCAGTCCTCGTATGACTGCGACTTCCCGCCCGACTTTCCGACGTTCTCGCGCCCACGACTGGCCGCGGCATTGGAGATTCGTGCGGCCTTCTCCTTGGAATCGCCCTTCTCGCGGAGTTCCTCGTACATTTCCTGGTCTTTGAGTTGGGGTTGCGAATCCTTGCGTGCCATCTCGTGTTCCTCCCATCCGAAACATCGACGCTGCTGCATCTTCCGCCTACCCGTGCCACAAGCGAATCAAACAACACCTCGTGTGCAGTGCAGTCGCGCGCAGTTAATTTCGACTTGTTCGAGACCCAGGGATGGACACCCGAGCCGTCCGCAGAGACCAGCGACGCTTCGCGGACCTACATGACGATCGATCCACCGCCCGGAGACACACTCACCCTGGGCTTCGACGCCTACATTCAGCCTTCGAGTCAGCTCGGCCACTCGGGATCGGTCTCGGTGTCCTGGTGCCCTGATGGAGATCGTGATCCGTGCGGCGGTCCTGTCGTCATGGGCGACCTCGTTCAGCAGGGCGTGACGCAACAGGAGTACTCCGTTACGTCCGCAGTCCTCGCGGTCGGAGTGTTCGCCCTGCTCACACTGGCCCTGGCATGGGCCAATGCGCGATTCCCCCGCGTGCGTGGGGTCACGCACGGTGTTCCCGTCATCATCGTTCGTGACGGGATACCCGACCTGCAGCGGCTACGCACCGAGCGAATGTCGCTGGACGACCTGATGGCGGATGCCCGGCAGAAGGGCATCCGCCGGTTCGACGAAATCGAGCTTGCCGTGCTCGAGACCAACGGCCGCGTTTCGTTCTTCACCCGGGCGGGTGGCGCGGGCGAAGGTGCGCCGGAGCAACCGGGCATCGCGTGAGATGCGGTGGGAGTCGCTCCTGCCTGGCGTACCGCGACGGCGTCCCGAGCCCTTACTTCGTCGAGGTCAGTGACCTGAGAAAGAAGGCCAGGTTGGCGGGGCGTTCGGCGAGACGGCGCATGAAGTAGCCGTACCACTGCTCGCCGTAGGGCAGATAGACCCGCACGTGTTGCTGCTGCTCGACCAGACGCAACTGCTCGGCGTCCCGGATGCCGTGGAGCATCTGGATCTCGAACTCGTCGGTGGTGCGACCCGTGGCCTTCGCCTGCGCCAGTGCGGCGTCGACCATGGCCGGATCGTGGGAGGCGACCATCGGGTAGCCCTCGCCGTTCATCAGGATCCGCAGACACTGCAGGTAAGCCTCGTCGACCGCGGGCTTACCTTGGTAGGCAACAGATGCGGGTTCCTTGTACGCGCCCTTGCACAACCTGATCCGCGATCCGGGCCCGGAGAGGTCCCGGCAATCCGCTTCGGTGCGCTTCAGGTAGGCCTGCAGCACGGTGCCGAGAGTGGGAAAGTCCTCGCGGAGCTCTCCCACGATCGACAGGGTCGAGTCGGTGGTGGTGTGGTCCTCGGCGTCGACCGTGACCCAGACGCCGGCTTCCTCGGCCGCGGTACAGATCTTGTGGGCGTTCTCGAGTGCCACGTTGTGACCGTCTTGGGGCAGGAACTGTCCGAGCGCGGACAGCTTCAGGGAGACCTCGATGCTGCGCGGCCGACCGCCGGAGTCAGTGGCCGGGGCACGCTGCGCCAGCGACGACAACAGCGTCAGGTAATGCGACACGGTTCCGGAGGCCTGCCCGAGATCGGTGGTGTCCTCGCCGAGGTAGTCGATGCTGATGTAGCGGCCGGAGTCCAGGATCGAGGTCGTTGCGGTGACGGCCTGGTTCTCGGTCTCGCCGGCGACGAACCGGTCGACGAGGCTCTTGGTCACCGGAATGCGACTGACCGTGCGTTCCATGCGAGGGGAGCGGGCTGCGGCGAGCAGGGCGGGCCGCAACAGATCCGCGGCCGCCATCAGATGTCCTCGGAGGAGTCGGCGCCCTGGTGGGGGTAGTGGTGGTCGGTGGCCGGGACGAACGTTTCCTTGATGGTGCGGGCGGAGGCCCAGCGCAGGAGGTTCTGCGGGGAGCCGGCCTTGTCGTTGGTGCCCGACGCCCGGGCTCCTCCGAAGGGCTGTTGTCCGACGACGGCGCCGGTGGGCTTGTCGTTGATGTAGAAGTTGCCGGCCGCGAATCGTAAGTCGTCGGTGGCCTGGGCGATCGCGGTGCGGTCGTCGGCGATGATCGAGCCGGTCAGCGCGTAGGCGGACCCCTTGTCGACCAGGTCGAGGACCTTCTCGAACGATCCGGCGGCGGAGTCGTCGTAGACGTGGACGGACAGGATCGGTCCGAAGTACTCGGTGCGGAAGGCCTCGTCGGTGGGGTCGTCACCGAGCAGGACGGTGGGGTCGACGAAGTAGCCGACGCTGTCGTCGACATGGCCGCCGGCGGCGATGGTCAGGCTGGGGGTGGCCTTGGCGCGGGCGATGGCGTCGGCGTTGCGGTCGAACGCCCGCTGGTCGATGACGGCGCCACCGAAGTTCGAGAAGTCGGTGACATCCCCGTATTCCAGCGTCGACGCCTTCTCGATGAAGTCGTTGCCCATCTTCGCCCACACCGACTTCGGGACGAACGCGCGGGAGGCCGCGGAGCATTTCTGTCCCTGGTAGTCGAACGCGCCGCGCAGCAGGGCGGTGGTGAGGGTGTCGGGGTTGGCGGAGCTGTGGGCGAGGACGAAGTCCTTGCCACCGGTTTCGCCGACCAGGCGTGGGTAGCTGTTGTAGTTCGAGATGTTGTCGCCGACCTGGCGCCACAGGTGCTGGAAGGTGGCGGTGGACCCGGTGAAGTGGATCCCGGCCAGGCGGGGGTCGGCGAGAACGATGTCGGAGACCTCGGCGCCGGGGCCGTTGACGAGGTTGATAACCCCGGGCGGCAGACCGGCGGCCTCGAGCAGTTTCATCGTCCAGTACGCGGCCACGGCCTGGGTCTGCGAGGGCTTCCACACCACGGTGTTGCCCATCAGGGCGGGGGCGGTGGGCAGGTTGCCGGCGATGGCGGTGAAGTTGAACGGAGTAATGGCGTAGACGAAGCCCTCGAGGGAGCGGTATTCGAGCTTGTTCCACACGCCGGGGGAGGAGATCGGCTGGTCGGCGAGGATCTGCCGGGCGAACTGGACGTTGAAGCGCCAGAAGTCGATCAGTTCGCACGGGGTGTCGATCTCGGCCTGGTACGCGGTCTTGGACTGGCCGAGCATGGTTGCGGCGGAGAGGGTTTCACGCCACGGTCCGGACAGCAGGTCGGCCGCGCGGAGGAACACTGCGGCGCGGTCCTCGAAGGACAGTGCCCGCCAGGCCGGGGCGGCGGCGGTGGCGGCTGCAACGGCGTCCTGGATGTCCTGGGCGCCGGCGTTGGTGAAGGTGCCCAGCACGGCGGCATGCCGGTGCGGCTGCACGACGTCGATCGCGGGGCCGGTGCCGCGCCGGTGCGCACCGCCGATGACGTTGTGGATCTCGGTGGGGTTCGAACCCAGCTCGGCCAACTTCGCCTGCAGTCGGGCACGCTCGGGGCTCCCCGGGGCGAAGGAGCCCACCGGCTCGTTGATCGGCTGGGGCGTGGTGGTGACGGCGTCCATGGAACCTCCTACGGGGGGGTGTGGCGGCGAAGGAACCGCCGCTCGAACTAGGTGTAGTCAACACCAGAACAGAGCCGAGATATTGAGCCAACAGGACAAGAGATGCTGATGAAGGTTGTACTGTTGGCTAAACCTGTTCTCACCCTCCGAGCGGAGCGATGTCGGTGCCTTCCGGAAATCGAAGTCCTGCCACGGCAGCCGCGGCGTCCGATCCTGCTGCCGAAACCATCACGCTGCGTGAGCTTCTCCGTGCTCTCGACACCGCGGTCGTCGAGCTGATCGACGCTCCCGCGGGTGACGACGTCACTGTGGCATCGGTGGCGCTCGTCGACAGCTCCGATCTGACGGTCGAAACCGAATCGCAATCTCCGATGCAGGACTTGTATCTCCATGTGGGGGTTGCCGACGCCGACGCCGTGCGCTGGTTCGACGACGTCTCCGGGCGGGCGCGACGGCACCGGCCGCATGCGGTGATGTCGAAGACGGCGCACGAATCGAGCGCAGTGCAGGCGGCGGCGCACCGTGCCGGCGTCGCCCTCGTGGCGGTGCACCCGAAGGCGCGATGGGATCACGTGTTCCCGCTGGTCCAGCGCATGCTCGACCGGTCTCGCCGCGGGCGTGGCACACCTGCGGACCCGGATCTGCTCGCCACGGACACTGACCTGTTCGGCCTCGCGCAGATCGTCGCCCAGAACGCCGGGGGGATGGTCTCGATCGAGGACGCCCAGTCGAAGGTGCTCGCATACTCTGCCTCCGACGAAGCGGCGGACGAACTGCGCGCCTTGTCGATCCTCGGCCGTGAGGGCCCACGCGATTACCTGCGGACACTGCAGAAGTGGGGAGTGTTCGACCGGCTCCGGGAAAGCGACGAGGTCATCGACGTGCCCGCGCACGAAGAACTCGCCACCAAGCGGCGCCTGGTGGTCAGCATCCGCCAGTCCACCGAGGACACCTCGACCGCACCGCGGCTTCTCGGTTCGATCTGGGTGCAACAGGGCGACGCACCGTTCAATCCGGATGCGGTGGACGTGTTGCGCGGCGCTTCGGCGATCGCAGCCCGGATCATCTCCAGAAGTCTCAACGCCCCCTCCACCGAGGGGTTGCTGGTCCAACGGTTGTTCGGTGCGCGTGGTGGGGGCGTCGATGTTCCCTCCGTGGCCAGCGCCCTGAACTTGCCGATGAGCGGCGCGGCCGCTGTCGTGGGCTTCGCGCCGACCGGATCGGAGAGCTCGACGGCCACCGGCGAGTTCGCCGGAATGGGCAGCATGCTCCGCCTGCACGCGAGCTCGTTCAGCCGCCATTCGGTCGCCACCGTGATCGGTGATCGCGCCTACGTGCTCCTTCCTCGCTACAAGTCCGCTGCGGGGGTCACCGCGTGGACGCGGCAGCTCGTCGACCAGTTCGAGGCCAAGCGGTCGATCGTGCTGCGGGCCGCGATCGCCGTTCCGGTTCCCGACCTCGCGCAGGTGGCCGCGGCGCGGGTCGAGGTCGACCGGGTTCTCGACGGCACTGCCGCCACGTTCCCGGAGGGACGGGTGACCACGCTCGCCGAATCCCGCACCGCGGTGCTGCTCGGGGAGATCCTCGACCTCGTCGGCGAGCACCCGGAACTGCACGATCCGCGCGTCGATGCGCTGTACGAGTACGACCGCAAGCATGGTTCCAACCTGTGCGAGAGCGCCGAGACCTACCTCGCGGAGCACGGGGACGTTCGTAATGCCGCCGCCGCACTGAGCGTGCATCCCAACACGCTGCGGTACCGGATCCGCCGAGTGGAAGAGATCATCGGGATCGGTCTGCAGGACGCCGCCGACCGGCTGCTGTTCGAACTGCAACTTGCCGTGCACCGGCGCGCGACACCGGAGAAGCCGCCGCAGGGTTGACGCGTTGGTCAGGAGATGACGGCAGACCAGATCTCGTCGACGGAGAGGCCGGAGTCGTCGCTGAGAACAGCTTGGGCGACAAGGAGTTTCCCGGTGTTGACCAGATGAACGCGCATGGCGGCTTCCGCTCCGCCGGGGTCCCCGGCGATGATGGCATCGATGATGGGCGCATGCTCGTCGTCGATGTCGGTGAGTGTTCTGGTCTTGTCGGCGGTATTGGCCCCGAGCAGCCGGGTGGTCTCGCGAAGGGTCTTGACGATCGCGCGGGCTCGGGCGTTGTCGGCGGCGTCGAGAATCAGGTCGTGAAGCCCGAGATCATGATGGGCGAACTCGTGTTCGTCGCCGCCGGCGGCGGCGTCCTGCATCAGGCGTCGTTGCCGCTGCAGTGCATCCGAGAGCGTGGGGTCGGCCACGGCTGCGGCCTTGCGGACCGCGGGTAGTTCCAGGGCCAACCGGACTGCGAAGATCTCCGCGATCTCCTTCGGCTGGGGGAGAAGAATGCGGAAGCCCTGGCGTGCTTCGAACTTGATGACTCCCACTTCTTCCAGGCGCAGCAAAGCGTCCCGCACCGGGGTTCGGGAGATGCCCAGACCCTCGGCGAGTTGGTAGACCGAGTACTTCACTCCCGGTTTCATGCGGCCGTCGTCGATGGCCGCCCGCACCGCCGCGATCGCCTGCTCCATCCGTCGTCCCGCGAACGGGGTGAGCGGTTCGAGTTCGAGCGCTTCGTCTGCCACCCGATCACTGTAACAACACGGGGCTGTTCGTAGCATGCTAGGTGCATGTAGCATGCTACGAATGATCTCCGCTGAATCACTGGCCGCTGAGCTGCGCAGTTCGGGAGTGAGCGATGTTCTCTCCGACGGCACCACCCGCGCTGCCTATTCGTCCGATGCGTCCCTGTACCGGGTGCGACCGCTGGTCGTCGCGCGGCCGCGCCACGCCGACGAGGTCGCTGCCGCCCTCGCGGTGTGCCGCAGAGAGGGCGTGCCGCTGACCTCTCGCGGTGGCGGCACCTCCGTTGCAGGTAACGCCGTCGGGACGGGACTGATTCTCGACTTCAGCCGGCACATGAACCGGGTGCTGTCGATCGACAGGGACGCACAGACCGCCACCGTCGAGCCGGGCACGATTCAGACGGTGCTGCAGCAGGCCGTTGCACCGCACGGCCTACGATTCGGGCCCGACCCATCGACGTTCACTCGCTGCACCATCGGCGGCATGATCGGAAACAATGCCTGCGGTTCGCGCACGCTCGGATACGGCCGGACCTCAGACAACGTGAAGGGCCTGCACGTTCTGACCGGGACCGGGGAGTCGTTGCAACTGGGTTCGGCCGGCGAGGTGACGGCCTCCCCGGCGCTGAGTGCACTACAGCAGGTCACCCGCGCCGGTTTGGCGACCATTCGCACCGAGCTCGGGCAATTCGGCCGTCAGGTGTCCGGATACGCCCTGGAACACCTGCTGCCGGAAAATCGGTTCGACGTGACCCGCATGCTGGTCGGCACGGAGGGCACCCTCGCGGTGGCAACCCGCGCGACGGTCCGCTTGGTGTCCGAGCCCGCCCACCGCGTCCTGGTCGTGCTGGGGTACGCCGACATCGCGTCGGCGGGTGACGCGACCCCGCTGGTGCTGAAGTTCGATCCGACCGCCTGCGAGGGTATCGATTCCCGGATCGTCGAGGTGGTGCGTGAGCGCCGCGGCCCGGATGCGGTTCCGCCGTTGCCTGCGGGGGCGGCCTGGTTGTTCGTCGAGGTCGTCGGCGACGACCTCGACGAGACGATCGCCAGGGCCCGGCAGGTCGGACGGGACTGCGGAGCCGTGGACAGCCTCGTGGTCACCGACGCGGGCCGTACCGCCCAGCTGTGGCGGATTCGCGCCGATGGTGCCGGACTGGCCGGCCGCAGTCCTGCCGGCCTGCCCGCGCACGCAGGATGGGAGGATGCGGCCGTGCCACCGGCCATGCTGGGCGACTACCTACGCGACTTCGACGCCCTGATGGACGAATTCGGCGTCACCGGCCTGCCGTACGGGCACTTCGGTGACGGATGCATGCACGTGCGCATCGATTGGCCGCTCGACAAGCCCGGCGGCGACGGCATCTTCCGGGACTTCCTGGTCGCGGCGAGCACACTCGTCGCCGGCTACGGCGGATCCCTGTCCGGTGAGCACGGGGACGGCCGCGCCCGCAGC
>NZ_JBLWIT010000151.1:0-11450 GCF_048381435.1 Rhodococcus mengyinensis | reverse complement strand
GAGCACCCGGCACAGCCGCTGCACGCCGAACTCGGCGCGATGGTCGGAGATGAAGTCCCAGCGGCGGGTCTTCACTTCACCTCCTTTGCGAAATACGCGGCTGCCCGGCGCAGGATCTCGCGTTCGAGCTGCCATTCCTTTTCCGCACCCCGTAGCCGGGCGTTCTCCGCCCGCAGGCGCGCGAGCTCGTCCGCCTCGGTCCCGTCGGCGCCGGTACTGCAGTCCTGCGACCGCGCGTTACGGGCGGTGTCCTTGCGGACCCACGTCCGTAGCGTCTCGCCACTGACGCCCACATCCGCGGCCACATCCGCGTACGTGCGTTTACCGTCGGCCGCGCGGTACAATGCGACCGCGTCTTTCCGGAATTCCTCCGTGTACAGAGACTGGCGTCCCACCTCGACATCCCTCCTGGCTCTCCTAGAACCATTGTCAGGGGTGTCCACTCCAAGGGGGCAACCTCAGTCACCGCCTTCACCGCCGCGGCCGCCCGCCCGACCAGCGGACCGACCACGTCGGGGAGCCCGCCGAGGTTGCGGATCGCTGCCTCGATCGCCACCGCCCGGGCGCGGGCGTTGTCGGCGTTCTCGGTCAGCTCGCGGCGCACCGCGTCGGTGCGGGCCTGGGCGATACGGGTCTCGGCGATCTGGATCTCGGTGTTGGTCAGCTCGTGGATCGCGCGCAGCTGCGCCAGCAGGGTGGCGGCGGTATTCGGGGTCGAAGCCATCAGGGCATCACTCCTTCACGAAGAATGGTTCGGATCGGGATCTTCGGTACGCGGTGCCCGCACTGGCACCGCTGGCAGGACTACCCCACCCGGCGCGGGTGTAACCCGCAGCAGGAGGAAGCGCGCGTGTAATGCGCCGGACACGTGCGGACACTGCGTGGCCGGGAAACTGCCACTCACCATCCGGGACGTGCAGCCGGCCCCGGATGACCGGAACCGATCATCCCCAAGATGGACGAAAGTCCTCGAACCGCAGCAACATTCGGACGGTGTGCGCCTCCACCAGGGTGGTGTAGAAGTCGACTCGACGGACCTGCTCGTCGGTCGCGGTGGCCAGATCCACCCCGAGGAACCTTGCGACGGCGTATCGCACGTGCCTGTTCACGGGTTCTCCGCCTCACCGTCGGTCGGCGGTGGCAGGTTATGCCGGCTGCTGGGTCGGCGCCACCAGGCCGGATCCGCCGACTTCGTCGATCGTTGTCCCTCCGGTACAACACCGGCGCGGGCGATGGTCTTCCACACCGGGCGGGCGGCGAGCACGGGAGGGGCGTGCGGATCCGGGTGGAGGTGGCCGGGGCGGCGAACCCGGTGCGACCATGGGATATGGCGCGGAACCGATGGCCCGGGATCGCCCCACCTGCCTCCGGTGGTATGGCGGTGCGCGGCCGCTGACCGGAGTGACCGCCTACCCGGCCGGGGTGGCACTGTGCCTGGTCCTGGTGGCCACCGGCATCCCCGCCGAACTCGCCCGCCACGAGACCCGCCCGCTGACCGACCCTCACGACCGGTCCGCGCACTGGTCGTATCTGCGGGTGCGGGTGAGGATGGACGATCAGGCCGGGGACGCCGACCCGTACGAACCGGCGTCGTGTACCTCGTCCCCCGGACCGCCGGACCAGTACCGCACCCTGCTACTGGATCCCCGGCTGCCCGCGCACCGGGGCCCTCACCCTGACCACCAGCTGGCACCAGATCGGACTGCCCGTCTCCGTCGACGTCCTCGACCTCGGGGTCAGCCCATTCTCCACCGAATCCGGCTGACCACCGAGACGAGGTAATCACCGAACACAACGGATGCGCACTGTGGGGCCGAGACGGCGACCGTCGCCGAAAAATTTGGATCTGTCGACTCCACACCGTTCCACAGTGCTCCTTTGATCGCACGGGAGTCGCCCTCTCACCTGCTGGTGAAACTGGTTGTGCACGCGGGCCGTCGCTGCGTCGCGCACCCTTGTCGCGGACGCCGGTTTTGCCGGACACCGGTCCGGGGTACGTGGTGACTGGGGTTTCTCGAGGTGGTGATTGCGGTGCCCGATTCCTACGCCGACGTCGTCGAGCGGTTGTGCGGCGAGTTCGACGGCCGGGTACCGCTGCCGATGGTCACGCAGATCGTGCGGCAGTGCTGCCGCGAAGCGAGCAGCGCCGACTCCCACTTCCCGGCCGATCCGACTCCGCGCGGACTCGAAGGCCTCGCGCGGCAACGTTTGCAGGCCGCGGCGACCCGCGGCGGGACGACCGGCAGCGGAGACGAAACCTCCTGAGGCACTCACTCCCCGCCGCGTCCTGGTTCGGCGGCACCGCCGCCACACCAGTCCCCGCTGATTCGGCGGTTCGCCTTCACCTACCGGCCCCCACCCCGAGTCCCCGAGAACATCAGCTACGTGAATCTGTGTCGCGGCTCGGTCCCACCGAACGGGCTCCGCACCCGCACTGGCGGTGGCCGGCCCACGACACCATCCCTGCGGCTGCTCACCGCGGTCGCGGTAGCGCGATCCTCGTGACCGGACCCAACTGGAACACCGCGATTACCCCGCACGTTCCGAATGTTCCTGCGCCCGTGCCGAACACTCGCGACGATCACCGGTACCACTGGAAGGGGCGGCAGGTCATGGTGACGCCAATCATCGTTGTCCCGGGGAGAACAGCCACTGCATTCGGGGAGAACATCCGGTGCCGTGTGCGGCTGGGCCGCACGGGCAGGAAGATCGGTCGATGATCGAGGCTCACCAGTGTCCGAGGTTTCCCTGCCACAGCGCCGAGATGACGGACAGGACGATGACCAGCGGATAGTACAAATTGAGCACCGTACTCACCTCCGGGAAAAGGGGGACGGACGAGCGGTTGTCGCCCTTGCCGGAGTGCGGGTACCCGCTGGGCCGACGAGTACGCGGGCCCGTGTCCGCGAATGAGTCGATGGCTCCACCGCCGGACAGGGTGACCGGTGACGGCGGAGCACGGCGGTGTCACCACCCCTTCGTGATCTTGCACAGAAGCAATAGATTTACTCCTCTGGTCGTCGTAGAATATGTCCAGAATTTCGTTGGATATCCGGGAGCGCAATGTCCCGGTTTCGAGCGGAAAGGGTGAGCGCCATGAACGATCCGTTGCACACCGTGCCCGAGGCCGATCGCCTCGAACAAGACCTGTCCGCCGATCCCGCCCTCGGTGCGGCCGGCCCCGCCGACTGGGAGGCAGACGCCACCTGGGATGCGCCGGAGGCCGACCGATTCGAGCAGACCCAACCGGTCAGCTCTGCCGAGGACCCGTGGCGTGCCGGGGGTCTCGAGACGGAATGGGATGTGCCCGAAGCCGACCGGCTCGAGCAGGCCACCACCGTCGCCTTCGACGACGAGGATCGAGACGAACCCGCCGGCGGGGCGGTGGGGTACGAGGTGGTGGAGGAATAGCTGTAACCACGCCGGCCCCGCCGGACGGCACCGGCCGGGCCGCGGAAAGGGGTGCGAGATGAGCGAGATCAGGACCGCGCCGCTGTCGCGGTCCGAGGCGGCGCACGCCCTCGACACCGTCACACAGGCACTGGCGGTGCTGCGGGACGAGACCGCCGCGCAGGAGCCGCTCGAGGAGGTGCTCGGGCGGCTGGCCCAAACGGCGGCCACCGCGGTGCCCGACGCGGACGCGGTCAGCGTCACCCATCTCGACGACGCCGGCCCGCGCACCGTGGCCCTGACCGACGACACCCTCGCCGCCATCGACGGGGACCAGTACGCCGCCGGCCGCGGACCGTGCCTGCAGGCCGCGACCTCACGGCACCCGGTGCGGGCGGTCGTCGGCGAACACGCCGACCGGTGGCCGGAATTCACCGCCGCCGCTCGGGCCGCCGGAATCCGGGCGTATCTGTCGGTGCCGTTGATCGTCGACACCCCCGGCGAGGATCCGGGAGAGCTGGCGGGCTCGTTCAACGTCTACGCCCGCACCGCGGCGGCGTTCGACCCATTCGACGAGAAACTGATGCAGCTGCTGACCACCGCCGCCTCGGCCGCGATCAGCAACGCCCGCCGGTGGCGACGCGCGCAGAGGCAGGTCGAGCACCTCACCGAGGCGCTGACCTCCCGGGCGGACATCGACCAGGCCAAGGGGGTGATGATGGCAATGCACCGGATCGGCGCCGACGAGGCCTTCACCCGGCTGTCCGAGATCTCCCAACGCACCAACACCAAGGTCCATGCCGTCGCCCGCCACCTGATGGCCGAGTTCGCCAACCCCGAACACCCATCGCCGCTGTGAGATCCGGCAACGACTGCGTCGAGGCCACCGGGTGAGGGCGATCGCAGGATTGGGTGGTTCGGACCGAACGCCGAAGGCGCAGAGAGTTATTCGAAAGGGCAGCATCATGGCGGGGCGGGCACCGGATCCGGTGCGGTGGTGGCGGTTGCAGCCGTGCAGCCGTAACCCGTTGATGCGGGGCACCGATCGGGTCGAGGCGGTGGTGGTGACACTGGTGGTCACGGTGGTGTTGTTGCTGGTGCCGGTGTGCGCGGCGGTGGGGACAGAAACCTTCACCTCGCTGCAGCAGCAGAGCCGGGCGCTGGCGGCGCAGGCGCGGCCGGTCCCCGCGGTCCTGCTCGTCGACGCCGGTATCGATCCGCAGGCCGAACCGGCGGTGCGGATCATCGACACCGGCGCCTCGTCCTGGGCGCGGTGGACGGTGGACGGGCGTGAGCACACCGGACAGGTTCCGGCGCCACCGCAGGCGCGGGCCGGAGACACCGTCACCGTGCCGGTGGGACCGGACGGGGAACTCCTCGACCCGCGCGGTGGCACCGAGAATGCGGTGCTGGCGATCGCGGCGGCCTGCGGGTTGTGGGCGGCCCTCGCCGGCGCCGGCGGGCTGATGATCTGCGGGGTGCACCGGATGCTGGTCCGGTCCCGGCTGCGCGTGTGGGATCAAGCGTTAAAGAAGTTCGCGGAACCACCCCGCTGAGCTGCCGCTTCCCCGGTGTCCGGATACAGCCCCCAGGGGCTCACAAAGCCGTATCCGGACCGGATCGGAGAATGCACACCGACCCCACCTCCCGACGCTACGCCCCACCGTGTCGTGGCCGAACTCATCTCTCCCACCAGATGCGGTCATCCGACGGATGGGGTGGGCCGGCGCGCGCCGAACGGTCGGCGGCGCGGTGCGGCCGGACGGCCCGGCCTCGGCCGCACCAACTCCACCCCGGACGCAGACCCGGTGTGGGCGGCGGTGAACGCGTCGGTGAGGGTGCCGAAGCACTGCACCGCATCGAGCCCGGCGTCGTCGAGGATGTGCCGCAGGGGTCCGAATGCGGCGACGGTCAGCCGGCTGCGTTGCTCACGGAGCCGGGTGCCGGCGTCGGCGAGGACGGCCAGTGCGGCGCAGCCGACGAACCCGGCGGGCAGCAGGTCGACGACGGCGCAGCGCCCGCGCAACACGACCTCGTCGAGGCAGGCGGCCAGAATCGGTGCGGTGACCGCGTCGAGGTCGCCGCTCACCCGGAGCACGATCGGGCCGCCGACGGGTTCGTCGACCTCGAGGGCGAAACCGCCTTCGTCGGGATCGGCCTGGTCGAAGAACGCGGTCTGCGACAGGGCAAGCCGCAGATGCTGCGGGCTGTCGATGACGGAACGAAGATAGACCATGGAAGGTGCTCCCCCGGGTGAGCGGGCGGGAGCGGAACCTGGTGGGGAGAGCTCCCCCCGCCGAGGTGGGCGGGCACCCGTCCGCGATGGTGGGTGGACTGCCGGGCTGGTGTCTGAACCTGCGCCCTTGACGGTAACCGGATCGGGGCGGTCACGAAACCCCCAACCGCAGCCTGATCGCACGAGCTGCTCCTGCGACGGACACGACCGCCCCGGTCTCCTCGTCAGTCCAGGTCGCTGCCGGCCTGCCACTGGGCCCCGGCAGCGACCAGTCGCCGTTCTGCCACAGCTCGAGCGGTGCGCCGCCGGTGCCCCGGACCTCGACGACGTCGCCGGGGACGGAGAAGTCGTAAAACCAGCGGGCGTTGTCGGGGCTGAGGTTCAGGCAGCCGTGTGAGACGTTGGTGTTGCCCTGGGCCCAGATGGTGTCGGCGAGTTCGTGGAGGTAGATGCCGTCGTTGCTGATGCGGGTGGCGTAGTTGATCGTTTCCTTGTATCCGAGGCGGGAGTTCACCGGCAACCCGTAGGTTGAGGAATCCATGATGACCGGGTTGGCCTTGTCGATGACGGTGTAGATGCCGGGTTGGGTCCAGAACGAGAGGGTTTGACCGCCTACGACTTCGGTGCCGCCTCGGCCCATCGACGTCGGCATCGTGCGGACCACTTGGCCGTTGTCGGTGACGGTGACCTGTTTGGTGGTGTCGTCGGCGACGGAGATGTGGGTGTCGCCGATGGTGAACGAGGTCTGCGCATCCTCCTGGCCGAACAGGCCTTCGCCGAGCGCGAGGCCGTAGACGTCGGCACGAACGGTGACCTGGGTGCCGGGTGTCCAGTAGTTCTGGGGCCGCCAGTGCACGTTCTGGTCGTCGGCCCAGTACCAGGAGCCGGCGACCGGGGGTGTGGTCTGCACGTGCAGGGCTTTCTCGGCGGCGGCGCGGTCGGTGATCGGTTCGTCGAAGTGGGTGACGATGACGATGCCGACGCCGAAGGTGCCGCCGTCGGCGAGCAGGTTGCCGCCGGTGGTGACGAAGGACGGCATGGTTTGGTTGCCGGGGGTGACCGTCGAGAACGTGCTGGTCTTCTCGCTCCGGACGCCCTGGTCACCGACGGCGGTGACCGCGACGGTGTAGGTGCGGCCGTAGCCGAGGGGTATCTGGTCGGCGTTCTTCACCGTCGCGAGCCGGTGCGCGACGATGACGACGGTCTGATCGGTTCCGGTGGCCTCGAGCGCGGTCTGGAAGATTTCCTCGTTGCGGCTGTCCAGGCTGGAGGTCGGCTCGTCCAACAGCAGCAGCGGTGGCCGGGCAAGCAGTGTGCGGGCGATCGCCAACCGTTGCCGCTCGCCACCGGACAGGCGGACGCCGTGTTCACCGATCTGCGCGTTCAAGCCGTCGGCCTCGGTGTCGATCCGGTCGCGCAGGTTGACGGTGTCCAGGGCCGCCCAGCACTGCTCGTCCGTCACCTGTGGGGCGGCGAGGGTGAGGTTGTCCCGGACGGTGCCCGAGATCGCGGGCGCGTTCTGTTCCACGTACCCCAGCTGCGAGCGCAGCACGGTCCGCGGCAGGGCGGTGATGTCCACCCCGGCCAGTTCGATGCGGCCGCCGTCGAGGTCGTAGAACCGTTCGATGAGGGCGAGGAGGGTGGATTTGCCGGCGCCGGAGAGTCCGACGATCGCGGTCCGGGAGCCGCGTGCGACGGTGAAGCTCACCGAGTCGAGGACAGGATGGTTCGGGCGGTACCCGAACCGGGCGTCGCGGAATTGGACCATCGGCGCCGCCGACGAGGCCGGGAGTATCGGGTGGGTGATGATGTCGGCGGCGTCCTCGGCGGGAATCTGCTGGATGTCGGTGATGCGTTGCAGGGCGCCGAGGGCGGCGGCTAGGGACTGCACCGCGGTGAAGGCGGTGTTGACCGGGCCCATGAACAACAGCATGAACAGGATGAACGTGACCAGTTCGGCGACGGTCAGATGCCCGGTGGCCACCCGGTAGCCGCCGACGCCGAGGACGACGAGCAGCGAGGCGTGTCCGGTGGTCTGCCGGAGCGGTTGGATCGCGGCGCCGGACCGAGCCGCGCGGATGCCGGCGTCGAACGCTGATCGGACCCGGTCGCCGAGCCGCGCCTGTACGCGGTCGGTGGCCCCGTTGGCGCGGATGACGCTGATCGCCGACAGGGTCTGGTTCAGATCGCCCGTCAGGTCCCCGAGCCGGGACTGGGTTTCGAACGTCAACGCTCTCAGCCGCCGGGTGATGTGAAGTGACGCTGCGACCACGATCGCGACGACGAGGACGGTGGCCCCGGCCAGGACCGGGTCGAGCAGCATCATCGCGGTCAGCGCGCCGACCAGGACGAGGATCCCGCCGAGGGGTTCGACCACACCGTCGGTGAGCGCGGCACGCAGCAGGGTGGTGTCCGAGGCGACTCGGGAGACCAGGTCCCCGACGTGGCGGCTGCGGTACTCGCTCATCGGCAGCCGCAGCAGGTGCCTGATCAGCTCGGTGCGGGCGGTGAGCACCACGCTCTCCGCGGTCCGTTGCAGCAGGTAGTACTGGATCGTGCCGAGGACGGCGCCGGCGGCGAGGAGCCCGACCAGCGCCCACACCAGGTCGCTGAGCGGGGCACCGTCTCCGACGGCGGTGATGATCCGACCCACCAGCACCGGTTGCACCAGACTCAGTCCGGCTGCGGCAACGGAGAACACCGCTGCCGCCCCGAGCAACCGGCGATGCTCACGCACATACGGCCACAACGCCCGCATACCTCCCCGTTCGGTGGTGCCTGCGTTTCCTCCCTGCGGATCCATCCATCCCCCCAACCCAGAAACAAGTTCCGCCATCATATTTGGCCCGGACCCGAATCTCTGGTTGACCGATCGCCTCGGGTGCAGCGACCGTGTGGGGATCTGACCGGTTGTCCATCCGTCATCGGTAGCGCGGGTTCGCCCGGTGGGCGTCTTGCGGGACAAGTGGTTCGTAAGTGCGAGAGAATTCGAAGATGACGAGGTCGGATTCCGAGGAGAACCGGTCAGACCCGAGGCTGGTTCGGCTCGGCTCTCTCGATGTCGATCCGGCGGCACTCGAGGGGCCCGGTTCGTCGCTGTGGGACCTGATCGGTGGCCGCCAGCTCACCTTTCGCTCTCCTGATGACCTGCTCGATCTCCCTCGTCAGGGTTGGCGGCCGATCTTCCCCAGCTGGAAGTTCATCGACAACCCGCGAGACGTCTTCGCCGCGCCGCACCCACACCAGCGAAATGGGTGGGTACTGGTGTTCCTGCACTGGATCGGAGAAGCCTGGACCGTCAGCACCGATCCCGGCCCGGTCCCGCTGCGGCGGCCCTGCGCGGCCCGGCGGGCGGGCCTGGAACTGCGGTGGCCAGCCGAGCAAACCGCCACGGTTGGCACACTGCCCGAAGTGCCGATCGATCTGCTCAATACCGCCGACCACGTTTGGACGAACGACGTCGGCGATCACATGACCGTCCGCGGGTGGGTGCTCGGACCGGACGGCGAACGGCTGGGCACCGGCCTGATGCTTTTCGCCCACGCGCCTCTACTGCCCGACCTCGCCCCGGGCGGCCGCATGTCCCTGCAAGTCAACCTGGGATCGGACATCGAGGCGCTAGCGGCTGGGCGCTACCGGGTGGTCGCCGAACTGCTCGACCTGCAGTTGCAGTCACCTCCGGGCACGCTCGTCCTGACGGAGCCCGACGACACCAGATGACCCGCTTAGTTCGGCATGGGGATGATGTGGCGACGCAGATCATCCGGGTCAGGGAGCGTGAGTTCGACTGTGGTGGCGGACAACCCCACCTGCGGCCATGCGACGAGGTACCGCAGGAGGGTCGAGCGAGGAAGTTCGCTCGTGGTGTACAAGAACTCGCGCCGGAACACGCCGGGCTTCGACTTTCCGGCGGTGCTGCGGCGGGGAAAGGGTTGCTCGGTCGAGTCGTCGGCGGCGCTGAACCGGAAGGCCACCCCCAGGACCGGTTGAGGGTTCGGGCGCCCGGTAACCGGGTCGATCTCGGCCGGCGCCCTGTACTGGCGTTCGGCGACGTCCGCATGCGCGCCCGTGGCGACAACCACCACGGCGATCTCCAGCCCACCCTTGTAGGCGATGATCGTGCGGAGCCCCACCTGCAGACCCGGGCTGCGCGCCAGAATGGCAGGCCCGTGCGCGATGGCGCCGAGGTCAGATGTTTCAGGGGGAAGCATCCCTATGTGCCACGACATGGCTCTCCTGATGTGGACGCAGATCGACGGCGGCGCACCCCTGAAAACCACCCCAGAGACGCGACACCGACCCGAATAGGCATGGTCAGGACGTTAGCCTCACCGCCGCCATCACAGCCGCGAAACGCGGCAGATGGTCCCTTTGACGGATCGTTATCCGGTGCCAATAGGCGTTCCTCCATCGGAGCCGGATTGTCGGGACTGAGACACGGAATGGATCGCAGCGCCGGGCCAGAGACGGTTTGCCTCACACGCGTCCTCGACGCCACGTCCAGACGCACCCGACGATGCCCGCCACGGCTACCACCGGGAGCACCTGCCTCGCCCTCGCCATGGTGACCGCCCGGTGGTACTGCTCACTCGACAGGAATTGCATTCCGCGTGTGTTGTCCGGGGTGGACAGATCCCACCAGAAACTCCTCATGCCGCTCACTGCATGGGGCCAGGCAGTGAACGCACCCACCGCGGCGGCGACCGCGAGGCACGTAACGGGGAATGCCACCCAGAACCAAGGAAACCCAGGGGCCCGCTCAAGTCGTGCACGCCTCGGCAAGACCACACGCGCGACCAATGCCACGACTCCGAGGGCAAGAGATAGCAACCACGCCACGACATAACGGTAGTGCTTTCACTCTCTGCCCCAGCCTCGAATGACCCGGAGAACTCGAGCCAGCAGTTCGGAACGAAACGCAGTACCGGATTGCCGATCAGCGATCCTTGGGTTCGTGCGGTGATCGCAACACCACTGATCAAAGGGTGTTGCACATGGCGAAATATTCTCATCGGATGGTTCCGGAGATCTTTCAGACGTTCTGGTCGGGGATGGCGGCGGGTGAGTTCATCACGGGCGCGGCCGAGGCGGCCGGCTCGTATCGCAAACAGGGTGCTCGGTGGCTCGCGGCCTGTGGTGGGGTGCGTCCCCGGCGTGGCCGCAACCTCAAGGGCCGGTGTTTGACGTTCGCGGAGCGGGAAGAGATCGCCATCGGCATCGCCGCAGGTCACACGCTTCGTGAGATCGCGAAAGCCTTGAACCGGAGTCCGTCGACGATCTCACGCGAGATCGCCCGCAATCGTGAGCCGTCCGGGCGGTACCGAGCCAGATCGGCTCACGCAGCCGCCTACCATCGGGCCTCGCGGCCCAAGCCGTCCAAGCTCGCCATCAATCCGTCGCTGCGCGAGACGGTCGAGAAATCCCTGACCGAGCGCCACTCACCCGAGCAGATCGCGGGCCGCCTCCGACTCGATTTCCCCGACGATCCACAGATGCGGGTGAGCACCGAGACCATCTACCAATCGCTCTACCAACCCTCCCGCGGCGGACTCGAACACACCCTCACTCGATCGTTGCGGACCGGACGTGGGCTGCGCCGACCCAGTCGGAAGGCCGGCCAGCGCAAGAATCGGATCCCCGACATGGCCAACATTGCGGACCGCCCCAAAGACGTGAAAGACCGTGCAGTACCGGGACATTGGGAGGGTGATCTCATTGTCGGCAAACGGAATCTGAGCGCGATCGGCACACTCGTCGAACGTTCGACCGGCACCGTCATGCTCGTTCATCTGCCCGACGGATACAAGCCCGAGCAGACCGCGCC
>NZ_JBLWIT010000150.1:0-4622 GCF_048381435.1 Rhodococcus mengyinensis | reverse complement strand
GGGACTGCCCCGGCTCTGGTTGACACCTGACCTGTGAGGGATCTGCCCTCACGGTGGAAGGATGATCGACATGCCAAAGCCGTACCCGGAAGAGTTCCGCCGCGACGTCGTCGCCGTGGCCCGCAAACGCGAAGCCCCGCTGGAGCAGATCGCGAAAGATTTCGGGATCTCCGAGACTTGCCTGAAGAACTGGCTGCGCAAGGCCGACATCGAGGACGGCACCCGACCGGGCCTCACACGAGACGAATCCGACGAGCTCCGCGAGGCCCGCAAACGTATCCGGCTGCTCGAACAGGAAGCGGAGGTGATGCGCCGGGCGGTGGCCTACCTATCGAGGGACGTCAACCCAAAATGATGTTCCCGCTGGTCCGTGAACTTGCCGCCGACGGTATCGCCGTCGCGGTGACCTGCCGGGTGCTGGGATTCTCCCGGCAAGCGTTCTACAAGTGGAACACCGATCCCGTGTCCCGACGGGACTGGGACGATGCCCATCTGATCAACGCCGCACTCGATATCCACGCCGGCGATCCGGAGTTCGGATACCGGTTCATCGCCGACGAACTACCCACCCACGGCATCGTCGCCGGCGAGAACCGCGTCCACCGGCTGTGTTCGCAGCAGCGGATCTTCTCGGTGTTCGCCAAGAAGCGAGGACTTCATCGTCGCTCCGGGCCACCGGTCCATGACGACCTCGTCAGGCGGCAGTTCAGCGCCCAGCAGCCCGACCGGTTGTGGTTGACCGACATCACCGAGCACTGGACCGATGAGGGCAAGCTCTACCTCTGCGCGATCAAGGACTGCTTCTCCACCCGGATCGTCGGCTATTCGATCGCCGACCGGATGACCGCGGACCTGGCATGTTCGGCGCTGCGAAATGCCATTGCGCTCCGCAACCCGGACGGCACCGTCGTACATTCCGATCGCGGCAGCCAGTTCCGTTCCGGGATCTTCGTAGAATTGCTGACCTGCAATGGTTTACAAGGATCAATGGGGAAGGTGGGGGCATGTGGTGACAATGCCGCGATGGAATCGTTCTTCGCGTTGCTGCAACGCAATGTCCTCGACCGTCGCCGCTGGAGCAGCCGTGAGGAACTACGGTTGGCGATCGTCGAGTGGATCGAGAAGACCTACCACCGGCGTCGCCGGCAACGCGGTCTCGGTCGACTGACACCCGTCGAATATGAGACGCTCCATCAGACCGCACACGCGGCCTGAAACTGCACACCCCGTGTGTCAACCAGGGTGGGGGCAGTCCCGACCTATTCCTCCGTGATGTCCCTCGCGACTGTGCCCGGCGCCCTGCTCGCCCTGTTGTTCATCGACCGCGTCGAACGACGAACTGCCGTACTCGTGCTGTATTCGATGGTCGGGATGCTCATGCTGGTCTTCGGTTTCACCGACAGCGACACGGTGATGGTAGCCAGCGGGCTCCTGATCACGCTGCTGCTTCAAGCCTCCGTGCCCTGCGTCTACACGTATCTGCCCGAGATCTTCCCTACCAGCCTCCGCGGGTTCGGCGCCGGCGTCGGCAACGGTGTCGGACGCCTTGCAGTATTCGCCACGACGTTCCTCGTTGCAGCGCTCCTGTCGCAGTTGGGATTCACGGCGGTATTCCTCTACCTCGCAAGTGTGGTTGTGCTCGCAGGTCTCATCATGGGCAAATTCGGCGAACGCACCCGGGGCCGCAGCCTCGAGGAAATCACCATGACCGCCGACGAGGGCAAACATCAGCAAAGGATCCCAAACACGCAGCCAAGCGCTTCGGGCACTTGACGTTGACGACATCGTAGGCAGTCGGCAGCGTTGACGCGGCACCTGAACCAGACCTCTTGAACAAAGCCGATTGTGCCACCCGGCGAACCACGAGAGGACGCGTCGACGTTTCCCGCGAGTGGCCGTGACGGCATGGCGTTGTAGCGCTATAACGCCATGCCGTCATCGATTGCTTTGGCCAACAATCCTGCACCCACTTCGATCACCTGCCGCACTGACACCGTCTCGAAGGCGGCGACCCGGCCGCCGGTTGCGCCGCTCCCTTAGGAAGAGCTCGCGGTGAGCACCGGCTTGGGGAACGCGAGATTGATCTGGCGAGTCGGTCCCATCGACCGGGGGCCGGCTACCTCGGGAGACACCGGCGACAGTCGGCCGAAACAGACCAAACCTATGTTGATGCGTCATGTAACGAGGAGTGCGGGTGAATCATTGTTCACCTCATGGTGCAACATGAAGAGAAACGCTCAATTCGATAATGTTGGTGAGGAACTTTATGGATCCCGTAGTCACACAGTCCGAACCCCGCGGTGCCGGGGTCACGCTCGCTGTCGACCGGTGGATCGGGTGTCGACAGGAAAGGCGTGGTGCTGTTGCTGCACGGCGGCGGGCAGACGCGGCATTCCTGGCGTAACACCGGCCGCAGCCTGGCGGCGGACGGCTGGTCCGCGATCGCCGTGGACGCACGCGGGCATGGGGACAGTCAGTGGGCGCCGGACGGGGACTACGGCATCGATGCACTGGGCGCCGACCTGACGTCGGTCGTTTCGGAGTTGGGGGAGAAGCCGGTACTCGTCGGTGCCTCGATGGGCGGGATGACGTCGCTGATCGGGCAGGGGGAGAACCCGGATCTCGCTCGCGGTCTGGTCTTGGTCGATATCGCACCGAAGGTCGAGACCAGCGGCACCGCGGAGATCATGGCGTTCATGCGCAGTGGCCTCGAGGGTTTTGCGAGCCTCGACGAGGCTGCGGCGGCGATCGCGGCGTATACCCCGAACCGGGTGCGTAAGCCCAACCCGGACGGGTTGCGTAGAACCTGCGTCTGCGTGATGGCCGCTGGTTCTGGCATTGGGATCCGGCGTTCCTGCGCCAGGGCGACGAACCGACTCGTCAGGCGGATTCGATCGTGCGCTACGAACGCGCACGGAAGGCCGCGGCCGCGGTCACGGTTCCCACGATGCTGGTGCGTGGCAAGGAGTCGAAAGTGGTCAGCGAGGAAGGCGCAAGGAGCTTCTCGAGCTGTTCCCGACCGCCAAGCTGATCGACGTCACCGGGGCCGGCCATATGGTCGCCGGTGACGACAATGATGTCTTCAGTGGTGGACTGAAGGGATTTCTCGACGAAGACGTTGTCGCATTGCGTAACTGAAGCCATCGAGGCCCTCGAACGTAACGGCCAGAGCTCAGTTCGGATCTGAATCTGTGTCAGTGGTATCGGTGGTGGGATTCGCTCAGCAACCTGTGGCCGTCCGACCGACTGCCTCCCGCAGCCCTGTGCTCGAGGCCTACGGGAAGTCTCGAGCATCTCCTCGGCGGCCGTAGTTGTTTGAAATAGCGTGTGAGGTAAAGATATTCAACGGTAGCGGCTAGCCCGTCACCCCAATGCGTCACCGTCGGTGTCGTTTGTCGCTCGCTGCTGAGGCTCAGGTGGGGGAGAGGATGGCGCTGTGGTCGGCGATGATGCCGGCGACGAGGTCGCGGCCGGGGCCGTGGTCGAGGGGCAGGGGTGTGGTGGTGGGGTCGAGGGTCAGGTCGGGGTGGGGTGTGATCGCGGGGTCGGTGGTGAGGATCCAGGCGAGGGTGTCTTCGTTGAGCCGGGGCCGGTAGGCGAGTCCGTCGATGTCGGGGTCGGCGGCGCGGATGGCGTGGGCCCACCGCCTTGTGGTGACGTAGTGCCGGGCTTCGCATTTGGTGAGCCAGAGGTCCTGTCCGACCGACGAGAGGTGTGGGCCGTGGAGTGCGGCGACGGTGAGGGTGCGGGTGACGGTGAGGGCGGTCAGGGTGCGGCCGATCACGGCGGAGGCAGGCACGATCCGGGCGATGGTGGGGTCCAAGGGGAGGTCCCGGCAGATGGTTTCGGCGATCGCACCGTCGGGGCTGTCGGCGATGTAGAGGTAGGCGTAGCTGCCGTCGAGGGAGTCGAACCTGCCGCCGGCGAGTTCGTCCGGTTGCGCGGTGGGGTTGGGGGCGTGTGGGGCGCGGTGGCTGCTGTGCACCCGCCACACCATGGTTCCGGCGGTGAGCACGGTGCGGTGTGCCGGCCGGAGTAACCCTGCGGCCGGTGGTTCGATGTTCGGCATCAGTCGGGCAGCACCGCGGCGGCGAGCCGCTCGAGTTCCCGACCGGCTGCGGGGTCCGGGTCGGCGGCGAGGTCGGCGGGGGTCTGCCCCTCGGGTAGGCGGGTGGAGGGGGTCAGCCACCACGACGCCACACCCCACGGGTCGGCGTCGGCGCCGAGCGTGGTGTTGATCGCGGCGACGGTGTCGCGGACCGAGGCGGTGGCCTCGTCGAACTGGAATGCCGGGTACCGGTAGCTGTTGCCGACGGGCAGGGCCACGACCTTGCCGGTGGTGCGAAGCCTCGAGGCGACGGTGCGATCGGCTGCGGGCCGGCGTAGGACGGCGGCGACCTGGCCGGCGGTGAGCATCGCGTGGTCGAGGATGTGCCGGCGGGCGGCTTGCTCGATCTCGGCTTGGGCGATGGCGTCGTCGACGAGGTCGGCGCCGATCCGGGCGGCCTGGGTGCGGTCGGTCAGGGTCGGTGCCATCGCCAGCAGCGCGGTGACCTGGTTGCGGACCAGGTGCATCTCGGGGCGGGCGGCGAGTTCGGAGGCGACGACGTCGATCAGTTCGG
>NZ_JBLWIT010000149.1:0-27722 GCF_048381435.1 Rhodococcus mengyinensis | reverse complement strand
TGGGACCAGGGTTCGGAGATGCGGGACTGGAAGAGCGTCAGCGCGGCCACCGGGATCGACATCTACTTCTGTGATCCACACGCACCCTGGCAGCGCGGGACCAACGAGAATACGAACGGCATTCTCCGTCAGTACTTCCCCAAAGGTTCGGACCTGAGTGTGCACTCGAAAGCAGACCTGGAGTGGGTCTCACGGCAACTCAATGAGCGCCCCCGGAAACGGCTAGAATTTCGCACACCCATCGAAGAGATGGAACGACTGCTGTTGCGATGACCGCCAGAATCCGCCGATCCTTATCCGGTGCCGACAGGCGTTCCCCGTCTGCTTCGTTGACATGTGCGGACTTTCGGTCGCCACGCAATGAGGTGTGTCAGGATCCGGACATGGCCTGGTTCATGATCGACCCGTCGAATGAAAAAGAGATCGGTGCGATCGCGCATGGTCCAGTACTGCTCGCCCGGGTCGAGGGTGTCACGGTCGGATTGCGCTCGATCATGGCTTACTCGGCCGGCCTCGAGGTCGCGGTGACCGTCGTCGGCAGCGGCATCCACGCCGAAGCGATGAGACGCCAATACACGGCGCTAGCTGTAATCGACCCTGAGACGGGTAAGCGCAGTCACGGCCAGGTGCATGGTCGTCCGATGCGACTTCGTGCACTCGAAGATTCGATTCTCCAGCCAGTGCCTCGTAGTGACAGTCGCGGTTGGTACGACAGCCAGGACCTCTACCAGCGCGAGTACCTGTACGAAGTGACCGGGTTACCGCAAACCCGGAACCTGCCGCTTATCGCTGAATGGCCCGAGGTCGGACTCGAACCTGTGACCACGCACCTGGTGCTTCCGGACCCGTCAGAGCTTGCCGCTGCGATCATCCCTCTGCCTTAGTGGAATCTGACGACCCGTTGGCGGATCCATCACCGGGATTACTCCGTCACCGGCCGGCCGAGTAAAAAATGGCGAGTGAACGTTCGTGGTGATGATGCAGTATCGACTTATGTCTCCGACGATCGGAACCGTTCGTAGCTGGAACCTCGACGAGGGCTGGGGCGTCATCGACTCACCCGAGGTGCCCGGTGGTTGCTGGATACACGCGACGACGCCCTCTACGAAGACTCGCATGGGCTTGGATCCTGGTCGGCGAGTGTTCTTCGAGTGGGAACGCTTATCTGGGGAGGGAGTTCAGGACGGCTACGACTTCGTCGCTAGCGACGCATGGTACGTCGGCGACGAACCGTATCGCCGACCTAAGACGCCTAGCACCGGCGCGTTCAGCACGTCACTGACGATTACCTTCGACGACGATCCTGACCACAAGGCTCACCGGATTCCACCGGGGGTTTCGCCTGAGGAGTACTTCCGCCCAGAACCCCCTGGCAGCAGTTGAGAGAACCGAACAGCGATCCGCTTGCGGAATGGGACCGACTGCCGTCGGCATGCGCTGGGACGCCGCTTCGTCCCGGTGTGGGTTCCCTGGTTGGCGCTCGACCGGCCTACCCGGAAGCGTTCCGGTCCCTGCGCGTTCGAAATCCGGCCACAAGTAGCAGGGCCGCGAACGTGAGGCCGACCGCCAATCCCACCACGGTAGAGGTGATCCACGTGGGACCGAACTCGAGATGAAAATGATCGGCCATACGCACCGGATTCGGGTCCGGATTGGTCGGATCGCGCGGCTCCTCTTGGACAACCGACCGGAATCGCGGTGGCACAAGGCTGCCGATCAGCGCAACTACGAGGCCAAACGCGGCTCCGAGCACGGAGAACACAGTCGCGATTGGGGACTTCTTTCCGGCGGCCCGGCGTTCCAATCCCCACCCGGCGCTAGCCAGAACAATCGAGTAGATCAGTGCGACAACGACCCCGAGAGTGAGAAACCACGCGGTTGCCGGGAACCGCTGTGGCGGGTCGTTGTACAGGAATCCGGTGATCACGTCGAAGTAGTACTCGTCGTCGCCATCGGTGGCAGGGGGCGGCGGTGATGGTTGAATGCCCACATTGACCGGCGGACCGAACGGGGTCATGAAACGCCAGGCCAACGCCCCCAGTGCCCCGAGTAGCGCGCCGACCGTCGTTAGGGCCGCGACGAGAGTCCAGCCACGCGCTCCGATCAGGCGGACCGGCGTGCGAGATCGACCTGCCTGTTTTGTCACCTCTCGTCGGGGCCTTGACCGGAGTACTCGGTAGCAGCGGAGACGATGCTGGCACCATCGAGGCGGACCGGTTGGCCCTGCATGTCGAGGGCCGGCCAGGCGACGGTCAATGTCATCGTGTTCGCCGGCGGCAGTGGCCACACCCACAGGGGCGACTTGTAGTGGTAGTCGCCCTCGTCGGTCAGTGACCACCACATCCCTTGGAACATCAGTGCCGAGTCGAGCGTAGGTTCTGCGTCCTCGAAGTCGGGCCGTTCTTTCTGGGTGGTCAACACGTGCTCATTGCCGCAGTCGATCTCGACCGTCGGAAGTCGGTCGGTCGGGGTTTCGATACGGAGCGGCGCTGACAAGTTGTGCAGTACGGTGCGGGCTGACATGAAACCGTCGTCGACACGATGCAGCATCCAGCTGATCGTGATGTACAGCCCGGACGGGTAGATCACTAGAGGTGAGGCCACCGACACCTCCAGCCCGGGACTGTCGAGAAGTGTGGCGGTGAACGGTAGTTCCACTCCTGGATCCGCCTGTATGTTCGGCGGAAAAGGGATATGCGGGCGGATTCGTCGCGGCTCGTCGGGATTGAACACAACTTCGGCGTCACCTGGGTTGGTCATATCGAAGGCTTCCTCGACCACGCGCTCCGGATTCTCCTCATCACGTGATGATGCCACCCACAGCACTGTCGATTCAGCGTTGTCAGCAATCGGAATGCCGAGCTCTGCTGGGGCCGCGGGTTGCGGTCTGGCGGTGACTCTCGTTGACCGATTCGGCCCGATCGCCGTGGTCCGGGTTGTCGCGGTGGCGGTCGTCATGCCCGTGGCCGACAAGCTGCTGTGTGCCACTGCGGTGGGACTGGGACCCGCGCTGCGTGGTTTCGCTCTGACTGTCGCGGTATTCTTCAGCGCAAGGTGGCCCCGCGCCCGATGGCGTCGTCCATCGGTTTCGTCGAGTGCGTGGGGTGTGACGATGATCGCCGAAACGGTTAATCGCACTCTTGCTGTGTTCGTCCCTGGATGGGTTCTCGATGACCGCTCGCTCGCACCACCCGCTCGCGGTGACGTCGTCGAAGTCGTACTGACCTTCCACCCCACCGGCCACACACCCTCGCCGTGTGGGCAAACCGTGCGAGCAACCGTCCGGCCGGTGTTCGGGCACACCCCCTACAGCGACCCGGAGGGTGGACTGCGGTGGCCGCTCGAGGCCATCGGTGACGGATGGTCCGCAGAGTGGTTGTCCGATCGTCCCGTGACGGGACGAGTCGAACTCACCGGAAGACTCGTCGTCGATATCTTCTGGACGGGGTCTGACAATCCTGTACTGGTTCGCGGCAGGGTTCGACGGGTCCAGCTCGTCGAACAGCTCATCGAACACACCGGTAGTGGATTGCGTGCCGTGGACGGCACCGAGACACTGACCGACCTCGAGTCCACCCCGCACCGCTTCTGGTCGAACTGGGAGACGCCCTCGACTGAGGACCACTTCCAGGGGACTGGAGTGCTATTGGACCTGGACCTCGACGACGTACCGGCCCCCAGGGTGGAGTTCGTCGCCGGCGCGGTCTCCGTCGACGGACCCGACGTGTGGGTGATGGATCGGTCGAATCCTGTCCTGTTGCACGTGGATACGGGGTCGACACCACCACGAATCGTCGAGTATCTGTTGCCGCTGACGATCGAGCCACCGAAGGACCGGTGGACTCGCAAGGTCCACGCCGACCGCGACGGGTGCTGGATCACCTCCCGACACGAGGTGTTCCGGTGTGACCGTGCCGGGGACGGGACGTTGACCGTTGAACGCGTCTGTGTAGAAGGCGGGAGCAGCGTCGTCGTCGACGGGCGACTGTTCCTGGTCGGCTCCACGTATCCGACGCTGCGCCGTGACCGCCGATACGGTGTGGTGCGCGTCGATCCCGATGCTCACCCGGTGCGGATGCTCGATGACGAGCGGCAGTTCATCGCGGTCGATGATCCGGCAACCGCTGCCCGGGTGACGGCTCAGACGCGACGTGCCGACAAGGCGCGCGGCGCCGACGGCACCGAATGGGTCGCGGTCGGCGAACTCACCGCGCAGTCTCCGGACGGCACGCACCGGCGAGTCGATCTCGCTGTGCGTACTCGTGGCACGGTGCACTGGATTCAGCCGGATCCGTATGTCGATCCAGCAAACGCGGACATCATGGCGAGAATCTCGGTGCCGATGCCGCGTCCGCGGCTGCGGGGCGAGACGGCGGGTCCGTGACCTGTTTTCTACGCCGCCGGGTTGGCGAACCTCACCGGCACGAAGTGGTGTTCGAGCGCGGGCCGTCGGCAGTCGGCCCTCGTCGTTTCTGTAGGCGAATCGCTCACCAGACACGGAGCCTTTGTGACTCCGAGCGCTACATGTTGACTCGTCGGACGTGCCACGGCGGGATCTCCCGTCGCGGGCGGACCTTGATCGCGCGGAAGTTGTATCCGTCCTGGTCGATGACCGACTCCCATTCGAAGTCGACCTGCTCGCCGACGTCGAGACCACGGATTCCTCCGCCGATGCTGACACTGTCACCCGGCTGCGCATTGATGACTTCATCAGGGTGTAGGGCGCTGTAATAGGTCCAACAACCGCCGGGTGTGTCCATAGAGTCGATGACTCCCCAGCCTTCGTCATCATTCCACGTAGTGACGACACCGCTCGCGAGGGTGCCGGTCCTAGCCGGGGCCGTATCGTCGAGGTCATCTCGTGAACGGTCCCGTCGGGATCGATGTCCCAAGCCCTGGAGCTGAACGCCCCCGGCGGCGTGTAGGGCTCACTGCCGACTGGCCACGCCCGCACCGTGTGAAAGTCGTAACCGTCTGCCGGCTCATCGAGTTGATACCACTCGAACTCGACTTCCTGACCTTCAACCAATCCGGGGAACCCGGGAACCGCTACCGCTATGCACGGAGTCCAGCTACCGCCCGGAGTGTCTGCGGAGTCGATCACGCCCTCCATACCCCGCACGTCCCAACTGCGGACCACTCCTCGGCTCGTCATACGTTCAGTATGGCCAGGACCGCTGATCGCTAGAGAGCGGAACCCGAAAGCCGAAGGACGACCGGGCACGTCCCGAAGCCGCCCCGTGGCCGGAACGCGCTGAGCTGCGCCGTTCCCGGTAGCCCCGTCCGGTGAAGAATCACCGAATCGGGGCGACGAACGGGACACTCCGCTGTCTGACAAGGTGACGCTGTCGATGGTGTGACCGAGCGGTTCTGTCCAAAGAAATGTCACACAACTCCGGTGGGGGACATCTTCCTCCAGATGAGAGGGGAGTGGAGGCACTTCCTGGGCGGAGGTGTGCTTGTTGTGGCGGAGTGGCCGATCGCTCGCGGCCCAGGTGGGGCAGTCAAGGTCCGGACCTATGGTCCTCGCAATTGCTGTCGCAGGGACGAAGGAGTGGTACCGATGAATGTTGAGGTTCGCCGCACCCATCCGACGGACACGAAAAAGATCCACCACCCTCATCGTTGGTGGTTACCTCGTCCCGAGCCCCGCACGGGTAGCCACCGCGGAGATCAGTCTGGATACGGGTGGTTGGTCCGAGATCAGGGGGACCGGCGATGAGGGCCCCCAGCAATCGCATGCACGTCGTCCTCACGGCAGACGGCACTTCCCTTGCGGTGCGTGAGATCGGATCCCGGACGGCACCGGTCACGGTGATCTTCGCGCACGGATTCTGTCTCCACATGGACGCCTGGGCACCGCAACGGGCCTACCTGGCCGAGGTCTGGCGCACGCGCGCCCGGTTGGTCTTCTTCGATCACCGCGGCCATGGCGGATCCGGCGCGGCGGACACCGACAGTTACACGATCAGCCAGCTTGGACGGGACCTGGACGTGGTGATTCGCACGGTGGCGCCAAAGGGTCCGATTGTCCTCGTCGGGCATTCGATGGGCGGGATGGCCGTGATGTCCTACGTCGCCCATCACCAAGAGGCCGCGGCCGCGCAAGTCGTGGGAGTCGGGTTGATCTCGACCGCCGTCGACAATGTCGCCGGCGCCGGCATCGGGCGCGCTCTGAATACGCCGGCGGTGACGTTGCTGCGGACGGCATCAGCTCACGCCCCAGGGCTCGTCGGGCGCAGCTGGAATCTCTCACGTCGCATCTTGTCGCCGGTGGTCGGCGCAACTTGCCCGCTTGCTCCGATTGCAAGTGTCCGTGCCGCCGCCACGTCCTACGGGATGGTCCACGCGACGCCGATCGCCACCGTGGCCGCCTTCCTGCGTGATCTGCGGATCTACGACGCTTCCCCGGCGCTCGACGTGCTCGCGCGGGTGCCGGCGTCGATCATCTGTGGAACCCGGGACAGGGTGACCCCGATCGGGCACTCAAAGCGACTCGTCGCGGCTCTTCCCCTCGCCGAACTGATCCCGGTGATCGGAGCTCGGCACATGGTCGGCCTCGAGCGCCCTGACGTGGTGAGCGAGAGTCTCGATCGACTGCTCGGCCGCGCGGTAGGGCGCCGCGAACAGGACACCACCCGCAGATCGAAATCCGACCTCGTCGGGGCGTGAGACCTGCGCGTGCCTGAGACCTGACGAGACAACCACTGATGGGAGAAGTGTTGAGAATTCACCAGGACGTTGACCTGTCGCCGGGCCAGGCGCACCACCGGCCGGACGAGCTCGTTCACCGCGGCGCGAGGTCGTACACACGCCATGTTCTGAACCGGGTGGCAGCGTGTGGTGTGCAGGTCGGGGCGCGGCACCGGTGCATCGATCTGCATCACGAACCGAAGACCTACAACCCATGGCAAGACGTCACCTATTGCCGCTGTGGTCGCATCCGGTGGGCCGGCGAGCATGCGCAGTTCGACACCGCCGTCGAAGCATTCGAGGGTTTCCCTCATCACCCCTCGGGCCGACCCGATCCACGGACCTATCCCGGAAAGAATGACACCGAATCGCGGCAGGTCAGCGAGCAGCGGCCCATCGGGCCAAGCGAGCTACGCCGATGATCCCGGCAGAAGCGGGTGACCCCGCGGCCCGCGCTGTTCTGGACCTGATCGACCCCGAGAGCGACCAGTTTCTGACGGCGCTCGACCGTATCCGCTTACAACTCCTCTCGCCGAGGGTGGCCACGATCGTCACAAGGCGAGCGGAGCTGGGTTTTACCGCCCACGACGTGAATACCTATCCCCGACGGAGTATGTGGCGCACGCTGGTCCCGTTCGGGCGGACGAACGGCGGTGTCGTTGTCGAGATTCCTCTCGTCGTGATCGCACCTGTTCTGATCGGCATGATTTCTGTCCTACTCAACACGAATACGCTGTTTCAATCTCCGATCACGGATCTGACGGTATTCATCTCCGCGGCTGCAGGTGTGGAGGTCCTGGCGATGTGGTGGTGGATCCGCCGCGACCCCTTCAGGCTGACCGCGGCGGACAAGCAGATGATCCGCGGCAGCATTGCCAAGCTCGATGCCTACGTCTGGGCCAGCGGCGACTTCTTCGAACTTCGTCTGGCCATGACTGCGTCCGCGATCGTCGATGATATTCGTGAAGTGCCGGCATGGAGTCACGAGGACCTTGACAGCCACCGCATCCGGCTCGATATCGAGGACCAACTCCGAGTGATTCTCTGCCACTGCGGTGAGCTGGCAACTTTCCGGTTCAGCGTCGGCGAACCCACGAGGGGAGTCAGTGCCGAGGCTGATGCGGCTCGGGCAGCCCACCACGAGCAGCGACGGTGGTTCGACCAGGTCAAAGAATCACTGATCGGGCGGGTCGTAGCGTTGTGGACGTATTACCAAGATCTACTGATGCTTCAGGACTCCATCGACGGTACGGCGGCTCTCGGTCGCATCGACGCTCACGCACCGGCGCTCGGAGAACTGCCGGTCAACTCGGCGAATGATGACCTCGCAGCGTCGGCGATCGGTGACCTGGCCACCGATTTGGCCGATCTACATCAGGCGCGGGAAAAGGCGCTGGCCCAGCTGCGCGGCGACGTCACCGGATTCGATCGGTGCAGCTGATGGGCCGCAGCCATGACCGGATCAGTCCAGACCGCGGCAACGGTGTGTTCGATCCCGACCGGGGCGACAGCGACGTCGCCACCCGCAAGGAAGGCGCCCTGATCTCGCAGCACGCCTACGACACCCGCGCCGATCTCCGCAGCGGAGCACGAGAACTCGACACCGCCACCGAGCACCTACCCGGATTGACCCGGGCTGGGCGGGACCTCAACCGCGCCTATCCACGGCCCACGCCGGCGGCGATCGGAAACTCTCGGCTACGCCCCCAGCTGCCACCGGCGATCGAACTCCGTCGCACACTCTCGGCACGACAACGGAACACCCGATCCGCGGCGAAGCGCCGCGTCCTCGATGCCATGCCGAAAGCCCAGTACACGGCGCTGGCGTCGTTGACGTCGGACCCGAAGACCTGGAGGGAGACGAACAACGCCCTCTCCGCAGTGGCCGGCGACGCTGTCGAACTCGACGATGCTCGCCGCAAGCAGGTCCAACGAGTGGACAGGGCAATCCAACGATACGAACGCGAATCCGGACGAGGCCATCTCGTGTACACCGCGGTGAGCATCCCCAACGCGGTCGTGAACCCGTCAGATCTGCCCTCGACGCTATCGCCGGGGACGGTCCTGTTCTTCGACCGCTTCACTGCAGCAACCCATTCGCTGCACGAGCTGGACTCGACCGCCCAACCCACCGATGTCGTCTTCGAGATCCAGACCGACCGCGGCATGTACTACGGGCAATCTTCCCGCGTAGACAACTCACACCACTTGCTGCCACGAGGAATGCAGCTACAGGTGGTGGGGGCTCATTTTGTGCCGTACGAGCGACCCGGACAGCCACCAGGGGAGCGCCTGATCGTCCAACTCGTCGATCACGAGACGCCATGACAAGTCGAGGCGGGGCGTTCGAGACAGATTCAACCCACCGGAAGGAACACACAGTCATGACTGCGGACAAGCCGCGCCACCGGCGCCCCGACCTGACCTTTCATCCCGATATCTTCGCTGCGCCCACGCAATTCAGAGTAATGAAAGCCGCGCCACACGACGATGCGGACCAGGCCCCGGACACAACGCAAGGGAATCACAGCTCCGGCGCCGACGTACATACCGGACGGCGAAAAGGCAAGGGGCTGTGAGCAGAAAGAAAAGTCGGAGGCCACCTACAAGATGGTGTGCCTCCGACTCACCCGGTGCATTCTCAGTACCCACCACCCTATGTGCTCTTCCGCATCTGTTCCAATTCTCTACACGCTATCGGCCGATGTGGTTGCCCGACTGGGGTTGCCCCGGTTGTGAGTTCGGCCGAGTTGTACAGGTCCCTCTCTACTGTCGGTGATCGCACGACACCCTTCGCGGTCATCGAGACAGCACTTCCGCCCTTGGCCGCCACACCAACGGCAAAGGAGACATCATGGATTTCGCATCGATCATCGTCGGCGTCGCAGTGGCCGGCGCATCAGCTGCCCAGGGCGGCGGAGTGGACCCCGCGATCACCGACAGCGTCACGGCGGTCGCACAGGAACAGGCACCAGCTCTCGCCCAGTATGTTCCGGACCCGCAGCCCTATCTCGACGACGCGGCCCGGGCAGTACAGCAGGCGCAGGAGCAGTTGCCCGCCGAGTGGCAAGCCGAGATCGAAAACGCCATTCCACCGGAAGTCCAGGATGCCGCTGCAGGGGCCAGGGAACAGCTCCCGCCCGAGGCGCACGGTCTGATTCCCGAGGTGGTCCTGCCCGCCCCCAGTCCGGAGCCCGGGCCCGCCGGCGGTGTCACCCACCCGGCAGGACCCGCAGCTCAGACACCGTCATCGGATCCGCCGCAGGAGACGGATCCGGTAGTTTTGCCTCCTGTCGTCAGCGGAGCACCCACCACTGCGGCCGGCATCCCCTCCCTGACGGGAATGCTCGCCCCGACCGCAGTCAGCGATCTGACCTTCGATCCCCGCTTCCCCCGCAACCTCGAGTTCGCGCGTGCGGTCATCGAAGCGGCGATGCGTGCGATCGGATTGCCCTACCAATGGGGCGGCGGCCTTCTCACCGGACCGTCTATGGGCGACGGCACCGGAGGAGCTACCGCCGGCTACGACTGCTCCGGGCTCACTCGCTTCGCCTACTACATCGGCACCGGAGGAACGAAGGTCTTGCCCCGCACCTCACAGGAACAGTTCCGCGCAGGCCAGCAGATCACCATGTCCCAAGGCCCAGCCTGGTGACCTGCTGTTCGGGAACTGGCAGGCAGACGGAGCCAACCACGTCGCGATCTACCTCGGCGGCGGAAAAATGCTCGAAGCACCGCAGACCGGCCAGCTCATCCAGATCAGCGCCGTGCGCTCGGACATGGTGCCCGCCCGCTTCCTGTGACCCCAGCCGAGCCATCGGGGACAGTGCCCTGTGCTTGATCCCGAAGCGGAACAATACGATCGCCACTATAGACCCAGACCGGTCACAAGTCGTGTCGCGACGTGCGGCACGACCGCAGAGACGAAGGAGACAGTGCCACATGACCATTACGCCAGCAGCCCACAAGAAGGCAATCGAGACCGCACGAAAGAATGCGGAAGCACTGGCACAGAAGGCAATCGAAACACGAGTCGCGCTTGTCGGGGCCATCGGTGAAGCAGTGGAAGAGCTAGCCGCACTCGATTCCGCACGCGAGGCAGCTGTAGACGCAATCAGGACGGCCCACGAGAACGCGATCGAAGGCGGATGGACGGCCAAAGAGCTCGCAGCCATGGGATACACCGCCCCGAAGAAGCGGAAGAACACCTCCAGTAAGCCTGCGCGTGGTGGCGCCAGCAAGGACGCGACTGAGACGACCGACGTCGCAGATGCTGCTGCACCGCAGGAAGGCGATCAGCCGCCGAGCACCGACGGGCAGATCTCCCGCGAGCGCGAACCTGAGCATTCCTACAGCTAGGAAGCCCGGTGGTGTGGCCCCAGCCTCTCGGTGCCTTCCCCCGATCCTTGTCGGGAGACGGCGCCCGAGGGCTACCAGGAACTTCGCCGGGCCGGCATGGGGGCCGGAGTCAGAGCCACATGTCAGAGGGTGCCGTCACGATGATCACGAGAAGGAGGTGGCATGACCAGTACACAGACGTCTCCACAGCAGTGGGCACGGGGCATGCTCGTCCCCGGCCGGGCAGCGGTTCTGGACGTTGAATCGACCAATTTGGACGGCAGCATCATCGATATCTGCGTTTTGGACGCCGCGACCGGGGATCCACTGCTCGATACCCTGGTCGATCCGGGCGACGTTCCGATCCACCCGGACGCTTATGCCGTGCATGGAATTGCCCCGGCCGATCTGATTGGCGCACCTGGCTGGTCTACGGTCCACCAGGCTCTGATTGCGGTGACCACTGGGCGAGTGACGCTCAGCTACCACAGTGAGTTCGACAAGGGTCGCGTTCTCCATGACTGTGCTCGACACGGTCTCGACCCCGCGCACCTCGCCGACCCCGAGATGTGGGGATGCATCATGCGGATGCGATCGCAGGCCGAGGGCGCCGAGAAGAGCATTCGGCTCGATGGCGGACACCGAGCCCGCAGCGACGCAGCGGCCGCCCGCACCGTCCTGCTCGGCATCGCGGAGGGCGCCTCGGCGCCATCCACCACTGTGGACCCCGCCACTACCTCCCACTTGCCGGCGTAGTCCACCGTGCCGCACGTTCGAGGCGGGTCCGGTAGCAGTCTCCTTGGGGGTCTGCTCTCTCGGCTGGTGTCCTTGCTGGGATCCTGATTGTGATTTACCCTGGGATCTGGAGGTGGTTCGTGATGACCGCAGCACATCCCCGGCCGGATCTGGAGGCGTACAACCAGGCCGCCCGTATGTCCCAACCCGAGCTGGTCACCGCGTTGCGGGAGCTGCTGGGCGCGAAGCTGGTCGCCTATCTGGGGCGGGTCAAGGAGACCCGTGCAGTGCGCCAGTGGGCAGAGGGCACACGGACGATCGGTAGCGACTCGGATGTGGAACGGCTGCGGATCGCGTACCGGGCGGCACGGCTGATCACCGCCCGCGACACCCCGGCGGTGGCGCAGGCCTGGTTTCAGGGTTTGAATCCGATCCTCGACGACCGCGCCCCCGCCTTGTTGCTGCGCGAGGGGGAACTCGCCGATGTCGGCCCGCAGGTCCTCGCCGCGGCCCGGCAGTTCGCCGCCGTCGGATGACCCAGGTCGACCACGCCCTCGTCGCCACGGCGCAAGGGTCGATGTGGTGCGCCCACCGACACGGGTGCGAGGTCTATCGGGTCGGGTTCGCGCCGTCGCCGTGGGAATGGACACCGTGGGTGTACGCCACCGACGGCCGGTTCACCGGCCGGTGGGACGACCCAGACGGTGTGTGGCGCACCCTCTATGTGGGTGCCAGCCGATTGGCCTGCTACCTGGAGGTCCTCGCCTACGCCCGGCCGAGCGCGCAGGTGATCGCGGATCTGGACGAGATCGTCGTCGACGACGAGGATGCCGCCGCATTCCCCACTGTCGAACCCGGCCGGGTGCCGCGGTCGTGGTGCGTGCCTCGCATGGCCGCCCACGGCGCGCTGACGGGGTGGTTCGCGGTCCCCGGGCACCCGGAGACGCTGGCCACGCTGCGTGTCGGGTTTCGGTCGGCCGCGATCCGGCACGGACTCGATGATCTCGACGGCGCCGCGATTCGGGACGGCCGCCCGCGGGCGTTGACGCAGGCAATCTCCAAGTGGATCAACACCCTTGGCGGTCCGGACGGATATCCGATCACCGGAGTCGAGTTCGACTCGCGGCACGGTGACGGGCTGCGGTTGTGGGCAGTCTACGAGCGACCGGGTGACCCGGTGGTCAGCCCCCACGTCACCGCATTGGATCAGATGCCGGTGGCACCCGACGACGGTGACCTTGCCGGGGCGATGCGTCTGCTCGGACTCGAATGGGACGACACGTGAGTCCGGCCGCTGTGGGATCACGAGATTCTCCGCAGCGTCGCGGTGGAAACCTCAGTCGCGACATTGGTTGTGGCTGGGTCGGCGGAGGTCCACAAGCGACGCGACACCGCGCTAACTTCTCTCTTGTCGCGGTCCCGTGATACCCGCTCGCCATCAGACGAATTCGCGGATCCGGGGGAGGACCTGGGCGAGTTCTTCGAAGAGTTCCGACCATCCGCGGCGGAGGCGGGTGATGCGACCGTGTTCGAGGAAGGCGCCGTCGATCATGTGGGAGACCCGTAGGTGTTGTTCGGGGGTGCCGAGTTGGCGGAGTTTGTCGTAGACGGGGTTCACCGGTAGCTGGTGGTGGGCGATGTATGCCCAGATCTCATCGACGCTCCAGTCCCATATGGGCCCGAATACATGTGTTCCGTCGGCTCGGTCGATGAGGCCGCCGTGGTGTCGGCGTTGCTCGGTGGTGTTGGTGCAGCAGCCGGCGCAGTCGCGTGTGACGTGGCTGCTGAGGGCGTTGTAGTACAGCGACCAGCGTCCGGTCCCTTTCGGGGATTCGTCGGCGCGTACGCCCCAGATTTCTCCTGGCCCGTGGGCTGCGTGCGCTGCGCGGGAGGGTGTTCCGATGAGGATGTCGCGCAGTTTCTGGCCGGTGGCTCGGGTGGGCTGTTGGTGGTCCCATTCGCCGGATTGTGCGAGGACGGTCAGCAGTGGTGGGTCGGCGCGGTGGGGTTCGAGGTTGAGGTTCCAGGTGTCGGCGAGTGCGGTGATGTAGGTGTAGGTCTCGGGGTACTCGAGGCCGGAGTCGAAGAACACGACGGGGATGTTCGGTTCGACCTGCAGGGTGAGGTGGAGTGCGACGAGTGAGTCCTTGCCGCCGGAGAAGGCGAGGTATCCGTCGTGGTCGTCGAGGTGTTGCTCGATGCGCCCGGTGAGGGCCCTGAGGTCGCGGCGGGGCCGGCGCAGTGCCCGGAGAGTGTTCAGGTCCAGGCCGTCGGGTTCGGGCTTGCCCGCCACACGTCCTCCTCGCGGTGTCCGGTCGGTATCGAGATCTCGCAGTTTCTGTCACACAGTGTTCGCCCGGTGGATCTTCCTCCAGTCGTAGGGGCGGTTTGAAGTCGCCTGGGCATGTGAGGAGTGTGGTGTGGGGAAACTGTGCGAGGTGGCGGGCCGGCAGGACGTCGTCGCGGCGGCATTCGCGTCGACGAAGACGCGTGAGGTAGTCGAGGTGGCGAGGGTGGGTCGGTGTGCGAGATGCGCGGCGTTCCCGGTTCCGGTGGAGGCGGTGACCAAGGTGGTCTCCCGAACGTTCACGGGTTTCGATTCGTGGAAAGCGACCGCGGAGGGTGGGCTGTGCACGTCCTGCGCGTGGGCCTACCGGCACCCGGATCTGCGCAGAAGCATGCATGTGGTCACCACCCGACCAGCAATGAGGGCAGTGACACTGGCGGATCTCGAACGGATCTTGTCGCGGCCGCTCGAGCCGGATACCGCCGTGGTGGTGCCCTTGCGGCCCGGCCGAAAGCACATCCTGCCGCATGCGCGGTGGGGCGGGATTGCGGTCGAGGACATGTGCCTGCCCTGGACGTCGCGTGATGTCGTGGCGGTGACAGCGATGCGTCGACTGCGGGCGCTGGGGTTCGGTGCCCGGATGCTCGCCGAGCCTGCGGCCCCGTATCCGGTGCTCGCCACGATCGCCCCCAGGCGGTGGCCGGCGGTCTTCGCGGACTGGGATCGTCTCGCCCCGTACCGCCAGATCGGGCAGTGGTGGGAGCTCGCGCTGCGAGCCACCGTGTCGGCGAGTGCGAAGGCAGCGAAATGACCAGCCCGACCGATCGATGGCTCGCGGCCGCACCGGCGGGGCTGCCGCCGCTCGAGGGTCCGGCGTCGACGGCTGAACGCCTGCTGTTGTTGTTGCACTACGGGATCGACTGGGATTCGGGATGGGTTGGTCGGCGGCGGGAAACGTACTGGACCCAGCACCTGCCGAACCGGGTTCGGGTCGCCACCTATATCGGTGGCGGCGATCTCGACCGGTGGTGGTCGGTGGTCTCCCGGTCCCTCGAATCGGAACCGACGAACACCGACCAACGGCTGGAGCTGGCGACGTTGCTGCGTGAGGAGTCCGAGCCGGTGCTGACGTTGCTGCGTGAGCGTCCCACGTCGTACGTGCTGCGCACGCGGATCGTCGCCGAAGCCGTGGCCGCCGCTCGCACTGCGGGAAGGAAGAGATGATGAGGTCGACGGTGCGCTGGGATGTCGAGCTGACCGCACTGTCCTCGATCTCCCAGAAGGGGGAGGACTCCGGAACGACGACGACACTGTTCCGGCGCGAGCCGGTGATCCAGCCGGACGGCAAGCCGGTGCTGGTGCCGATCGTGTCCGGGAACTCCCTGCGCGGCGGGTTGCGCAGGATCGCCGAGGAGCTGTTCCGCGATGTCATCGGCTACGAACAGCAGATCCCGCTCTCGGCCGCGCACGCGCTACGCAACGGTGGCTCTCTGACGAAGGTCACCGGCGACGGTCTGACCGGGCGGCGGCGGCAGCGACTGCGGGAGCTGGTTCCCCCGATCGGGGTGTTCGGCGGCAACGGCGGAGGTCAGCCACCGATCGACGGCTGCCTGAAGGTGGGCAAGGTCATCCCGCGGGTGCGTGAGACCGAGACGATCATGACCCGGGCGTATGACGGCCAGTTGATGAGTCAGTTCGAGTTGGTCTCCCTGGAGAGCTACAGCCGATTCGACGACACCGACAGCCGGGCGTTCCCCAAATCCTCCGCGGGGGGCGGAGCCGGAAAAGATGCCGGCTCGTCGATGCTGATGCGATTCGAGGTCGAAACACTCCCTGCAGGAACCCGTTTCGAAACGTTCTTGCGGCTGGACCGGGCCACCCCACTCGAAATCTCGTTCTTCACCGAGGTGTGGGGCAGATTCGCGCGTGACGGATTCCTCGGAGGGCGCAGCGCGATAGGTCACGGGCGGGTCCGCGCCGAATCGGATCGGGTGGTGTTGGCCGGTCCGGACCCGCAGTCAGTGGACTGGCGCGTCGAGCTGACGCCACTGCGCGATGAGGTCATCGAAGCATTGTGCTGGCTGACATGACGGGCACCGAGGAGATGGCACCGTTCCTGGTGCGGGCGCACCTGTCGTCGGGACTGGCGCACGCGACGCCGTGGGGAATCAGTCTCGACGGGATCCTCGCCGCCGAACTGTGGGCCGATCACAAGGCCGCGGCACTCGACCGAGGCGAGTATGTGCCGGCGCTGACACCCGAGTGCGCCCCGCCGGATCTCGAGCTGCCACTGGCGCGATGCGAGCTCGCCGGCGAGGACTGGCATTGGTGTGCGACGTGCTCGTTCCCCGAGGACCCGGCCGGTGATCCCGTGGTGCGGCACTGGGCGTCGCGGGCCGATCACCGCGGGCTCGAGCAACTCAGTCATACGCTGCCGGCGGTGATCTCGGATCGACAGGGCCGTTACCGGTCCCGCTACATGCCCCTGATGATCACCAGCACTCGCACGGTCACCTGGCGCGGAGTCGGAGATCTCGACGCCGTCGCCACGATCCTGGGTGGCCTGGATGTCATCGGTAAGAAACGGGCCCATGGTGAAGGCCGGGTCCTGCGGTGGGAGTTCGAACACTGCCCCGCCGCCGACCGGTGGGCGTCGGCGCACCTGCATAGCGACGGCACTCTCGGGCGCACCACACCACCGGCCTGTGTTCCCGATCGGCTCGAACCGGAATCGGCCGGCTTCGGGTTGGCCGGTCTGCGGCCGCCGTACATGCACCCGACCCGAATGCGTCAACTCCACCTACCTCGATGAGCCGCCGCGTGGTGCGCCTCGGCGACTATTCGGAGCGCGGGAGGTCGGGCACAGCGACCGGTGCGGGCAACATCCAGCGAGCGAGTGGGGTTTTCGACTCGTTCGGAGGATAGAGCGCAACCTCGGTGATCGACACGTCATCGGTCAGCTTGTCTCCGATTCCGGGGAACAGGACGAGCCCCTCGGCGTGGCCGTCGAGGGCGTTGTCCCCGATCGCGGTGGGGATGTTGCCCCAGGAATCACTGCCGGTGATCGTCTGTCCGCTGAGTGTGTGGACCTTCCAGTTGGTCGATGTGGCGTTCAGGGTTCCGGAGTCGACGTCGAGCACGATCGGGAACATCAGTATCCGCGGCTCTCCCATGGAGGTCTTTTCGATCAGCTGAGGTTCTTTCACCTCGATGCGGGCCGTGACGTCGGGTGCGGTAATGGTCTGGGCGGTTCCGCCGATGGTGTCCGAGTTATCCGACGAGATCGTGGTCCGGTTGGTTGCCGCGGTCGTGGTTGTAGATCCAGTGGTGGTCATCGCTGCCGACGTGGCGGTCTGACTAGTGGCGGAGGCCTGTTCGTCGCCGTTGCCGCACCCGGACAGCGCCAGTCCCAGTGCGGTGCAGGCAGTCACGGCAGCAATCGTGGTTCTGCGGATGATCATCGTTCATTTCCCCTTTCCCCTGGCTGACTGGACGCCCTGTGAACAGGATCGTAGTCAGCCTCCATGCGCGTGCCGGTTGTGGCGCGGACGACGTCATCGAGAGTAGCGGTGTGGGGCCGGTGTCCTGTTGTCGGCGACGCGGAATGGGCTGGCGTGGGCTGTGACCGGCAGAGATCTAGGACAGAGCGGCGACTCCACCTGCCCTGATGATGGTTGGTGGTTCGTCGAGCACGTTCCATTACGCGATGTCACTCACCACGTACGCTGCGGATCTTCCTCCCAGTGACAACAACCCGCACTTCGCAGGAGAGGCCACCACGGATTGACAGACAACCCAATCAGACTGGCCCGGATTCGTCGCTAGACCTTCGGGGTGTCCCGGAGGTGCGAGTTCGTGTGGAGCTGTCCAGGTCCGGCGCTACCGTCCGCCACACCGAGACACCATCTGCGGGAAAAGGGAGATGAGCGAGATGACCGATACCGACACACGGCCCAGGACGGAGTGGGACGCTCCGGAGTGGCGAGACTTCGCGCTCTGCCGAGTCACCGATCCGGAAGCGTTCTTCCCCGAAACGGGGGAGAACGGCCGCCCCGCGAAGCGGGTGTGCGCTGGGTGCGAGGTTCGTGAGGCCTGCCTCGCCGAGGCGCTCGCCCATGATGAGCGGTTCGGGATCTGGGGTGGGCTCACCGCAGCCGAGCGACGCAAGCATTACCCGAAGCGACACCGGTGACCGCCATGGCCGTAGATTTGCACACCAGTCAAGCCGAAGGGTGGCGGCGCACCAAAGCGATCGACCTCACCCGGTACCTCTGGGACCTGAGCCTTACCCGGCTGACCTGCTGTCACTTCGGGCTGATCAGCTTCGCTGGCCTGCGCGGACGGTGGGCGTTAATCCGCCGCATTCGGCGGAAACCAGGTATGTCGCAGCGAGGTTGCTGGAGCAGGAGAGACGGTGGGCGAAGGCGCGCATCCTGAGCATCCGCTGCTGCTCGCGCGTAAGGATGAGCGGGAAGTGTGGATGCCGCCGACGCAGCCGGAGCCAGAGGCCGGTGGGATCTGTTCCAAGGGAGAACCGGCGAATGGGGGAGCGATGCGTGACGTGTTCATCCGCGGGCGGTGTTGGCTGGGGGTGTTCTGGGGTTGGTGGTCGCCCTCGCACAGGGAGTGGATCCGAGCCGTACGTACCTGTGTGTAGCGAACACCGAAGCGTGTGAGACTGGGTGGTCTGACCAGAGTCGCTCGGGTCCGTGCCTGGCACGGTTGATGGCGTTGGTACTCAATCGAATGTGGGCAGGATTGGTGCATCCAGCGTTGCCGTGGACTCGACCGGGGCCGGTTGTAGGAAGTCCGTCGCGATGGCGACGGACCATCACTTCGGCACGCCTTGGCCCGACGCCACGACACGCCCGATGCGGAAGCAGTTCACTATGATTCAGCGGTGTCGCCAGCGACGCCGCTGCTACCGCACCACCCATTCATTTGTGAAACGGCCTCTTCCGTTTGCGCTACGTTCCTCGCATGCGTGATCTCCTCGAACAGACCGTCCGCTACCTCGAAGCTCTCTCCGACGCCGCAGTGGAGGCGGTGCCCTCCACAGACGCCGTATTCGTGGCTGAGTTCGCCGAAGCCCTCCGCGAGTGTGCAGAGGCCGTCAAGACAGCCCGCGAGGACCTGATCGACACCGGTCGCCCAATCAACCCTGTCTATTCGCACCCCGGCGACGAGGACACGCGGGAAGAACTCGCGTCTCGACTGACCGCGCACCTCTTCACCGAGTAGTCCGCTCCTTGTCGAACCTCCAATGAGGGCCCACTCGGCGAGGCCAAGAACGCGGATGGGTGGAGTCAGGAGGACCTCCCACGTCACGGATACTCCGGGGAGCATGGGTGAGTGCCTTTCGGTTCAGGTCGGTGAAGTTACTCAGACGTACCGGCGGCGCGGCGGAGTGCAACCACCACGGCTTCGAGGGCGACGATCGCGTGGAACATCGCCTCGGACACAGCATTGCTGTCCTTGCCGAACGTCTCGGCAGCCTGCCAGATGCGGGCGCTGTGCTCACCGCTGGGGCGCGGGATCTTGAAACCATGACTACTGAACGCCTGCGCTTCAGGACTGGTGCGCTGAATCAGATTCATGAGCGGCAGCGTAAACCTCATCCCCGACAACCTCTAACCGCTTTAGATCAGGCCTCGGTCGAACGGCTCGTCCGGGATCGTGGCGGAAAACAGGACTGTGCCGCGGCCGGCGATGTTTGATCCCTCCGCGGGGCCCGTAGACGATGTTTCCGCGCGGTGCCGGGTGGGTGTCGTCCTGCGTCCCCGGCACAGGGTGCGCCGGGGACGCAGGACGAGCGCGGAACCCCTATTTGTGCAGGTCGGACCGTATACTCGAGGAGTCTAATTCGGTAGCGAGACTGACCAACTCGCTCGACTATGGAGGATTTTCTGTGGCTGATTTGGCGACTACTGTGACGGTGTTGGATGCGAATGGGCGGGCCGGTGTTCCGTCGTTGTTGATCTCGGGTCCGGGTATGGGTAAGTCGAGTCTGGTGCGGGGGTTGGCGGCGTCGGACGGGGTGCTGTGCGAGACGGTCCTCGGGTCGTTGCGGGAACCGGCCGACTTCGCTGGCCTGCCGGTGGTGCGTGAGCGCGGGGTGACGTTGGAGGCTCCGGACTGGGCGAAGCGCATTCACGCCGAGGGTGGTGGCTATCTGTTTCTGGACGAGTTGACGACGAGTCCGCCTGCGGTGCAGGCGGCGATGCTCGCGGTCGCGTTGGACCTGAAGGTCGGTGATTTGCAATTGCCGAAGGGAACGCGGGTGATTGCGGGTGCGAATCCTCCCGATTGTGCTGCCGGTGGGTACGAACTGGAAGCGCCATTGGCGAATCGGTTCTGTCATGTGGAGTTCACTCCGTCTGTGGATGAGTGGTTGGACGGTATGGCGACGGGGTGGGCGTCGCCGCCCGCCTCGCGTGCGGTGGCGACGGACGAACAGCGCATGGCGCTGGTGCGTAGTTCGATCACCGGATATGTCCAGCGGAACCCGGAAGCGTTGGACGCGTTCCCGTCGTCGGCGGCGCAGACCGGGGGAGCGTGGCCGTCGCGACGCACGTGGGCGATGTTGGCGGCGGTGTTGCCGCATCTGCGTGATGACGATAACGCGGCGATCAATGCGGCGGTGTTCGGGCTGATCGGTGAGGGGACCGGTGTCGAGTTCCTGGAATGGCGCAGGAATTCCGATCTGCCGGACCCGGTGGCGGTGATCGAGAATCCGGAAACGGCGTTCGACTGGCAGTCTCGTCCGGACCTGGTGTGGGCAGTTCTGTCGGGTGTGACGGCGTGGGCTGCGGGGCGGGGCACCGTCGAGGCGTGGCGCAGCGCGTGGGGGCCGTTGATTGCGGCTGCGGAAGCGGGTGCACCTGATGTGGCGGGTGCTGCGGCGCGGACGTTGGCGAAGGCGCGGCCCGCCAAGGCTGTGGTTCCGGCTGCGGCGAAACGGTTCTCCCCGATGTTGGTGGCTGCGGGTCTGGTCGGTGAGGCGGCGTGAGCGCGGTGCGGGTACTCGAACCGGACGAGTTGCGCGCGTTTCGGTTGGCCCGGTTGGTCTCTGCCGAACAGATGCCGTACTTCATGCGGGCGTTGTTCGCGGCGCAGCCGGTGGCTGCGCCGGGGCTGGGCACGTTCGCGGTGGATGCGCAGTGGCGGTTGTATCTCGATCCGGCGTTGCTGGTCGGTGCGAACGCGTGGCCGGTCCCGGTGGCGGGTGCGGTCCTGTTACACGAGGTTGGGCATTTGCTGCGGGCGCATGCCGCGCGCGCGGAGTTCTTGCCGAAGCCGGTCCAGCATCTGGCGTGGAACTACGCCGCCGATGCGGAAATCAACGATGACCTTCTCGCGGCCGGGGTCGGACTGCCCGAAGGGGTGATCACCCCGGAGTCGTTCGGGTGCGCATCGGGAGGCATTGCGGAGGACTACTACACGAATCTGGTAGATCCGTCTGCCCCTTCATCTCCGAGCGCAGATGGCGATGGTGATCCGGGGTGCGGGTCCGGTGCGGGGTGCCCTGCCGTGCCCGGCGAGTTGGGTGCGGCCGGGAGTGAGGTCACCGAAGGTCTCGACGGCGCGGAGGCCGACCTGGTGCGGCGGTATGTCGCGCAGGCCGTCCGGGAGTCTTCGGGAAAGGGGCGGGGGAGCGCCCCGGCCGGGTTGGCGCGGTGGGCCGGTGAGGTACTGGCACCGCCGACGGTGGCATGGGATCGGTTGTTGCGGGCGGTGATCCGGCGCGTCGTGGCGGATCAGGCGGGGCGGACGAACTACACATATTCGCGACCGTCGCGGCGCGGGATCCCGGGCATCGTCGCTCCGGCGATGCGCGGCCCGTCGATCACGGTCTCGATTGTGGTCGACACGTCGGGATCGATGTCGGCAGACGATCTGGATGCGGCGATGAGTGAGGTCGCCGGGGTGCTGCGGGCTGGCGGTGTGGCACGTGATCGGGTGCGGATTCTGGCCTGTGATGCGTCGAGCACCACGGCGCAGCCGGTTCGGTCCATCGCGGACGTGACACTGATCGGCGGCGGCGGCACCGACATGCGGGTGGGTATCGAGGCGGCCAATGCTGCGCGTCCGCAGCCGCATGTGGTGATCGTCCTGACGGACGGGGACACGCCGTGGCCGGATCGCCCGTCGCGGTCGCATCTGGTGTGCGCGGTGATCGGCAGTGACACGGCGGCGGGGCGTACACCGTCGTGGGCGTCGACGGTGTACGTGCCGGTCGGCGCGGGAGCACGCGCATGAGCACGGCAGGAAGCGGCGACCTGGTCCGCTACGCCGACCGGGTGTTGGCCGGTACCGGGATCACCGCCCACCAGGTCGCGGCGGTGGTGGCAGGTACGGCGACCGATGCGGCGGCGGCGGCTCTGCGCGCCGGTTGGCGCTGCGCGGCGAATCCGGTGCAAGGGAGCGGCGAGGGAAGGGGAGCGGCATGAGCGTGGAATGGTTCGACCTCGCTCAGCGGCTCTATGCCGCCGAAACCCGGTCGCCGGTCGCTCGGCTCACGCACACCACGTTCGTGCCGTCCCCGGCGGCGCTGGCGGTGCGTGCGGTCGCCCGTGGTGGCAGCGTCACCGTGGCAGTGGCCGGGTTCGGCGGACGCGAGGAACGTGCCCGCGACGTGGATGCCCTGGGACTGCTGGCCGCACACGGCGGAACCATCGTGGGGCGCTGCGACCCGGCACCGTTGCTCACCGACGACACCGGCACCCTGGCTGCCCTGGTGACGCTGGCGCGGGCGCACGCACACCACCCGGACCCGCAGGTGGCCGGCGCGGCGGCCATGGTGGCGTGGTGGGCGGATCGGGCAGACCATCCCGGCACCTCGGCGGTGGTGAGTCTTGTGGCCGCGTCGTCGGCGCGGTACGTCCTCGGCACCACCCCGGAGGCCGAACGGTCGGCGACCACGTGGCGGCAGTGGTTCGGCATCTGCGATGACAGCGTCAGCGGCTTGCACGAGTGGGCCGCGAAGATCAGCGGCGGACCGCTGCTGCCACTACTTGCGCCGATCCACGAGGACGACCGCTATTCGTGGGACCGCGCGCTATCGGCAGCGACAGCCGGGCACGATTGGTCGCGCCCGGACAACACCGCCAGCGCCGCCATGGGACTGCGCACCCGATGCGATGCCGCCGACTTGAAAGCTGCCGCCCTGCTCGGTGATCCGCTCTGGCGGCAACGCGCAGTCCATACCGGGCACGTGGCGGTCGGGGTGGCATCGGTGACCCCGCCGCCGACAGGCACGCGTCGGCGGGGCGTATCGCTGTCGGTGACCTGCGAGCGGCTCGATTCACGGCTGCGCGTCGGATCCGAGGTCACCGGCTGGATGGGCACCCCAGCGGACACACCCTTCGAGCGGTTCTGCGCCGAGGTCACCTCGGCACAGGTCGTGGAGGGAAAGCTGGTCCTCGGTCTCGGCACGGTCGGCGCACACGCCCCCACACCGGGAGCACGGGTGTGCGTGATGCCGCAGCCGCCGTCCCCGCAGACGATGCGCGCGGGTCGGGGCCGATACTGGCGGCTCTACCGTGCCCGCCGTTCCTGGCTCTCCACCGGCCAAACGCCGGTCGCTGCGCGGCGTGAGGTTCCCCTCGACGTGCTGATCGCAGGCGCGGAGGGCTAGCCCCGTCAGCCTGCACTGCCACCCAAAGCAACTTTATTCACAACACCTTTCGTGAAAGGTTTGCACCGTCATGCGCATCCTCGCCCCCCGACCCGAAAACCCCAACCCGGCACCGGCGAACGCACCGACACCCAGGCCGAGCGCGCCACCACTCACGCAGTGGCCGGGATCGCAGATCATGTCCGATCCGATCACCGCACGTGTGCTGTTCTCGGTGTGGTCGGGTGATCCCGCCGTTGTCGTCCCGTCGCCACCCGGTGCAGGCAAGACCCGACTGGTCGCCCTTCTCGCGGCAGCATTGGCACACCGCGCGGATCTGCGTGTCGGCATCGCGGCCCAGACCCGCGAACAGGCAGTGGAGATTGCGCGGCGCCTGGGAACCCTCACCGATCGCGCTGCACTGATGTGGAAAGCGAAACCGCCGAAACCCGACAGCGGACAGACGCCCACGGTGTCAGGACAGAAGGTGCGGTGGCCCGCTGACGGGGGTGCGATCCTGATCGGCACGACCGCCCGATGGCTGTTCTCGGACCCCGACCGCGTCGCGGCCGACGTGCTCGTGGTCGACGAATCCTGGCAATGCACCTACGCCGATCTGGGCGCACTCGGCGCCATGGCCAGGCAGGTGGTCTGCGTCGGCGATCCCGGTCAGATCGATCCGGTGGTGACCGGCGACGTGTCTCGATGGGACGGCAGCGATACCGCCCCGAACCTGCCGGGACCGATCGCGCTGCAAGCCGCACACGGCGACGCGGTGGGCGTGGTCCGGCTGCGCCACACCTGGCGACTCGGACCCGGCACCACCGCCCTGATCGGGCCGATGTTCTACCCCGACCTGCCGTTCACCTCCCGCCGACCCCCGGAGCACCTGACCGACGCAGGCGAAGTCGTGCCCGAGCTGGCGCACCGCCCGGTCACGGTCTGCGGCGGCCCGTCCGATCCGGCGCTGGTGACCGCGTGCGCACAGCGGGCGCGCGAATTGCTTGACGCCGTGCGGGTCACCGCCGAGGACCGGCGACCGATGAGCGCCGCCGATATCGCGGTGGTGGTTCCCCACGTGACGCAGGCGGCGGCGATCCGCGCCCTGCTGTCCGATCACCCGGACGTGCTGGTCGGCACGGCCAACTCGCTGCAGGGGCTCGAGCGTGCCGCTGTGGTGGTGCTGCATCCGCTGGCCGGATACCGCACCGCCGAGCCATTCAGCCTCGATCCGGGCCGCGCCTGCGTGATGCTCTCCCGCCACCGCGCCCACATGAGCGTCGTCATCGATGACGCGAGCGCCGACGTACTCGCCTACACCGAACCCTCGACCGCGCACGCCACCCATGCCGCCCTGTTGGCCGCGCTGCACCGCACTCCCGCTGTGTAGCAACCCATCACAACGAAAGGCGATTTGGGCAATGCCCGATGAAATCATGACCGAGTTCCGCGCCGAACGGCTGCCGGACGTCGACTCGCCAGCCCAGCTGGCGGTCGCATTCGCGGGGCGGACCCGACCGAACTTCACCTACGACGGGGGTTCTCAGGTCCACGACAACGGCGTCCGCGCGCTGCGGGCAGGCGATGGGTTGATCAGCTATGCCCGTACATGCAATACCGATCGGGAGGAGGCCATGACGGTCTTCGGGGACTTCCTCGGTGATCTGCACCATCTGGCCGACGTGATGGGGGTCGACTGGGACGAAGCACAGCGAAGGGGAACGGTCCACTACACCGCCGAACTGTACGGCGCGGACTGACGGGAACTGACGGCTGGACGGGTCCGGACGGACCCGTTCGGCCGGCGGTCCCCGGCACCGGGTGCGCCGGGGACCGGGTACTTCCCGATTCCCATGCGGCCATCACGCGTATCCCTGACCGCGATATCTGTGCGGGTCGATATACGTGTAGTGATCCGTGTTGATATACGTGAAGCGCTGCGTGTTGATGTGCGTGAAGCTGTGCGTGTTGATGTGCGTGAAGCTGTGCGTGGCGGCGGGCGTGTCGAAGTGCGTGCTGACACACGAGTGCAGATGCGTGTGGTTCAGCGAGTGCGTCTCTGGCTGGGTGCCGACGGCATACGCGGCCGGCGTGGGGTTGGTCGGTGGTGGTCCCGGGGTGCGGCGGAGGGGTTCTGATTCATTTCGTCCACATCGACTGGAGCTGACAGTCCTTCACCTCGCCGAGCGCTCGAGCCTGTGCACGGCTATCAGTCCGGACGCTGTGTCCTGCGCCTCGTCGTGGGTGTGGTCGACGGGGATGGGCGCTACCCCTGTCCGCCTCATAGAGCGCGAATGTCGATCTGTCTGAGGGACAGGTGGTGATGGCTATCGCATCGGGTGTGTTGAGAGTCGCGGTCCCCGTGGGCGCGGCCCGGGGGACACCCCGAGGACTGCTAGGGGGCGCCGCTCGTTGTCCGGCAGTGCGTTGGCTCGCCACTTTTTCACTGCCCGGTAGAGCCACTGGCCCACCTGCTCACCATCGGCGGTGACATAGTTTGCGGGGACGAGTGCATCGCCGTGTTCTTCGCGGTAGGCGGCGATTTCGGTGAGCATCCGTCGCCGCTTACCCTCGGCCGGTGGCACGGCAGGGAGCGGCGCGCTGTCGTCGGTCCACACGAAGCCGATCGCATCGAGTTGCGTAATGCGTTGCGGCGGCAGGGTGCCGAGCATACGGGCCACTCGCTGGCGGTCCTGCCAACGTCCCAGTCGGAAGCCGCATTCGGTGACGTAGTCGGCGGGCATCACGAGTGTGGGGTGACGGCGACGAAACTCGGCGTAGAGCTGCAGAGGTGAGGCCGCCGGTCGCCGTGCTCGCATCGAGATCACATCCTCAGAAAAGCCGTCACGTGTTGCCTGGTAGTCGATAAGTCAAAGTATGTCCGCCTCTTTGACGATCTGTCACGGAAGTCGACGCGTGTCCGATGGCAACCTGCGCAGGTCGTGACAACTGGTGGAACCCAGAGGCTGATCGACAGCGCGCAGGACCATTCCGCGCTCGCGCACCGGCCGCCGAGATCCGTGGCCGCCCCCGGTGCAGGGAAGCGCCCTCCCAGTCCTGGCGTTGGCCTGATCACTCCAGCCCGTGCCCGCGGCGATCTCGGTGCACCGTCGCCTGCGGGCGGACATGTCGTAGTCACGGGTCACGCCTGAAACGTGCGGATCGGGTCACAGGTTCCAGAGTCGGAGCAGCGCGGCCCGCAGGCTGGCGGAGACGATGCGGTGGTCGGTGCGCAGCCGGGGACCCGGGTGCCCGGCATCGGCGAGCCGTACTTCCGCGTCGGGCACCGCGATCGGCTCCAGGTCGACCCGCGTACGCAGGTGGTACGCCACCGCTGTGCGGGTGCGGGGGATCGCGATCGGGTCGGAGTCCACGACCGCCGGCGAGTAGAGCCATTCGTTGTCGGCGGTGACCTGCAACAGGACGTCACCCCGCTGGAGCCGGCCACGGCCGCGGCCGGCGGGGGCGTCGATACGGAACCATTCGAGCTGATACTTCGCCGCCGGACCCGCAGACGTACGGCGGGCGCTGGTCTGGGCTGCGCGCTCGTGTTCTTCCGCGGGGCCGGGTTGGTAATGGGTGATGTGCCACAGGAACATCCGGGTCACCGGGGTGGGGAGGAAGTCGGGTTCGGCACGCCGGTTGCGGTCGCCGATTCCGGGCAGGGGTACGGCCCGGCCGATCTGCCAGATGGCGGTGGCGTTGTCGAGGAACACCTGGTCGACCTCGGTGATCTCGTCGATACCGTCGATGAAGGCCCGGACGGCGGCCACGACCTCAGGATCATCGGTGACGACGATGGCCTCATCCGAGATGGTGGAGCTGTGGGAGGCGCCTGCGGAGCCGATGACCGCCCACCTGGCGGTGGCGATCACGCCTGCGTGCAGGTTCGGTGACGACAGCACCCGCACCCCGGCGGCCACGTAGTGCGCGAGCGCGGCCGGGGAGGTGGCGTGCGCGCGCACCGCGGCCCGCGAGGCGTTCACGACGAGGACATCCCCGGCACGCAGCGGCAGCAGGTCGGGGGCGTCCTGGCCGAGGTACGCGATCGCG